>CAJYLT010000057.1 GCA_913775795.1 uncultured Sphingomonas sp. | reverse complement strand
CAGCGCGTCGAGACCAAGGGCGGGCACGCCATCGCCACGTGGCAGCCGATCGGCATCGTGCTGGCGGTGATGCCGTGGAACTTCCCCTATTGGCAGGTCGTCCGCTTCCTCGCCCCCGCAATCCTGGCGGGCAATGTCGGGCTATTGAAGCATGCATCGATCACGCAGGAATGCGGTGCGTTGCTCGAGGAGATGGTGCGGACGGCGGGCGCGCCCAAGGGGTTGTTCACCAACCTGCCCATCAAGTCGGGCGCGGTCGAGGCGCTGATCGCCGACGACCGGGTGGCCGCTGTCACGCTGACGGGCAGCGAGGGTGCGGGGCAAAAGGTGGCGGAGGCGGCGGGCCGCGCGCTGAAGAAGGTGGTGCTGGAGCTGGGCGGGTCGGACCCGTTCATCGTCCTGCCGTCGGCCGACCTCGACGAGGCGGCGAAGGTCGCGACCACCGCGCGTATCCAGAATGCCGGCCAGTCCTGCATCTGTGCCAAGCGGATGATCGTCCATGCCGAGGTCTTCGACGCCTTCCTCGACAAGTTCTCCGCGGCGATGCGCGCGGCGAAAGTCGGCGATCCGATAGACGAGGCAAACGACATCGGCCCGCTGTCGAGCTTCGAGCAGCGCGACACGGTGATCGAGCAGGTGGCGCGCGCCCGGGAGGAGGGCGCGCGGCTGTTGTTCGGGGCGGAGAAGCCCGACCTGCCGGGCGCGTACCTGACGCCGGGCATCCTACTCGACGTCGACCCCGAGAGCGACTTTGCCAAGGAGGAGTTGTTCGGGCCGGTGGCAATGGTGTTCAAGGCCGACGACCTCGGCGCGGCGATCGCGCTCGCCAACGACGTTCCGTTCGGGCTCGGTTCGTCGATCTGGACGAACGATGACGCCGAGCGCGAGCGGCTGGTCCGCGACCTCGAATGCGGGATGGTCGCGGTGAACCAGATGGTCGCCTCGGTGCCCGAGGCGCCGTTCGGCGGCATCAAGCGCTCCGGCCACGGCCGCGAACTGGGGCCATGGGGGATGCACGAGTTCATGAACCTCAAGGCGGTATTGGTGAAGGATTGAGGGTGATGCTTTGATGCGCCTCTCGGCGCATGGGCGGCACCGGCCCGATCCCCCACCCGGCCACCCACAAAGTATCCTGATGGGCGGTCGGGTGGGGGAGCGGGCCGGTGCCGCCGAAACTCGCTCTTTCGCGAGTTTCGCAGACGAGGAGGCGACCCGATGTTCGTGAACTTCAACGGCGACTGGCCGCCGATGCCCGAGCAACCCGCGCCGCCGCCGCCGAAACCGCGCCTCGACCGCAAGGCTGAGGTGCGGCTCGGCTGGGTGATCGCGCTCAACCTGGTCATGCTGGTGCTGGGGCCGCTGGCGGGTGCGACGGTGCTCCATGCGCTGATCGCCGCGTTCTCCGGTTGAGCGACGGGCGCGAAGGCGCTAGTGCGCGGCTCGCCAGAGGGCCGGGCGACCGCGGGCGGAGGTGACTTCGCGCGAGGAAAGTCCGGGCTCCACGAGACAGCGGTGCCGGGTAACGCCCGGCGGGGGCGACCCCAGGGAAAGTGCCACAGAGAGCAGACGGCGACGGCTTCGGTCACGCCACGGTGAAAGGGTGCGGCAAGAGCGCACCGCGCGCCCGGTAACGGGGGCGGCACGGCAAACCCCACCGGGAGCAAGACCGAATAGGGGCGGCGCATGGGCCTTGTCTCGGCCCGTCGCCTGGGTTGGTTGCTTGAGCGCGTCGGCAACGGCGCGCCTAGAGGAATGGTCGCCCAGTCCCGTTCGCGGGACGGACAGAACCCGGCTTACAGGCCCTCTGGCAAGTTTTTTATCAGCCCGTCGGGCGTTAGCTCGCCTCGGGTTGACGTGTTGAACCCGGCGTCGCCAACGCCATCGCCGCAAAGCACGAGATATGGCAAATCGAGAGACGCCTCGCCGTCGGTGTAAAAGTCGATCTTGCCGCCTTCCCGGATCGTGACATTGCATCTGCGGCGAGCTTTCAGGTCGGCGATCGCGTTCACAAAAGCACCGAAGTTGGCGTCGGGCGCCAGCGAAACATACGCTACCGCATGCGGCTGCCCGGCCATATCCTCTTCGCGTCGTTCGGTGACCTCAAGGACAGGGCTCCAGCCGTCTTTCGTGAACCGCGAAAAACGCATGTTCGGCGAGCCGATCATGATGACGGAATCCAAGCCGACATGCGTTATGTAGAGGCGCTCGCGGTGCGGCGTGAAGTGCCGCACGACGTAAGCGATGTTGAACGCGAAAGCGCCACTCGCGATGATCCACAACAGCCTGCGTCTCGAGCGCCACATTTAACTGGTCTGTATCAAGATGCGTTAAATACCAAGCGCCAGGTGATGAACTGATGTTGTGCCGGCCATGCCCGCTTGCGCACCGCAGCATCCGGCCTATCTGCTACCCCAACATGAGACGGCCGACACGATCCAACGACTGGGGCTTTCCGCGGTGGCGGGGCTATGAGGCCGAGCGGGCGGCGACGCAGGTGCGGCTGTGCGACCGGCATGGCTGCGATGCGCCGGGCAACTGCCCCGCGCCCAAGTCGCCCAACAGCCCCGAACGCTGGTATTTCTGCGAGACGCACGCGGCCGAATACAACAAGGGCTGGGACTATTTCGCCGGCCTGTCGGCGGAGGAAGCCGCGCAGCGCGAGGCGGACGAGCGGCGCGACGCGGGGGGCTTTTCCGAGTCTAAGCACAATGCCTGGGCCGGGCCCGGCGACGGCAGCCGCTCGCGCGACGAGATGCGTGCGCTCGATGTGCTGGAGCTGGAGGCGGATGCCGATTTCGAGGCGGTGAAGCTCGCCTGGCGCCGTCATGCCAAGGCCAACCACCCCGACCTGCGCCCCGGCGACGCCGACGCGGCCGAGCGGTTCCGGCAGGGGCAGGCGGCGTACGACGTGCTGCGCGCGGCCGAGGAGCGGCGGCAGTGGAAGCCCGCCTGAGCGCATGAATGCGCACGTCCGCTCGAACTGGTCGAACACGGTGCTTGTCTGCGCCAAATGTTCGAAGCGCGTCGGCGGCGGCTTCGGCCCCAAGCGCAAGACCGCGCTGTCAAAGGCGCTGCGCAAGCACCTGCATCTGAAAAAGGGGCGCAAGGGCGCGGCGGGGGTGGTTGAGGTCAAGTGCCTGGGCATCTGTCCGCGCGATGCCGTCGTCGTCGTGAACGGTGCCGAGCCGCGGACATGGCATCTGGTGCGTCCGGGCAGCGACCTGGACGAGGTTGCAAAGTCGGTGGGGCTCGCCGACACCTAACGTTCCGCGATCAGGGGGATTGGCATGGAAACCATCGGCCGCGACCTTGCCGAAATGCAGCGGGTGCCGCTGGCGCCCGGCCATGTCGAGGCGATCCGTCGCGAGGGGCGGGAGGCCTTCTATCCCGCCGGCACCTTCCTCGTCCGGCCGGGCGATCCGGTCGAGCGGTTCGTCTATGTGCTCGACGGCGAGATCGAGGTGGTCGATCCGTTCACCGGCGAGCGGCTGGTCCCCTCGGCGCTCGGGCCCACGCAGTTCATGGCGGAAATCTCGTTCCTGAGCGGCGGCAGCTGGTCGATGGCGATGCGCGCGGCGCGCGATACGCGGGTGATCGAGGTGCCGCGCACGGCGATGCTGTCGCTGATGGCGCACGTGCCCGAAATGTCGGACATCATCATCACCGTCCTGTCCGCGCGCCGCCGCCGTCAGCTCGAGGCGCCGGGCAGTTCGCTGGTCCTGATCGGCGAGGAGGCCGACCGGGGCGTGCGCCGCGTGGCCGAGTTCGCGAGCCGCAACCGTATTCCCTATGCCTCCCACGCCCTCGGCAGCGAGGCGGCGGCGGTCGTCGCGGGGCATTGCTCGATTCCGGCGGGACGACCGGCGGTGATCTTCGGCCGCGATCAGGTGGTCGAGCCGCGCACGCCGCACGAGATCGCTCGGCGCCTCGGCCTCTGCCGCGAGTTCGTCGACGACGAGGCGGTGGACGTGCTGATCGTCGGCGCCGGGCCGGCGGGAACCGCGGCGGCGGTCTATGCCGGGGCGGAGGGGCTGAGCGCGCTGGTGGTCGAGGACAATGCGATCGGCGGACAGGCGGGCACGTCGAGCCGGATCGAGAATTACATGGGCTTTCCCACCGGCATCTCGGGCGCCGACCTCGTCTGGCGGGGCGAGGTGCAGGCGATGAAGTTCGGCACCCGCTTCGTCATGCCGCTGCGCGTGACGCAGCTGGAGCTGCTGGAGGGCGGCGATTTCTGCGCGACGTTCGACAACGGGCAGCAGGTGCGCGCGGGCGCGGTGGTGGTCGCGACGGGGGTCCAGTATCGGCGCTTGCCCGTCGAACGGCTGGCCGAGTTCGAGGGGGCGGGCATCTATTACGCCGCGACCGAGAACGAAGCGCGCTTCTGCCGCGATACCGAGGTGATCGTGATCGGCGGCGGCAATTCGGCGGGTCAGGCTGCGATGTTCCTGAGCCGCGTCGCCCGCCGCGTGCGCGTGCTGGTGCGGGG
Source organism: uncultured Sphingomonas sp. (assembly GCA_913775795.1). Lineage (GTDB taxonomy): Bacteria > Pseudomonadota > Alphaproteobacteria > Sphingomonadales > Sphingomonadaceae > Sphingomonas. Next base: position 39,687 of record CAJYLT010000057.1, on the reverse strand, counting down.
GAACAGCCTCGCCACCTCGATGTCGAGCTATCTGTCGAGCCGGCTGGAAGCCGATCCGGCGATCACGATCGACTATGGCGCGGCGGCGGTCGCGGTGCATGGCGACGACAAGCTCGAGGCGGTGACGATCGCGCGCGGCGACACGACCGAGACGGTCGAGACCTGCGCGATGTTCGTGATGGTCGGCGCGGTGCCCAACACCGGCTGGCTGGAGGGGCTGGTTGCGCTCGACGACAAGGGCTTCGTGCTGACGGGCGAGGCGGTGGGTGCCGCCTCGCCCTACTCGACGTCGTGCGAGGGGGTGTTCGCGGTGGGCGACGTGCGCGCCGGGTCGGTCAAGCGCGTCGCCTCGTCGGTGGGCGAGGGGTCAGTAGTGATCTCCTCGGTCTGGTCGCACGTGGCGGGCCGGCGTTAAGCCGGTGCCGCCACGCGGCCCGTCCGCTCCAGCTTGCCCCAGCCGACCATCCAGCCGCCGATCGCCGAGGCGATGGCGCGCAGCACCACCCAGTACATGATCTGGCGATAGACCAGCCGCTGCGCGACGAGCAGCAGCGCGGGGTAGCGTGCCTTGTGCCCGTCGAGGCGATAGGCGACCCATCCGCACGCCACGTCGATCGCGGTGAAGGCGAGCCAGTAGAGCCCCATCGTCCCCACGTCCCCGGCGGTCTGTGCCCAGCCGTGCTGGACGACGCGCATCACCGTGCCGACGATCGAGACGACGAGCGCCAGGTCGATCAGCGGCGAGATCGCGGCAAAGGCGATCTGGAACAGCCACGCCTGGGGCAGGCCGACGAGCGCGAGGCCCGAGGGGCGGCGGGTGCGCAGGACCGAGCGGTGCTTCCACAGGCACTGAAGCGTGCCGAACGCCCAGCGATAGCGCTGCTTGGCGAGTGCGGCGAAGCTCTCGGGCGCCTCGGTCCAGGCGGTGGCACGCGGGTCGTAGGTGACGCGCCAGCCCGCGCGCTGGACGGCGATCGTCAGGTCCTGATCCTCGGCCAGCGTATCCTCGGGATAGCCGCCGACCGCATCCAGCGCGGCGCGCCGCCATGCCCCGACCGCGCCGGGGACGACGGTCATCGCCTCGAACCCTGCGAGCGCGCGCCGCTCCAGATTCTGCGCGGTGATGTATTCGATCGCCTGCCAGCGGGTGACGAGGTTGACGCGGTTGCCGACCCGCGCGTCGCCCGCGACTGCGCCGATCAGCGGATCGGCGAACCAGCGCGCGAGGCGGCGGATCGTCGTCGGCTCGAACTGCGTGTCGGCATCGAGCGCGATGATGACCTCGCCCGTGGCTTGCAGGAGCGCGCGGTTGAGCGCCGCCGCCTTGCCGCCGTTGCGCATGGTGAGCAGCGTGACGCGCGGGTCGTTCGCGAACTCGCGCGCGACGATCGGGCTCGTCTCGTCGGTCGATCCGTCGTCGGCGACGATCACCTGGAGCGCGGGATAGTCGCTGGCGAGGACGCGCGCGACCGAGGCGGCGATCACCCGCGCCTCGTTATGCGCGGGGATGATGACCGAGACGCTGGGCTCGTGCGCGGGCGGTTCGGCGCGGCGGCGGCGGCTCTGCCACCAGGCAAGCGCGGCCATCGTCACCGCCCGCCCGATGCCGAGCGCGATCGCAACGTAGAATAGCCAGGTGACGAGCGCGATGATCCCGGCGACGACGAGGAAGACCGCGACGTCGGTGCGGACGGCCCAGAGGTCACCCGCGGCCACCTTCGGCATCGCCTGTGCCGGCGAGATGCCCGCAAGCTGCGAGGCGGTGACGAAGCGGTATCCCTCCGCGCGCAGCCGCGCGATCACCTGCGGCAGCGCGGCCAGCGTCTGCGCGCGGTCGCCGCCGCCGTCGTGGAGGAGGACGATGTTCGTGGCGTTGGTCGCGGTGCGGCCGTGGATCTGGTCGACGACCTGGTTCACGATTTCGTCCACGCCCGGCCGCTGCCAGTCGTTCGGATCGACGTGGAGCCCGACGACGGTGTAGCCCGCCTTCTGCGCCTCGATCGCCGGGCCGAGTTCATCGGCGGTGGTCGGCTCCGCATCGCCGAAATAGGGCGCGCGGAAGAGCGTCATCTGGCGGCCGGTATAGGCCTCGACCAGCCGCTGCGTCGCATTGAGCTCGAGCCGGGTCTGCCGCTCGCTCGCGTCCGCCAGATTGGGGTGGGTGTAGCTGTGGTTGCCGATCTCGTCCCCGTCGGCGACCATCCGGTTGAGGAGGGCGGGGTGCGCAACCGCATTCTCGCCGATGACGAAGAAGGTAGCGGGGACGCGCGCCGCCTCCAGCACGCTCAGGATCTGCGGCGTCCAGGTGGCGTCGGGGCCGTCGTCAAAGGTGAGCGCGATCGCCTTCGGGTTCTGCGCGCCAGTGCGCTGAACGACATAGGGTGTCGGCAGCGCGGCATAGCGCTCGCCGCGGATCATGCCCTGGCGGTCGAGGTCGACCAGGCGGCGGCCGGTGGTCGGCGTCGCGGTGATGCGCAGGATCTCGCCCGATCCCTCGACATCAGTGCTGAGCAGCGACTTAGGTGCCGACAGGTCGGGCGTGCCGCCCTTTCGGAACGCGCGCATGTCGGCCCAGATGCCGGGGTCCTCGCTGCCCAGTCGCCACAATGCGACCTGGCCGATGCCGAGCCGCTTCAGCGCCTGCATCTCGTTCCAGCTCGTCGCTGCATCGACCATCCAGATATCGTGGCGCTTGTCGCCCTCGTCATAGGCGAAGTGCGCGTTGCCGCTGGCGGGGTCGAACCCGATCGGCGCGGCGCTGTCATGCGCGGCGAGCCAGGCGTCCTCGACCGACAGCGCGTCGGTGTCGTCGCCGTGCCAGTCATAGGCATAGCTGGCCAGCGCGACGACGAGCTTGTCGGCGGGGACGGTGCGCTGCGCATCCTCGACCTCTCGCACGAACCAGTGCTGGCCGGCGATCGGGCCGGCGACGCCGCCCTCCCAGTGCTGGTCATAGGCCATGAAGATGAGCTTGTCCGACGCACGGGCCAGCGCGGCGAGCGGCCAGCTTTCGTCCTCGGCCGGGGCGGTCACCGCCAGTTGCGTGCCGGCGGGCAGCGCAGTGCGGAGCGTGTGGAGGAAGGCGATGTAGTCGCCCATCGCGCCGGCGGGCAGCGCCTCGAAATCCATGACGAGCCCTGCCTGATGATGCGCGGCGACATAGGCGCCGAGCTTCGCCGCCATCGCGGCGCGCGCCCCCTTGTCGTGCAGCAGCGCGGCGGCGCCGGCGCCGTCCCACTCGTCGGTGCCGAAATTCTGGACCATCGGCAGCACCTTCGGCGCGCGGGCCATGCTCGCGAGCGCGGCGTCGAAGCGCGCGTCCTCCTCCACGCTCATACGGTGATCCGGGCCGGCAATGCCGATTGATGCGGGGACGATCCAGTCGAGCTGGGCGGCATTGGCGCGCAGCGACGCAAGGCCGCCATCGTCGCCGGGCACATAGAAGCCGATGCCGAGCGACTGCGCGCCGCCATGGCCGTGCCCCCTGGGCAGCCAGGCGGCGATGCGGTGGCCGATCGTCTGGTGCGGCAGGCTCTCGCCCTTCAGATGCCGGCCGGGCAGGTCGAGGCCGCGGCCGCGCGGCACCGCGACCAGCGTCGTCGCAAAGGCAAGCGCGGCGACGAGCACCGCGACGATCAGCGCGGCGACGCTCCGCTTGGCCCAGCGCCCGCGCCGGCCGGTGGGATCGAAGAAGACGGGCGTGCGCATCGGGGGTCGGGCTCCGGTATCAGGGACGATGCCGGTCTAGGGGCGCGCCGATGACGCGGTGCTGGGACGCAACTTAAACTTTGGTCATCTTCCGTCGAGGATCGTTGGGTCCGCGCGATCGATCGCGCCGACCATGCGCGCGACGAGCGTCTTGTCGTCGCCGCGAAGGAAGTGGCCGCCGGGCAGGCCGATGATCTGCGCACGGCTGCCGGCGAGCTGCGGGCAGAGGCTGTCGCGCTCGGCGGTGCCGTAGATGCAGATGACCGGTGCGTAGCTCAGTTTGCGCAAATTGGCGGCGGGATAGGCGTCGGGCGTACCCATGTAGGAGAGGTTGCTCGGGTCGGCGCGAAAGAAGGCGGTGGAGCCGGGGACGACGAGGACGATCGCGGCGACCTTGTCACGCAGCTCGGCGGGCAGGTCGGGGGCGGCGGTCGCGACGATATCAGCGCCATAGGACTGGCCCATCAGCAGGACGCGCCGCGCGCCGGTCTTCGCCAGCGTCTCCCGGATCGTGCGGGCGACAACAGCATCGACCTGCTCGCGGGTGTGATAGTGCGCGAACTCGACGACCGAGCTGAGGCCGAGCACGGGGACGCCGCGCGCGGCGAGCGCCGGTGCAGTCCGCGCGCCCATGCCATAGGCGAGGCCCATGTCGCCCGAGATGAACGCCGCCCCCACGTCGCGCCGCTTGCCGCTGGCGGCGAAGATGCGCTCGGGCTGGTTGTCGATCAGGTGCAGGATCGGCGCGGCGGCGAAGATCGCGTAGCCGATCCCGGCCAGGAGCGCGATGATGCCGACGATGCGGCGGATGCGGGCGGCGCGGGTACGCGGACGGGTCATAGGGTCGCTTCCTGAAGCCGGGTGAGTGCCGGACGGGTCTGGGCCGCGCGGGGGCGGCGCGGCTCGCTTTGCGGGCGCGTGTCGCCGATCAGGCGGGAGAGGTCGCGAAGCGCGCGCAGCATGCCGACGCCCGCGGGGCCGGCGACGTAGCGCGGCTCCCAGGCAGGGGCGAACTTCTCCTTGTACTGGTGCAGGCCGCTGAAGCCGTAGAAGCGCTCGCCATGGCGGAACGCGAAGCGCGCAACCTTGGCCCATGCGGGGGCGAGGCGGCGCCCCTCGATCCCGGCAAGCGGCGCCATGCCGAGCGAGAAGCGGCGATAGCCCTCCTCCTGCGCCCAGCGGATGAGGTTGACGAACAGGAAGTCCATCGTGCCGCCGGGCGCGTCGACGCTGTGACGCATCAGGTCGACGGAGGCCTCGTCGGCGGTGTCGGTCAGCCAGAGGTTGGCGAAGGCGACGATCCGACCCTCGACCCGCACGACGGCCAGGTCGAACTGCATCAGATAGTCGCGGTCGAACCGGCCGAGGCTGAACCGCTTTTCGCGCTGTCGCTTGGCGGCGAGCCACTGGTCGGAAACGGCGTGCAGCTCGGGCAGCAGCGCGGGAACGTCGGCGCGCGGCACGATCTCGAACGCGGCGCCGGTGCGGGCGACGGCGCGCTCGGACTTGCGGACCGAGCGCAGGCGCGGGGTGTCGAGCGTGAAGGCGGTGAGATCGACGACCGCCTCCTCGCCATATTTTGCGATCGTCAGGCCCATGCCGATGGCGATGTCGAGGACGGCGGGCGACACCTCGTACAGGAGCACGCGGCCCTGTGCGCGGTCGGCACGGTCGCGCAGGGTCCAAAGCAGGTCAGTCCAGGCCACTCGCGCGCCGACGGGGTCGCCCATCGCGATCCAGCTTGCCCCGCGCACCTGGTACATGAGGAACGCGTCGCCGCTCTCGGAGACGATGAAGCGCTTGTCGCCGGTGAGCGCGAGCATCGCCTCGGTCCGGGTGGCGCGGGCGAGGATCGGGCGGATCGCGTCGAGGCCGGGCTCGTTCGCGCTCTCCGCGACGGGGGCGGCGGCCATCAGCCGCCAGACGGCGGCCCCGGCGAGCGCCACCGCGACGCCCAGCATCGCGCGCAGGAACCGCGGCGCATCGCCCCGCCACGCGAAGCTCCACCACAGGTCGTCGTCATAGGGAACGTGACGATAGGCGAAGAACCCAGCCCATGCCGCCAGCGCCACGACCGCCGCGATCGAGGCGAGCCATCCGGCCGTCAGCGGCTGCTGCGTCAGCGCGGTGCGGCGATAGAAGGCGCTGCGCGTCGCCTGCAGCAGTCCGGCAAGGATCAGGCAGACCGTCGCCTCCTCGACATCGACGCCCTTGAGCACCGAGAACAGCGCGCCCGCAAGCAGCAGCAGCCGTGTCGCATGGAACGCGCCGTCGAGGCGGCGATAGAGGCCCGGGGCGAGCAGTAAGAGCCCGGTGCCGGCGAGGCTGGCGGCGACGTGGCTCGCCTCGATGAACGGAAGCGGCAGGATGCCGGCGAGCAGGCCCATGCGCTGGTGGAGTGCAGGGAGCGAGCCCGACAGCAGCAGCATCGCCCCGCCCATGAAAGTGGCGGCAGCGAGGACCAGCGGGGAGAGGCCGTTCGCCACCGACTGCGCGCCCGCAATGATCCGCCGCACCGCGCGCCGCTGCGCCGCCTCGTGCCCCGCGAGCAGGACGACGCCGAGCGCGAGGGGGAGCAGGTAGTAGATCAGGCGATAGGCGATGAGCGCGGCGAACAGCGTGGCGCGATCGCCGGGAACGACGGCGAGCACCACCGCCTCGAACACGCCGAGCCCGCCGGGCACATGCGTCAGCACTGCCGCGACGATCGCCAGCGCATAGGCGAGAATGAAGGCGGGGAGCAGCGCGGGGCTCGCGCCGGGGATGAGGACGAACAGCGCGGCGCTGGCAAAGGCGATGTCGACCAGCGCGACGCCGATCTGCGCGAGCCACTGGCCCGCATCGGGGACGGGGATCGTCAGCCCGAGGAGCCGAACCGGGCCGTTCAGCCGCGCTGCAACGACGACGCCCGCGGCCATCGCCAGCACCGCAAGCGCGCCGATCATGTGGACGAAAAGCGCCGACAGCGCGAACCCGGCGATCGTCAGCGGCCCGGAATGGAGCAGCATCGCCGCGCCCGCGATCGTCAGCACGCCCGCCCAGAACCCGCTGGCGGCGAGCCCCACGACCTGCGCGACCTCCCCCCCGTCGAGGCCCGCAGCGGTATAGACGCGGTAGCGCGCCGACCCGCCGGTCAGCAGCGAGAGGCCGAGATTGTGACTGAGCGTATAGCTGGTAAAGGAGGCGAGCGCCGCGGTCCGCCACGGCAATGCGCGGCCGATGACGCGCAGCGCGAGCACGTCGTAGAAGGTGAGCGCGAGATAGCTGGCGCCGGTGAACAGGAGCGCAAGGAAGACCTGCCGCCCGTCCAGCGCATCGGCGGCGGCGCGCACGTCGGCATAGCGGATCTCGCGCGTCATCGCCTCCAGCGCGCCGAAGCCCACTGCGATCAGCGCGAGCACCACGCCGACGACGATCAGCCGGCGATGCCGCTCGAACAGGACGCGGGCGGCGTTCATCGCGGCAGCGCCTCGACGCGCGTCCACACCTGCGTCTTGCAGAACAGGCCGCCCAGGACGCAGCCGCGGATGCGCAGCTCGTTCGCCGACACCGCCTCGATCCGCGACGAGAAACGGCGGTTCATGTCGGGGACGAAGACGGTGCCCGTCCAGCTTCCCGGCCCGTCGCGCTCATAGCCTTGCAGCAATTCGGTGCCGACCAGCCGGTCTACGCCGCCGTCCTTCGCATCGGCCTCCGCCTCCGCGCTCGCCCAGGCGACCCAGCCGCACCAGCGCTCCGTCCCGCAATTGCCGGTGCGGACGACGACGCTGCGGTGCGGGTTCTGCCACAGGCCGGCAAGGTTGGGGGCGGGCTGGGCCGCGGCCGGCGCGGCGGCCAGCATCGCGGCGGCGACCGCGAGGATCGCGTGAGGGCGCATCATGTTCTTCCCCGGGGACGGCGCGATCATCGGCTGATCGCATAGGTGATGACGAAACAGGCAAGCGTCATCAGGACCATCGCCGCGATGAACGCGGCATCGGCGATCCGCTCCAGCCCGTGCAGCCGCTGATGCGCCTGGACGCGCAGCGCGATGTAGGAGGCGAGCGTCGCGGCCAGGAACAGCAGCGCGTCGAAGGACAGGAGGTCGTCGGCGATCGTCTCGCGCCCGCGCACCGACGCGACGACGCGGAGGAGGCCGATGCCCGTCAGGCAGACGCCGACCATCGCCGCCGCGACCGGACAGATCATCCGGCACGTCCGCTCGTCGAGCATCGCGCGCTGTCGGCGCGCCTTTGCTTCAATATCGGCTGGGCGGGGACGGACCTTCATGCTGCCCCGCTACGCCCCCGCCGCCTACGCCGCGCTGGCCGGAACATGAGCAAAAGTTCATCTGCTCCCCACCCGGCGGACGGGCGGGACGGGGCAAAAGGGCGGGGATGGAGGATGATCCATGCCCCTGACGAGGATGAAGGCCGATGGCGGCGCGGCGATGCGTGCGCTGCGCGTCGTCACCGCGCTGACGCTGCTGGCGGCGATGCTGGCGGGCGTGCTCGCGTGGCGGGGGGTGGTGGCGCACCGGCGCGAGGACGGCGACCGGCTGGGCGCGGTGCTGACGGTGGCGCCGGGCAAGCGGCACACGCTCCTGGTCGACAGCCTGCGCAGCGGCGGGATCGCCGAGCAGGCCGGACTGCGCGTCGGCGACCGGATAGAGACGATCGACGCGCGCGCGCCCGCCGATGCCGATGCGATCGGCGATGCGCTGGGGGCGGAGGCGCATGTCGCCTTGCATGTTCGGCGCGGGGGCCGCACGCTCGACCTCGATGTGCCGGCGACGCGGAGCTGATTCATGAGCCACAGGATCCTGGTCGTCGAGGACGACCGGGCAACGGGCGACTTCATCGCCAAGGGACTGGGCGAGGAGGGCTTCGTCGTCGATCGCGCCGACAACGGGCGTGACGGCCTGTTCCACGCAACCGACGGCAGCTACGACTGCATCGTCCTGGACCGGATGCTGCCGGGCCTCGACGGGATGTCGGTGCTTGCCGCGGTGCGCGCGGCGGGGGTGCAAACGCCGGTCATCATCCTGTCGGCGCTGGGGTCGGCGGAGGACCGGATCGCCGGGCTGACCGGCGGGTCGGACGATTACCTGACCAAGCCCTTCGCCTTTGCCGAGTTGCTCGCGCGCATCCGCCTGCTGATCCGCCGCCGCGTTGCCGAGCCGGGGCCGGAGACGGTGCTGTCCTGCGCCGACCTCGAGATGGACCTGCTCGCGCGCCGAGTACGGCGCGGCGGGCGGACGATCGACCTGCAGCCGCGCGAGTTCCGCCTTCTCGAGTTCCTGTTGCGCCATGCCGAGCAGGTGGTGACGCGCACGATGCTCCTCGAAGGCGTCTGGGACTATCATTTTGACCCCGGAACGAACGTTGTCGACGTGCACCTCAGCCGCCTGCGCAAGAAGGTCGACCAGGGCGAGGAGAAGCCGCTGCTCCACACCGTCCGCGGTGCGGGATACCGGATCGGCGCGGAGCCGTGATCTGGCGATCGACGACGCTGCGCTTCGCGGCGCTCGTCTTCCTGGCGCAGGTGATGGCGGCGGCGGTGCTGCTCGCCGGGCTCGGCGCGGTGCTGCGCGGGCGCAGCGATGCGGAGGCGGCGGCGGCGGCGGAGACCGTGCGCAGCGACCTGCTCGCCACCCATGCGCAGGGCGGCCTCTCGGCGCTCGCCCGCGCGATCGAGTTTCGCCGGACGCAGGCGATGACGGGGGGCGAGGTGATGCTGCTCGCCGCCGCCGACGGATCGCGGCTGGCGGGCAATGTCGGCGACTGGCCGCCGAGCGTCGGGCCGGGCACCGACGATATCGACGTCACACTCTACCGCCTCGGCCATGTCGAGCCGGAAACGATGCTGGTGCGCGCGACCGCGCTGCCCGGCGGGGCGCGGCTGTTGACGGGCATGGTGATCGAGGGGGAGCGTAACCTCCTGTCGCTGCTGGAGCGCGCCAGTCTCGTCGCGCTGGCGCTGGCGCTGGTGTTCGCGGCGCTGGCGGCGTGGCTGTCGGCGCGGGTCATCACCGGGCGGCTGGAGGGAACGGTTGAGACGTTGCGCGATGTGCGCGGCGGCGCGCTGACGGAGCGGGTGGCCCCGGACGGATCGGGCGATGCGTTCGCGATGCTGGGCGAGGAGGTGAACCGCACGCTCGACCGCGTTGCGGCGCTGATCGCCGAGCTGAAGATCGCGACCGACGGCCTTGCCCACGACCTGCGCTCGCCGCTCACCCGGCTGCGCGTCGCACTTGAACGGGCGGCGATGGAGGTGGGTGACGGGCCGGCACGCGACGCAATCGACCGGGCGGAGGGCGAGGGCGAACGGCTGCTGGCGCTGGTCGAGACGGCGCTGGCGATCAGCCGGGCGGAGGCGGGACTGGGCCGCGACCATTTCGTCCCGGTCGACCTGTCGGCGATGGTCGAGGATATCGCCGACCTCTACGCCCCCGTCGTCGAGGAGGCGGGGCGCACGATCCGGGTCGAGGCACCGGCGGCACTCATCCGTCCGATCCACCGGCAGCTGCTCGACCAGGCGATCGGCAACCTGATCGACAACGCGCTGAAATACGGCGCGGGGACGATTACGCTCGGGGTCACCATTTGGGGTGAGGGCGCGGTCGTCACCGTCGCTGACGAGGGCGCGGGGATCGCCCCCGGCCAGCGGGGCGAAGCGCTGCGCCGGTTCGGCCGGCTCGACCCCGCGCGCGGCGGAAACGGCGCAGGCCTCGGCCTCGCGCTCGTCCAGGCGGTCGCGCACCTGCATGGCGGCGAGGTCGAGCTCGGCGATGCTGGCCCGGGCCTCGCGGTTTCGATCCGGCTCGCCGCGCCCTGACGACCCGGCCGCGGGGCCATCCGTAGTTCTACGCAGGTTAGGATTTTGGTTACCGCGAAACCGCTTGGATCGCCTCACGCCCAAGTGGAGACGGTCAGATGGACAATTCGTCAGCCAATCAGAACAGACTGCAATTCTTCGGAATCGATGCTGACGACTATGCCAGCTTCCCCCGCATCCTGCGGGCTATCCAGAAGCACGCGCCGGGCGCGCTCGACGACTTCTATACCAAGATGTCGGCGACGCCCGACACCGCCCGCTTCTTCACCTCGCGCCAGACGATGGATCATGCGCGCGACAAGCAGTTCAACCACTGGGTCCAGCTTTTCTCGCGCGATATCGGCGACGGTTACTTCGCGAAGGCCGAGCAGATCGGCAACGTCCACGCCAAGATCGGCCTTGCCCCCACCTGGTACATCGGCGGCTATGCGATGGTGCTGGAGCAGCTGATCGGCGAGATGATCGCCCGGTCGCCGATCGCGCGGCTGGCGGGCAATCGGCTGGGCAAGGTGATCGGCACGCTGGTGAAGTGCGCACTGCTCGACATGGACGTCGCGCTGTCGAGCTATTTCCGGGCCGAGGAGGCGCAGCGCCTGGCCGTGATCGCCCAGGTCGGCTCGGCGCTCGAGGCGCTGGCCAAGGGCGACTTCACCGTGACGCTGGAGGGGCTGCCGGAGACGTTCCGCAAGGTCGAGCAGGACTTCGAGTTCATGCGCAGCCGGATCAGCGAGACGCTGACGCAGGTGTCGGAGACGGCCGAGAGCATCAACACCGGGTCGATCGAGATCAGCCAGGCGTCCGACGACCTGTCCTCGCGCACCGAGCAGCAGGCCGCCTCGCTCGAACAGACTGCGGCGGCGATGGACCAGCTGACCGGCGGCATCCGCGAGACCGCCGACGGCGCCGCGCACGTCAACCGCTCGGTGGCGGAAGCGCATGGCGACGCGACCCGCGGCGGCACCGTCGTCAAGGAAGCGGTCGCGGCGATGGACGACATCGAACGCTCGGCACAGGAGATCGCGCAGATCATCAACGTGATCGACGGCATCGCCTTCCAGACCAACCTGCTGGCGCTCAACGCCGGGGTCGAGGCGGCGCGCGCGGGCGACGCGGGCAAGGGCTTTGCGGTTGTCGCCAACGAAGTGCGCGCACTCGCCCAGCGTTCGGCCGACGCGGCCAAGCATATCAAGGAGCTGATCGGCGAAAGCTCGAAGCAGGTGAGCCGCGGCGTCGACCTGGTGGGGCAGTCGGGCGCCGCGCTCGACCGGATCGTCGGCAAGGTGGCGGAGATCGCCAGCCTCGCTGCCAACATCTCCGAACTCGCCGCCTCGCAGTCGAACAGCCTGCAACAGGTCAATGCAGCGGTGGGCGAAATGGACAAGATGACGCAGCAGAATGCCGCGATGGTCGAGCAATCGACCGCGGCGGCGCGCAGCCTGGCGGGGGAGGCCGACCAGCTGACCGGTCTCGTCTCGCGCTTCACGCTGTCGGGTGACGGGCATTCGGCGCCCGCGCCCGTCCGCGCGGTGCCGCAGCCTGCGCGCAAGAAGGCGGCGCGTTCGGCCCCCCGCCCGGTGACGCGCGGCAACCTTGCCGTCGCGGCGGCCGAAGACTGGTCCGAGTTCTGAGCATCCGAGGGGGGAGACGGAGCGATGCGCCGCCTGATCATGCTGCCGGTGCTGGACCGTTCGGGTGTCCGGCTGATGGCCAATGAACTGCGCGACATGCTCGACCTGGGCGGCGCGATCGGCATCGACGCCGGCAAGGTGGAGCGGATCGGGCTTGCCGGCATCCAGCTTCTGCTCAGCGCGCTGCGCACCGGGGCCGAGGGGACGACCGAGATCCGCCTGATCGCCGCGTCGCGCGCGGTCGAGGAGGCGGCGCGCGTCTGCGGCGTCGCCGACCGGCTGCTCGGCGAGTTGCTGGCCGATGCGGAGGTGGCGGCATGAGCCCCGACGACATCCAGTCGATCTTCTTCCAGGAATGTGAAGAAGGCCTCGCCAGCGCCGAAACCGCGCTGATGGCGATCAAGGCCGGCGAGCATGACGGCGAGACGATCAACACGATCTTTCGCGCGGTCCATTCGATCAAGGGCGGGGCGGGGGCTTTCGGCTTCAACCCGCTTCAGGCCTTTACCCACCATTTCGAAACGCTGCTCGACAAGGTGCGCGACGGCGAGCTGGCGCTGACCCCGCCGCTGGTCGAGCTCTTAATGGGCGCGTTCGACGTGCTCGCCGACCATGTGACCGCGATCCGCGGCGAGGGGGACCGGCCCGACGATGCCGCGATGGAGCAGGCGCTGCGCGACGCGCTGACCGCCGCGCCCGCCGCTGCCCCGGTTGCCGCGCCCGCGGTGCCCGAGCTGTCGTTCGACCTTGCCGCGATGATGGCCGAGCTCGCGGCGCCGGCGGAAACACCGGCGCAGGACTGGCGCGTCGCCTTCACTCCCGCTGCGGGCGATCTGGCGCACGGCAGCGAGCCGCTGCTGCTGCTGCGCGAGCTGGCGGCGCTCGGCGGACAGGTGGTCCGCGCCGATGCCGATCGCGTGCCGACGCTCGACGGGTTCGATCCCGATGCGGCCTATATGGGCTGGACCCTGCGCCTGCCCGCCGCCGCCAATCGCGCGCTGATCGAGGAAGTGTTCGACTTCGTCGCCGATCCCGCGTCGGTGATGATCGAGCGTGCGGCGTTCGACGATCCGGCGGTCGCCTTACCCGCCGCCGTTATCCAATCCCCCCCGGCCGCTCCGGCGGCGCCGACGGTGGCCGAGCCCCCTGCCGTCCAGGCGCCGCCGGCCGCGAAACCGGCCAAGGTCGCGGCGGGCGCGACGATCCGGGTCGATCTCGAAAAGCTCGACCGGCTGGTCGACCTGGTCGGCGAGCTCGTCATCACCCAGTCGATGCTGTCGCAGCGGCTCGTCTCCAACGGCCTTGCCGCCGTCGAGGAGCTCGCCGACCTCGACCAGCTGACCCGCGAGCTTCAGGACAGCGCGATGGCGATCCGCGCGCAGCCGGTGAAGTCGGTCTTCAGCCGCGTACCGCGCATCGTCCGCGAGCTCGAGGCATCGACGGGGAAGCGCGTCCAGATCGAGGTGGAGGGCGAGGCGACCGAACTCGACAAGACGGTGATCGAGCGCATCGGCGAGCCCTTGACCCACCTCGTTCGCAACTGTGTAGACCACGGCATCGAACTCCCCGCCGACCGGCTGGCCAAGGGCAAGCCCGCCGAGGGGCGGCTGCGCCTGTCGGCCGAGCACAAGGGCAGCCGGATCGTGATTTCGGTGAGCGACGACGGCGCGGGCATCGACCGCGAGCGGGTGCTGGCGATCGCCGCCGAGCGCGGCATCGTGCCCGCCGACGCGCGCTTGTCGGACGAGGAGATCGACCAGCTGATCTTCGCGCCGGGCTTTTCCACGGCACGGGAAGTTTCGAACATCTCCGGCCGCGGGGTGGGCATGGACGTGGTGCGCCAGAACGTCCAGGCGCTGGGCGGCCGCATCACCATCCAGTCGCGGCCGGGCGAGGGGTCGAGCTTCGCGCTTGCGCTGCCGCTCACGCTCGCGATCGTCGACGGCATGGTCGTGTCGGTCGGCGACCAGACCTACATCATCCCGCTCACCCATATCGTCGAGAGCCTGCGGCCCGAGCGGGGACAGGTGCAGTCGACGGGCCTCGGCAACCGGGTGCTCAACGTGCGCGGCTCGTTCCTGCCGGTGCTCGGCATCGGCGACCAGCTCGGGCTGTCGGGGGCGGTGAGCGAGCCGTCGGAGGGCGTGCTGATCGTCGTCGAGACCGAAAGCGCGGGCAGCGCGATCCTGATGGTCGATGCGATCATCGATCAGCGCCAGGTGGTCATCAAGAGCCTCGAGACGCACTACCAGCAGGTCGAGGGCGTCGCTGGCGCGACCATCTTGGGCGACGGGCGGGTCGCGCTGATCCTCGATGTCGAGGGGCTGGTGGGCCTGCGCGCGCCGATGCCGCTCCGGTGCGCGTCGTGAGCGCCGCCGCCGCGATCGCCGCGCCCGAGCCGCGCGACCTGTCCCCCGAGGATTTCGCCGCCGTCGCGCGGATGGCGCATGCCCATGCGGGCATCGTCCTGCATCCCGGCAAGCGGGTGCTCGTCTCCTCGCGCCTCGCCAAGCTGGTGCGCGCGCACGGATGCCGCGACATCGGCGAGTATATCCAGCACATCAGCCACGACGCCAAGGCGCGGACCGCGGCGATCGAGGCGCTGACCACCAACCACACGCGCTTCTTTCGCGAGGATCATCACTTTCGCCATTTCGACGAGGTGCTGCGGCCTGAGATCGTCGCCGCGCTCGACAAGGGGCGGCGGGTGCGGATGTGGTCGGCCGGATCCTCGTCGGGCGAGGAAGTCTATTCGCTGGCGATGACCCTGCTCGGCTCGAACGAGCGGGAGGGGCGGCGCATCCTGTCGCGCGACGTGGCGATGCTGGCGACCGACCTGAACGCGCAGGTGCTCGAGACGGGGCGGGCCGGCCGCTATGCCGCGGAGGCGGCGGAGGCGATCCCCGAGCCGCTCGGCCGGCTCTGGACCGAGCGGGCGGGCGACGCGCTGTCGATCCGCCGCGAGGTGCGCGACATCGTCCATTTCCGCCAGCTCAACCTGCTCGCCGACTGGCCGATTGCGGGGCAGTTCCACGCGATCTTCTGTCGCAACACGATGATCTATTTCGACGCCGCCACCAACGAGCGGCTGCAATGCCGGCTCGCCGAAAGGCTGCTACCCGGCGGCTACCTCTACATCGGTCATTCGGAGAGACTGCTCGGCGAGGCGGCGGGGATGCTCCGCCCCGTCGGGCAGACCGTGTTCCGGAAGCAGCCGGCATGACGGTGCGCGCCCTCGTCATCGACGATTCGCCGACGATGCGCGGCGTCGTCACCGCGCTCCTGCGCCGCGATCCGGAGGTCGAGGTGATCGGCACGGCGGCGACCCCGGTCGAGGCGCGGTCGATGATCCGCGAGCTCGATCCCGACGTCGTGACGCTCGACGTCGAGATGCCGGGGATGGACGGCCTCGCCTTCCTCGAAAAGATCATGCGCCTGCGCCCGACGCCGGTCGTGATGGTCTCCTCGCACACCACGGCCGGGGCAGAGGCAACGGTGCGCGCGCTCGAGCTCGGCGCGATCGACTGCTATGCCAAGCCGTCTGGCGGGCTGGGCGTCATGCGCGACCTCGACGACGGCGAACTGGCGGCGATGGTCAAGCTGGCCGCCGGGTGCCGCGACCGGCTGCAGCAGCCGCGCCGCGCCGTGCGCCCGGCCGAGCGCTTCCGCTGGAACGGCCGGATCGCCGCGATCGCCGCCTCGACCGGCGGGGTCGAGGCGCTTGGCGCGCTGCTGGCCGGCTATCCCGACAACGGCCCGCCGACGATCGTCGTCCAGCACATGCCCGCGGGCTTCACCCGCATGTTTGCCAGCCGCCTCGACGCCAAGGTCGCGCCGCGCGTGGTGGAGGCGGCGGACGGGATGCCCGTCGAGCAGGGGCACGTCTATATCGCGCCCGGCGGCACCCGGCACCTGACGGTCAGCGGGCGCAAGCAGCTCGTCTGCCGCCTGACCGAGGGTGCGCATGTTTCCGGCCACCGCCCCTCCGCCGACGCGATGTTTCGTTCGCTCGCGGGGCTGCCCGCCGACAAGGTGGTCGGCGCCATCCTGACCGGGATGGGCGAGGACGGGGCCGAGGGGCTGGCCGCGCTCCGCAAGCTCGGCATGCCGACGATCGGCCAGGACGAGGCGAGCGCGCTCATCTATGGCATGCCGCGCGCCGCCGCCGAGCGTGGCGCGCTGGCCGAGATCCTGCCCGTCGACCGCATTGCCGCGCGTATCCTGGAGCTTTGCCGATGCTGATGGCCCCGATCACGGCCGCCCCCCGGCAGCAGCGGCACAACGTCCTTCAGGGCGAATATGAGGTGTCGAGCGATCCCAACCTGATCCTGACGACGGTGCTGGGCAGTTGCATCGCCTGCTGCCTGTACGATCCGGTCGCGGGCGTGGGCGGCATGAACCACTTCCTGTTGCCCACCCCGCCCGAGCATGTCCGGTCGGGACCGGGCGAGGAAGCGCGCCGCTACGGCCTCTATGCCATGGAGATGCTGGTCAACGGCATGCTGAAGCGCGGCGCCACGCGGCCGACGATGCGCGCGCACCTCTATGGCGGCGCCAACCTTCATTCGGGGATGCGGGCGATCGGGACCGAGAATGCCGAGTTCGCGCGCCGTTTCCTGCGCGACGACGGCATCGCGCTTGCCCGCGCCGATACCGGCGGCACGCTGGCCCGCCGCCTCGACCTCCAACCCGCCAGCGGGCGGGTGCGCTGCCGCGAGGTGGCACAGGCCTT
Organism: uncultured Sphingomonas sp.; assembly: GCA_913775795.1. Taxonomy (GTDB): domain Bacteria; phylum Pseudomonadota; class Alphaproteobacteria; order Sphingomonadales; family Sphingomonadaceae; genus Sphingomonas. The sequence goes on along the minus strand of CAJYLT010000057.1, from coordinate 22,803 downwards.
TCCGCAACTTCACCGGCCCGCCGTCCCGCCGACGTCGGGCGATGTCGAACTGTTCTGATCCGAGGGGAGAACCATGCAGAAGCGTATCCTGGCGGTGGACGACAGCCTCAGCATGCGGATGCTGCTGCGCGCCTCGCTCACCAATGCGGGCTATGAGGTGGCGGAGGCCGAGGACGGCCGAGCCGCGCTCGACTGGCTCGAGAACAACGAGCCGACGCTCGTCATCACCGACATTAACATGCCGCGGCTCGACGGGTTCGGGCTGATCGCCGAGCTGCGCGCGCAGGAGCGGTTTCGCGACATGCCGATCCTGGTGCTGACCACCGAAAGCTCGCCCGAGAAGAAGGCGCGCGCACGCGATGCCGGCGCGACCGGGTGGATCGTCAAGCCGTTCGATCCCGAAAAGCTGACCGTCGCGGTCCGCCGCGTGATGCATTGAGCGAGGAAAAGGAGAGGGTCGTGGCCGAACAGCTCATCACGTTCCAGATCGCCGACAAGCTGCTCGGCGTCGATATCATGGCGATCCGCGAGATCCGCGCCTGGACGCCGACCACCGCGATCCCGCATGCGCCGTCGTTCGTGCGCGGCGTCGTCAACCTGCGCGGTACCGTGCTGCCCGTCATCGACCTGTCCGAGCGGCTGGGCTGGGGGCGGATCGACCCCACCGGGCGGCACGTCATCATCGTCCTTCAGATCGGCAGCCAGCTGAACGGCCTGATCGTCGATTCGGTCAACGATATCGTCCGCGTCGAGCCCGCCGAGATGCAGCCGCCGCCCGAACTCGGCCAGGCGGGTGCCGAACGGTTTCTGGAGGGGCTGATCGCGGTCGAGGGCCGGATGGCCATGGTCCTCGACCTGCGCGCGATGGCGGTCGGGACCGTCGCCGCGCCGCCGCTTGCCGAAGCGGCCTGACGTCTTTCGTTTTCGCTTGTCGGAGTAACGCCAATGCCACCGGTCCGTGTCCTGATCGTCGACGATTCGACGACGATGCGCGCACTGTTCACCACCATCCTCGAGGAGGCGCCGGGGATCACCGTCATCGACCACGCCGCCAATGCCGACGAGGCACGCCGCCTGATCGCGCGCGACTATCCCGACGTGGTGACGCTCGACGTCGAGATGCCGGGTACCAGCGGCCTCGAACTGCTGCGCGAGGTGATGGCGGAGCGGCCGATGCCGATCATCATGTTGTCGTCGCTGACGCAGAAGGGGTCGGCCGCGACGCTCGAGGCCTTGGAGCTGGGCGCCTATGACTGCTTCCCCAAGCCCAAGGCGGCGACGATGGAGGAGTTCCGCAAGATCGGCCCGCGCCTTGCCAAGCTGGTCAAGGCGGCGGCGGCGGGCAAGGCGGTCAAGGCGAAGGCGGCAAGCGGCGAGGTGCTGGTCGGCAGCGACTACATGCCCGGCGACGGCGTCATCGTGCTGGTGGGCAATACCGGCGGCGTCGAGATGGTGAGCGCGATCGTCAATCGCCTGCCGGTCAATTGCCCGCCGGTGATCGTCCATCTTGGTGATGCGCACAACGTCGCCGATGCGCTGGTGGAGAAGCTGGACAAGAGCGCGCGGCCGGCGGTGCGCGCGGCCTATGACGGCGTGCCGCTGGAGCGAGGCAACGTCTATGTCCTGCGCGAGGCGACGCGGCATGCAGTCGTCGACCGCTGGCCCGATGCCGCCATCCGCCTGATCGACGGCGAGCCGATCGCGGGGCATCGCCCCTCGGCCAACCTGCTGCTCCAGTCGGTCGCCAAGACCGCGGGCGGCCGCGCGGCGGTGGGGATGCTGAGCGGCATCGGCGACGACGGCGTCGCGGTGCTGGGCGCGCTGCGCGGGGCGGGTGCGCCGACGCTGGCGGTGCTCCCCGACGAGGCGAAGGCGCGCGAACTGCCCGAACAGGCGGCGATGATCGGCGGGGCGACGCCGCGCACGCTGGAGGACATGGGCCGCGAGCTTCTGCTGCACGGCGCCGTCGCGGCGTTGGCCGCATGAACGGGCTTGGGCTCTCCCACCGGCTGCGCGCGCAGATCGCCGACGAGCTAGAATGCGCGCGCGAGGAGATCGAGCGGCTGGGGGCGATCCTGTGCTCCGACCCGGCGCTGGTCGAGCGGCACGTCTCGGCGCTTCAGGCGCTCGACATGCTCGGCCAGCAGCAACTGGCACTCGCCGCGATTCTGCGCGCCGACGATCCGCAGGCTGCGATCGGCGACACCCCGCTCGAACGGCTGCGCGTGCGGCTGGAGCGCGCGCTCGAGCTCGACGGCGGATCTTAGGAAAGGATCAACCAAGTTGCGGCAGGTTAGCGACCCGATCATGCCGAGGATACTCATCATCGAGGACGACGAGGCACTGCGTGGTGAACTCGTCGAACTGTTCGGCGCCCTGGGTGCGGCGGCAACGGGGGTGCGCGACGGTGCCGGTGCCGAGCATGCGTGCCGGGCGCAGGCGTTCGACCTCGTCCTCTGCGACTACAAGCTCGAGCGCGAGAACGGTCTCGATGTTTTGCGCACGCTGGCGCGCGGCGCGCCGCAGGCGCTGGACGCCGATATCTATCTGATGACCGGCCACCTCGACCTGACCCGCGCCGCGCGGGAGGAAATTGCCTCTTCCACCAAAGGGTTATTGATGAAGCCGGTGCGCGCGGCGATGCTCCGGCAACTCGTCGCAGCGTCAATGGGACGTCCATGCTGAACCTAGCTCGCCCTCGCGAACAGGCGACCGCGCCGGCCTTTTGGCCGATGGCGGGCATCGCGTTCGCGGCGGCGGTCGCGCTGTCGAGCATGCGGCTGGTGGCCGCGCCCGGTTTCGAATTCTATCTCGGCCCGCTCTTCTACCTGCTCGCCTATCGCTGGTTCGGGCTGACCGTCGGCCTGGTCGTGGCGGCGGCGACGATGGCGCCGTCGATCCTGTGGTGGGGGCATCCGGTGTCGGTGCTGCTCGCGCTCGGCCATGTGCTCGTCGTCCACCGACTGTCGCGCGGACAGCAGAGCCTGGCGGCGATCACCTTCTTCTATCAGGCGACGGTCGGCGTCGCCGCGGCGCTCGCGCTCGTCTGGGTGCATTACCGCACGCCGATCGAGGTGACCGCGGTGGTCTCGCTGCGCAAGATCCTGTGCGAGATCATGCTGGCGGCGGTCGCCGACCTCGTCACGCTCGCGCTGGTCGTCGATCCGGTCCAGGGGACGATCCGCCGCGCGCGCCAGTTCGGGCTCCAGCGATCGCTGGAGGCGGCGGTGTCGATCGCGGTGGCGGGGGCGGCGACGCTGTTCCTGCTCGGCGAGCTTCATCACGTCGGCGACCGGCTGGCGATTCACGAGCAGGAAGTGGCGCAGGCCGTCGCCGACCTCGGCCGCGATGAGCCGTTCCGGCTCGGCCAGCGCGCGACGCTGGTGCTGCCGGGCGCGCGGGCGGCGATGCCGTACGTCATCGACCGGACCGCGGCGATCGGCACCGCCGCGCACCGGATCGGCTGCGCGCGGACCGATACCGGAGAGGCGGGGCCCGACGACCGCGATACCTTCGCCTACTGGCTGACCATGTGCTACGTCGTGCCGGCGGGGCCGGGGCTGTCGGCGGCGGTCGCGCCGCAGCCGCATGTGCTGGTGCTGTTCGGTGACATCGTCCGCGGCGTCACGCCGATGATGATCTATCTGCTGATCGCCGAGCTCGGCCTGCTGGCGTTCGGACGGGCGATCCGGCGATCGATGGGACTCTGGGAAACGGCGCTGCGCGGGTTCGGGCGACACGAGACGCTGGCACTGCCGCATGCCCCGTTCCACGAGACCGACGCGCTGCTGCGCGCCTTCGTCTCGGCCAACAACGATTATGTCGTTGCCGAGCAGGAGCGCCAGCGCCTGTCGCGCGCCGTTTCCGAGCTGCGCTCCGCGATCGAGCTCAAGCTGTTCAGCGATGTGGGCTTCGATGCCGCCGCCTGCGCGCTCCATTTCGTCAAGATCGACCCGGTCGCGGGCGAGCGGCGGCTGAGCTTCCCCGTCCACGCCGCCGACGCCGGCCAGTTCGCCGCGAGCGCCGGCAAGCACGACGTGATGATCGAGTTCCGCCGCGGCGACGGCGACGATCAATGGTATCTGCTGCTCGCCCATGAATATGACGAGACGACCGGCCACTGGCGTTATGGCTGCCTGATCCGGCTGCGCACCGCCAAGGCGTTCCAGTCGCGGATGCGGCATAATGCGCGTCTGATGGAACTCGGCGGCATGGCGAGCGCGCTCAGCCACGAACTGCGCCAGCCGCTCTTCACCATCTCGCTCGCGGCCGAGAACGGCAGCCTTATGCTCGATGCCGCCGACCCGGCCGCGGCCAGGGTGGCGGCGAAGTTCGACCGCATCATCGAGCAGGTCGAGCGCGCCAGCTCGATCGTCCAGCGGACCAGCAGCTACGCCCGCCTCGAACGCGACGAGCGTGAGCCCACCAACCTGGTCCAGGCGGCCCATGACGCCATTCGCTTCATGCGGCCGGTGATGACCGAGCGGTCGATCCAGCTCTTCACCGAACTGCCCGCCAGCGTGCCGCTGCTGCTGCTGCCGCGGATCGGGATCGAGCAGATCGTCGTCAACGCCCTCCAGAACGCCGCCGATTCGATCGACGCGGCGCGCGAGGGCGGGCGCGGCGACGCCGGCCGCGTCTCGATCGCGCTGTTGCAGGGGGTGGGGGCGATCACGCTCACCATCGCCGACGACGGGGCGGGGATCAGCGAGGCGGTGGGGAACCGCGCCTTCGATGCCTTCTGCACCAGCAAGCCGTCGGGCAAGGGGACGGGCCTTGGCCTGTTCGTCTGCCGCCAGATCATGGACGAGGTTGGCGGATCGATCGCACTGACGCCCAATGAGGGCGCGCCGGGCGCCGCGCTGACGCTGCGCTTTCCGATGGAGGAGGAAGCGTGACGATGGCAATCGCGGAGGCCGAGCGGAACGTCTTCCTCGTCGACGACGACAACGACGTGCGCGGCGAGCTGGAGACGGCATTGTCGCTGCGCGGCTTTGCGGTGCGGGGGTTCGGCGACGGCGAGGCGTTCCTCGCCGCGCAGGATGCGCTGCCCGGCGGCTGCGTCGTTCTCGACCTCAACATGCCGGGGCTGAGCGGGATCGACGTCCAGACCGCACTGGCCGAGCGCGAAAGCGCACACAAGGTGGTGATGCTGACCGGATCGGGATCGATCCCGACCGCGGTCCGGGCGATGCACGCCGGCGCGGTCGATTTCATCGAGAAGCCTTTCGGCATCGACGAGCTGGTCCGCGCGATCGGCCGGGCGCTGACGCAGCAGCGCCAGTCGCTGCGCGAAGCCAGCCGGCGGCGCGACGCGCAGGCGCAGGTCGAGCGATTGTCGGAGCGCGAGCGCGACGTGCTGGCGGGCATGGTGCTGGGCCTTGCGAACAAGATCATCGCCTATCGCCTCGGCCTGTCGGTGCGGACGGTCGAGACCTATCGCGCGCACGTCATGGACAAGCTGGCCGTGCGCAGCCTGGCCGAGGCGGTCCAGATCGCGATCGACGCCGGCCTGGCGCCCCGGGGCGATATCCTGCGCACCGATCCCGCCGCCTGAGCGAAGACGCTAAGCCGCCGTCGCGAGCCGGTCGCTGGCGGTACCGTCACGCACGAACGCGGTCGCCGACTGTTCGGAAAGCGCGGGGGCGACGAGGAACCCCTGGATCGAATCGCAGTCGAGGTCGCGCAGCATCTGTGCCTGATCGCTTTCCTCCACCCCCTCGGCCACGACCTTGAGGCCGAGGCGATGGGCAAGGTCGATGACGCTTTCGACGATCACCCGATCCTTGCCGCCGGCACAGATCGATTCGATGAAGCTGCGATCGATCTTCACATGGCCGATCGGCAATTGGCGCAGATGGGTGAGCGACGCGAAGCCGGTGCCGAAATCGTCGAAGGCGATGTCGATCCCGCATGCGTCGAGCCGCTCGATCGCGGCGCGTACCGCGCGGCCGCCGCGATCGAGCAGCATCCCCTCGGTAATCTCGACGCAGAGCTGGTCGTGGCGGATCCGGCCGCTGTCCACCGCATCGACGATCCGGTCGACGAACGCGGGCGAGCGAAAGTCGCCGAGCGTCGCGTTGATCGCGATCGACCGGAACGGCACGCCCTCGGCCTGCCACCGTTCGATCTGGGCGAGCACCTGGCCGAGCACGAAATTGCCGATGTCGGCGGCGATCTGTTCGTCGTCGAAGACAGCACCGAACAAGGCCGGCGTCTGGACGGTGCCATCGGGGCGGCGCCAGCGAAGCAGGGCCTCGAATGCCAGCGGGCGTTCGCCCGACAGGTCGACGATCGGCTGGTAGAGAACAAACATCTCGCCCTTTGCCAACGCCTGCTGGATCGCGGCGCGAAGCCCTGCGCGTTGCTCTGCCGCCTCGCGAAAGCGCGGCTCGAACAGGCGGGCACAGCCACGGCCGGACTGTTTGGCGGCATAGAGCGCCATGTCCGCGCATTTGAGAAGATCGTGCTTGTTCGCGCCGTCGCGCGGGAACAGCGCGGCGCCGACGCTTGCCTGTACCGTCCAGTCGGCGATGCCGTCGGAGCGGCGGGCGCCGACCGCGGCGACGATCCGTTCGAGCCGCGCGGTCGCCCGTCCCACGCCCTCTGCCGACAGGATCAGCGCATATTCGTCGCCGCCCAGCCGTGCGACCACGTCGCCCTCGCCAAGCTGCTCGCGCAGCGTCGCCGCGACCGCGGTGAGCAGGCGGTCGCCCGCATCGTGCCCCTCGCTGTCATTGACGTCCTTGAAATGATCGAGGTCGAGGATCGCCGTCACGAACGATCCGCCGCGCGCGGTCCTTTCCGCCAGCAATTCCATGAACCGGCGGCGGTTGGGCAGTTCGGTCAGCGCATCGATGTTGGCGAGCATCCACAGCCGCTGCTCGGCCTCCTTCTGCGGCGTCACGTCGAAGCGGATCGCGGTATAGCCCGACCCGTCGCGGTGCGGCACGATCGTCGTGTCCACCCAATAGAGCCGGCCCGATTTGGCTCGGTTGCAGATCACGTCGTGCCAGATCCGCCCGCTGCCGATCGTGCGATAGAGGTTCTGGAAGAAGGCGCGGTCGTGCATCCCCGAATGGACGATACGGTGCGTCGCGCCGATCAGCTCGGCTTCCGAATAGCCGCTCAGCTCGCAGAACTTGGCATTGACCGACCGGATGCGGCCGCGGCGGTCGGTGACGGCGACGATCGCGGCGGCATCGATCGCCTCGCGCTGGAAGTCGGCGAGCGCGGCGAGCGCCTGAAGCCGTCCCTGCTGCGAGCGGGTCCGGCTTTCGAGTGCAGCGATCTCCCGGTCCAGATCGACGATCGTCTCCTCGGCGTCGATCTCCGGGCCGATGATGCGTTGGTGCAGCGACATGATGGAATCCCGTCGTGAAACCGCAGAAGAGCGCCGTTTCCGGTTAATGCAAAGTAAAACAGCGGGTTTATACGGGGTTCGTAGAACTACCGATTACGCGGTCGCGGGCGACGACATTATCTTGTCTTTCGAGTCGAGGGACGGACGATGATCAACCGCGAGCCGAGAAAGACGACGTTCATCCAGGCACGGGTGCTGACCGATGCCGGGTGGTGCGACGCGATCATCCGCAACCTGTCCAGCCGGGGGGCGATGATCGAGATGGCGGGCGGGGCGCCGCCGCGCGGCAGCTATGTCGAGCTGCGCCGCGCGACGTCGGTGCTGATCGGCCGGGTGATCTGGGCCGCGGCCAATCGCTGCGGGATCAGCACGCGCGAGCGGATCGACGTCGCCGCGCTCGAACGGGGTAAGGGGGAGGGGGCCGTCGCGGCAGGGGGCGATCGACGCCGCCTGCCGCGACATGACGCGCTGCCCGATTATGACGCGACGGCGGTGCGTCGCCGGATCGAGGCGACGGTCCTGGCGGTCGCGCTCGGCATCGCGTCGCTCACGCTGGCGAGCACGGTGTATCACTTCCTCGACCATACCTCGCACGAGATCATCACCGCCTCGGGCGGGCCGGCAAGCTAGCGCGTCGCCACCAGCGACACGAACCAGCGGCGCGGCGCGCCCGGCCCGATGGCACGCGGATCGGCGGCGCCGGGGACCTCGGCGATCGCAACTTCGCCGATGTCGCTGAACGTGCCGAAGCTGGCATAGCCGCGGTCGAATAGGTTGCGCACCTCGACCATCAGGCGAAGGCCGTCGGCGAGCGCGACGCCCGCCCGCGCATCGGCGACAAGGTAACCGGCAAGCGGCGCAACGTCGTTACCCTCGTCGCCGACAAGGCGCTGGCCCGAGCGCGCGATGAGGTCGCCGCCGAGCGACCAGCCGCGGGGGGTGTAGTCGATCGAAAGCGCCCCGCTGTGCCGCGGAAGGCCGGGCAGGCGGTCGCCGGGTTCGACCGCGATCGTGCCGTCGTCGGCCGCGGTCGGGTTGGCGGGGCTCGACAGTATCAACGGCGTGCGGAACGTCGCGTCGACGAAGGCGTAGCTCGCGGCGATCTGCCATTGCCTGTTCTCGTAGCGGGCGCTGGCCTCGACCCCCTGCCGCCGGGTGCGGCCGATGTTGCGAAAATAAGCGCGGCCGCGGATTTCGGACGCGACATACTGGATGTCGTCGACATTGGTCGCGCGATAGCCGGAGAGCAGCCAGTGGAAATCGTCGCGCCGCCCGCTCGCGCCTAGCTCCCAGTGGCGGGACACGACCTGATTCAGCGGCGGGTCGGCAACGAAGAAGTTGGTGAGCGAACAGGGCGCATTCTCGTCCGCGCACGAAAGCTCGGCGGCGGTCGGCGCGCGGCTCGTCTCGGCATAGCCGGCGCGCAGCGTGAGGCGCGGCGACAGCGTCCAGTCGAACTCGATGCCTGGATTCACCCGCTCGAACGCGTGGCGGCCGTTCAAGGCGGTGCCGATCTGGTCGATCAGCTCGATCCGGGTGCGGTTCCAGCGCACGCCGACTTCCGCCGACACACCCGGCGCGATCGGCAGGCGGTCGAGCGCGAAGATGCCGACGCTGCTGCTTTTCGTGACGAGCCCCACGGGCGCGATCGACCCGTCCGGCTGGACGATCGTCGGGCCTAGCCCCGCGACCCCGCGCGTGTCGTCGATCGCGCCGAGTTCGGTCGCGGTGTCGAAGCGGGTACGCGCCTCGTCATGGCTTGCGCCGAACGCCAGCATGTTCTCACCCGCGCCGAGCGGCCGGGTGTCGACGATCTGGGCCAGCAGGCCGCGGCTGCGCGTCCGCTCGCGCCCGGTGTTGAGGACGCCGTACGTCTCGATTCCGGGAAACGCGGCGATCGGGTTGCCGTTGGCGTCGGTGAGCGGGGCTTCCGTCTCGCCATCTACGGTTTCGAGGCAGAGGCGGCCGCCGTCGCAATCCTCGATATCGGCGGCGTCGCCGTTGAGGTTCCGGCGCAGCAGGAACTGCTCGTACGCCGACGCCTCGATCCGGGTATGCGTGCCGAGGCTCAGCCACGGATGCACGCTGATCCGCCAGTAACGGCTGCGGCTGTTGTCGGGATGGGTGAAGACCGCATCGCGGCGCGCGGCGCAGAGTTCGACCGGGACGACGCCGTTGCCGGTGAGGTCGCTGTCGGCGCCGATCAGCTTGACGTGCAGCCCGCCGCGCGCGCCGTCATAGCCGAAATCGGCATAGCCGTTGTAGAGCGTCGAGGGGCTGAAATCGCGCCAGCCGCCGTCATTGCGTTCCTGTGCGGCGAGGAAGGCGCTCCACGGCCCCGCCGACAGCCCCGCCGCGGCGGACGCTTCGGCATAGCCGAGCCGGCCGCCGGTGCCGCTGAGCGTCAGGCCGGGCGTGTCGCGGCCGGTCGCGGTCTCGATCACCATTGCCCCGCCGAGCGCATTGAGGCCGTAGACGGGGTTGGCGTCGAGCAGCGTCACGCGCCGGATCGCCGCCTCCGGGATCAGGTCGAACTGTACCGTGTCGCCGAACGGCTGGTTGAACCGCGCGCCGTCAAGATAGACGGCGAGACCCTGCGCCAGCCCCTGCAAAGGCGAGGCGGAGAAGCCGCGATAGACGAGATTGGGCTGCCACGGATTGCCCTGCGCGTCCTGTAGCGTGACGCCCGCCACCTCGCGTGTCAGCGCGGCGAGCAGGTCGGGGTGCTCCGCGCGCCTGATTGCGGCGGTGCCCACGGTAATGCCGTCGTCGGCATCGGCGGTCGTGCCTGGTGCGACAACGACGATCGGTGCCTCCGCCTCCTGCGCATGTGCGGTGCCGGCCATGGCGATCGCGGTCACGGTCAGAAGCGTCGGTAGGCGCATCGTTTCTCCCCGCTGCGATCGTGGCAGGCGGGCGGGGCCGCGGCTCTAGGCCTTTGGTATGACGGCGGGGCCATCGGGTCCGCCAGCGGGCACGGCGGAGACCAGCGGCCAGCCGCGCTCGCGCCAGCCGTCGACCCCCTCGGCGAACCAGCGCACGTCGCGATGCCCCGCCGCGACCAGCCGCCGCGCGGCGTTCCAGCTCATCCAGCAATCGGCGAGGCAGAAGACGACCACCGGCCGCCGCCTGTCGGCGGGCGCGGCGCGGAGCAGCCAGGCGATCGTGCCGGGTGGCGCGTCGCCGCGCCCCGCCTCGGGCAGCCAGCGCGCGCCGGGGATCGTCGCGTGCGCTTCGGCCAGACGCCATTCGCGGCGGGCGGGATCCCAATGGCCGCCCTCCGCCGGTGTCACGTCGATCAAACGGACACCGCGGCGCTGGAGCGTGCGGGTGGCCTCTGCGTCAATCCGCACCACGCCCGACGGCGCTGCCGCGACGACACCGCGATAGCGCGCGATACGATAGCCCGCGGCGTCGAAATCGCCGCTCTGCAGCGCCGCCACCAGCATCAGCGCCCGCCACATCGCCCGCCTCCTCATCCGTTGGTCGGATGGTAGGCGGGCGGGGCCGGGGGTAAACGCTACCTTGGTAGGAGAGGGTGATGTTTGCGACGCTATTGTTCGCGCCGATCGCGATCGCGGCGGCGCTGCCCGCCGATCCGCTCGGCTCGCCGATGTGGGCCGACCATGCGCGCGTCCTGTTCGCCGATGCCCCCGTCGAGTTCGACCGGCACGTGGTCGTCGACATGCCGATGCTGGCGGAGAACCAGCGCGTCTTTCCCGTCGCCATCGACGCGAGCGCGCTGGCGGACGTGAAGCGCATCGTCCTTCTCGCCGACCTCAACCCCATTCCGGTTGCGATCGACTATGCCCCGACGGGCGCGGCGCCGGTGGTGTCGGTGCGCATCAAGCTCGACCAGCGCACGCCGGTGCGTGCGGCGGTGCTGACCGGCGACGGGCGATGGCATGTCAACGGTGCGTGGATCGACGCGGCGGGCGGCGGCTGTTCGGCGCCGCCGGTCAGCCGGGTGAAGGGCGACTGGGCCGAGCATCTGGGCGAGGTGCGCGCGCGGGCGGTGCTCGTCGGTGCGGAGGCGCGGCTGCGCGTCGCGATCCGGCATCCGATGGACACCGGCCTCGTCGGCAACACGCCGCTTTATCATGTCGAGGAACTCGCGGTGTCGCGCGGCGATACCCGGCTGGGGTCGATGAAGCTCTGGGCCTCGGTCGCGGAGGATCCGGCGATCGGCCTGATCGTGCCCGCCGCCGCCGGCGACACGCTGACGATCAGAGGGCGCGACACCAACGGGCGCGAGATCGAGGGCAGGGTCGCGGTGCAGGCCGCGCCATGAGGCTGACGCGGCGCACCCTGCTCGGCGGCATGGTCGCGCTCCCCGTCGCGGCGCGGGCACAGGCGCTCGACTATCGGATCGAGCCGGTGGCGGTGGGTGACGGGCTCTGGATCGTAAGCGGGGCCGATGCGCCGATCGAGCGGGGCAATGGCGGCGCGATCGCCAACCTTGCGATCCTGGCGGGGGATGAGGCGGCGATCCTGATCGATTGCGGGCCGTCGCTGCGCTACGGTCGAGCCCTGGAGGCAGCGGTACGAAAGCTGACGGGCAAGCCGGTCGGCCACGTGTTCGTGACGCACCTGCACCCCGATCACGGTTTCGCCGCCGCCGCGTTCGCGAATGCCGAGGTGGCGGGTACGCCTGAACTGCGCCGCGAGCTACAGGCGACGGCGGGGGGCTATGCGGACGGCATGTACCGGCTTCTCGGCGACTGGATGCGCGGGACCGAGCCGGTGGTGCCCGCTGCGACCGTGACGGCGGGCGAGCGCGTGGTGGCGGGGCGGCGGCTCGTGTTCGCGCCGATGGCGGGGCACAGCCCGGCCGATCTGGTCGTCACCGACATGGCGACGGGGACGATGATCGCCGGCGACCTCGTCTTTCACGATCGTGCGCCCTCCACCCCCGATGCCGATCCGGCGCGCTGGCGACAGGCGCTGGGCACGCTGGCGTCGATGCCGCATCGGGGCCTGTTGCCCGGGCACGGGCCGTTCGATCCGGGCGGGCAGGCGGCAATCGCGCAGACGCTGGACTGGCTCGACTGGCTGGAGGGGAGCCTGCGCGCCTCGGTCGCGGCCGGCCTCGACATGGTCGCGGCGGGCGAAGTCGCGATCCCGGCGCGGTTCGATCGCCTGAAGGCGGCGCGCTACGAACTCCAGCGATCGGTCTCGCACTTCTACCCGCGGCTGGAGGCCGAGCTCTTACCCCGCGCAGACCAATAGCCAAACGGGCGGCGTCGCCGCCGCCCGCCCGCCTTCAGAAGAACAGGATCGCCCCCAGCGCCAGCGCGTCGCTGGTCGCGCGATTGCCGTTCTGCGCCTCCGCCCGCGTGTGCGTGTATTCGCCGAGCAGCGTCACCCAGCTGGTCAGGCCGTAGCGGACCTGGCCCACCCAGCTCGAATTGTTGTCAAGCAGCGTCGGATTCACCTCCCCGTCCGCCAGGTCGAGATAGCTGGCGCCGTAGCTCGCCCCCAGCGTCAGCTTGCCGATGCCGTAGGTGCCCTGGACGTAGAAGCCGTTGCTGTCGCGCTTGCGACCCAGCGCGTCGGTCGAGAGGATGAACAGTCCGGTCGTGCCGACGCCGGTGCCCATGTAATAATAGCCGAGCAGGCTCGCCGATCCGGCGGTCAGCTTTGCGCCCACGTCGAACGCGCGGCCGGTATAGCTCGGCGAACCGGCGATGCCGTCATGGCTCTGGATGATGCCCGATGCCCAGACATGCGCCCCGAACCCGCCGCCGGCATAATCGTAGACGACCTTGCCCTGGAAGCCGGGGGTGTCGTTGTATTCTGTTTCGCCGATCGTCGTCAGCGGCTGGAACACGCCGGCCGAGAATTGCAGCCCGCCGAACTTGGGGCTGGTATAGGTGATCTGCGGCTGGAAGTCGGTGTAGATATAGCCGATGCCGATCCGTCCCAGCGTCGTGTTCGACGGCGCGACGTTGCCGGCCGGCGTGCCGCTCGCGAGCAGCGTGATGTCGTTGAGGATCGCCTCCGACGCGAACAGGCCGATGTCCCGGCCGATCTTGATCTCGCCGAACTGCGCCTTGCCGAAGGTGAGATAGGTCTGGCGGAAGTCGATCCCCGAGGTCGACAGTGCGGTCGGGCTGCCCGCCGAATTGGCGCCGCCGACGCCGGTCACGCTGTTGATGCCCGGATACATGCCGAAATGTGCGCCCACGTTCCAGCCGCCCTGGTTGGTGGTCACGTCCACCTTGAAAAAGCCGGGGAGCAGGCCGTTGCGGATCGAGGAGCTGTTGCCGCCGACCGTGGCCAGCCCGCCGACCACGGTGCTGCCCGGCCCGCCGCTGTCGCCATTGTCGTGGACGTAGAAGCCGTTGACCGAGCCCGAGAATTTGAGCTGCACGCCGCCCATTTCGAAGCCGATGCCGCTTTCGGTCATCCGCACCGTCCGCTTGTCGTCGAGCGCCTGTGCCGCCGCCTGTTGCGGCGAGGCGGGCGTACCGGTCGTGACGGTGGTGGCGGTCGTCGCGGCGGGCGCTGCGGCTTCGCGGGCGGCGAGGGCGTCATATTCCTCGTCGGAGAGGATGCCCTTTTCCTTCAGCTTCTGCAGCAGGTCGAGCGTGGCCGTCTGGGCCGAGGCCGGCGTGGCAAACCCCGTCAGGCACGCGGCAAGCATGGTGGCCGAAAGCCACCGCGCGGTGGATCGCATCGGTTTTCCCTCCCCTGATATGGCTGCCCAGGCGGCAGCTCGGTCGGGCAAGGGTGCCGGGGGGCGGGCACCCCCGATATTGCACTTTGGGCGACCCGCCACCGCCCCGCGATCAGGGGGCGACGACCACGCCCCAGGGGGCGTCGCCGGTTGGAATCTGGGCGATTTCCTTGGCCGCGGCGATGTCGATCACCGACAGCGTGTCGGACAGGCCGTTGGCGGCATAGGCACGGGTCCCGTCGCGACTGATACCAAGGTGCCAGACGCGCTGGCCGACCGGGACGTAGCCCATCACCGCGCGGCTGGCGGTATCGACGATCGCGACCATGTTCGCCCGGCCCAGCGCGACCAGCGCCTTGCGCCCGTCGGGGGTGAAGTGGACGCCGACCGGCAGCACCTTGTCGGCGGTGACGCCCGGCGGCTTGAACGCGATGCTGTGCGCGACCTTGCGTGTCGCGGTGTCGATGATCTGGAGCGTGCCGCCGATCTCCGACGTCACCCACAATTCGCGGCCGTCGGCGGTGAACTCGGCATGGCGGGGGCGCTGGTCGACTTCGGTTTCGGCGACCATCTTGCCGGCGGCGATATCGATCCAGTGCGCCTTGTTGTCCGTCTCGGACGTGGCGACGACCCATCTGCCGTCGGGGCTGATCGCCATCCCCTCCGGCTCGATGCCGACATCGACCTGAAAGGCGACGCGGCGGCCGGGAATGTCGATCGCGGTGACGGCGGCGTCACGCTCGTTAGCGGCGAACAGCGTCCTGCCATCGACAGAGAGCGCAAACTGTTCCGGGTCCTCGCCGGAGGGGAGGTCGTAGAGCAGCTTGCCCGTTGCGCGGTCGATCACCTGCACCGCGTGGTCGTTCGACGCGCAGACGTAGAGGTACCTGCCGTCGCGGCTCATCGTCAGGCCGCGGGGGCGCGCGCCCACCGGCCAGGTGGCGATGGGCTTCATTGTCGCCGCGTCGATGACGGTGATGGAATTGCCGCGCTCGTTCGAGACATAGATCGTCTCGGCAAGGGCGGGGGCGGGCACCGCGATCAGGGCGGCGAGGATCAGGCTGCGCATCCCTGGAGAATATCGCGACGCGCGCGCGACCGCGAACCTACCAAAGTACAATGTCGCGTCCCCATGCCGCGCAGCACACTCCGCCGCGAAAGCCCGGATGGGGAGAGGCATGATGACGAGGCGTTACGAGCGGGCCGCGATGATCGCGGCGACGCTCCTGTTCACCACCACCTTCGCGCTCAAGGTAACGGCGCACGACAATGTGACGCCGCAGCCGGTCGACACCTCGAAGCTGCCCGACATCGGCGAGGAGTGGCGGACGGTGAACCCGTATCGCGGCAATCCCGACGCCATCAAGATCGGCGAGTCCGCCTATGGCGGCAATTGCGCGCGCTGCCACGGGCTGGAGGCGATCAGCGGCGGCATCGCCCCCGACCTTCGCTATCTCGAGGTCGGCGAGGCGGGGGACGAATGGTTCATCGGCCGCTATCGCCACGGCGCCTCGCGCGACGGCAAGGTGTTCATGCCGCCCTTCGGCGACATCATCGGGCAGAAGGCGGGCTGGGCGATCCGCTCCTGGCTCGACACCAAGCACCAGGAGTCCTGAGGCGATGCTGTCGCGTCGCGGCTTCGTGCGCGGCGCCGCGGCCGCGATTGCCGGTGCGGTCGCCGCGCCGCTGGTCGCCGCGCCGCTGGCGAAGATCCGTGCGCT
Organism: uncultured Sphingomonas sp.; assembly: GCA_913775795.1. GTDB lineage: Bacteria > Pseudomonadota > Alphaproteobacteria > Sphingomonadales > Sphingomonadaceae > Sphingomonas. The sequence goes on along the minus strand of CAJYLT010000057.1, from coordinate 7,040 downwards.
CGGCGTGATGCGGATCGCGGTCTATCGCGACTTCGCCCCCTGGGCCTCGGAACGGGAGGGCAGGCTGGTCGGGATCGACGTCGATCTCGGCAATCTGATCGCGTCGAAGCTCGGCGTGCGGGGGGAGGCGATCCAGTATATCGCCGACGAGTCTGTCGACGACGACCTGCGCAACATGGTGTGGCGCGGGTCGCTCTTGGGACAGGCGCCGGGCGACGTGATGATGCACGTCCCCTATGACCGCGTGCTCGGCCAGCGGAACGACCGCGCGGTGCTGATCGCGCCTTATTACCGCGAGAGTTTCGCGATGGTGTGCAACCGCGCCACCACCGACTGCGAAGTGCCGCCGCCGCAATTGAAGGGCAAGAAGCTCGTCGCCGAGCTCGACAGCATTCCCGACTTCTACCTGTCGGGGTCGTTCGGCGGCGTGCTGCGCCCCGACGTCAAGAACAAGCTGTCGGGCGAGGCGGCGGTCGCCGCGGTCGCGGCGGGAGAGGCCGACGCGGCGGTGGCGACGCGCGCGCAGGTCGAGGCGGGGATCAAGGCGGCGGGCGATCGCCTGACGCTGCGCAAGGGGCCGCTGCCGGCGATGACCAGCCCCGGCTGGAACGTCGGCATGGCGGTCAAGGACGACAGCCGCGACCTGGGCGACGAGATCGAGCGGATCATGGAGGGGCTGGCGAAATCGGGCGAGCTGGCCGGCGTGTTCGCCGCGCATGGCGTCGAATACCGGCCGCCGCTCCTCACCTGACGCCCGCATCCTTCCAAGGTCCAATTGTCGGGGTGTGGGCCCGGCGTAGCATCCGAACGAGAGAGCAGAACCGAGGGGAAGAGGCATGAAGAGGTTGATAAGCGCGGTCTCGAGCGCGGCACTGGTGCTGGCGGCGACGGCGGGAACGGCGATGGCGCGCGAGGATGCGAAACCCGCCGCGCCCGCAGCGGCAGCGGCGGGACCGACCGACGCCGACATCCTGAACGACGAGAAGACGCCGGGCGACGTCCTCACCTATGGCATGGGCCTTCGCGGTCAGCGGTTCAGCCCGCTCACGAAGCTGACCGCCAGCAACGTCGCCAGGCTGGTGCCCGCCTTCTCCGCCTCGCTCGGCGGCGAGAAGCAGCGCGGGCAGGAAGCGCAACCGATCGTCTATGACGGCATGATCTACGTCACCGGCTCCTACTCGCGCCTGTTCGCGTTCGATGCGCGGACCGGCGAGGAGAAGTGGCAGTATGACGCGCGCCTGCCCGACGGGATCATGCCATGCTGCGACGTCGTCAACCGCGGTGCCGCCATCTATGGCGACAAGATCATCTTCGGCACGCTCGACGCGCATCTGGTCGCGCTCAACCGGATGACGGGCAAGGTCATCTGGAACAAGAAGCTGGCCGATTACCAGGCCGGCTACAGCTTCACCGCCGCGCCGATGATCGTCAACGGCAAGGTGATCTACGGCAATTCCGGCGGCGAGTTCGGCATCGTCGGCAAGGTCGAGGCGCGCGACGTGAACACGGGCGAGCTCGTCTGGTCGCGCCCGACGATCGAGGGGCATATGGGACAGCTGAATGGGCAGCCCTCGACCATGACGGGCAAGCTCAACGCGACGTGGCAGGGCAACCAGTGGGAGAATGGCGGCGGCGCCACCTGGCTCGGCGGGACCTACGATCCCGATACCAAGCTCATCTACATGGGCACCGGCAATCCAGCACCGTGGAACAGTCACCTGCGCCCCGGCAACAACCTCTACACCTCCTCGACGCTCGCGCTCGATCCCGAGACGGGCGAGATCAAGTGGCATTACCAGACGACGCCGCACGACGGCTGGGACTTCGACGGGGTGAACGAGTTCATCTCGTTCGATGCCGGCGGCCGTAAGCTGGGCGCCAAGGCCGATCGCAACGGCTATTTCTTCGTCCTCGACCGCACCAACGGCAAGTTCGTGTCGGCCAAGCCGTTCGTGTCGAAGACCACCTGGGCGACGGGTTATACCAAGGACGGCAAGCCGATCTACGTCGATGCCAACCGCCCCGGCCCGCCGACGACGGAGAAGGGGACGACGGTCTTTTCCGCGCCCAGCTTCCTCGGCGGCAAGAACTGGATGCCGATGGCGTACAGCCAGCAGACCGGCCTGTTCTACATCCCCTCGAACGAATGGGGCATGGATATCTGGAACGAGCCGATCGCCTACAAGAAGGGCGCGGCCTATCTGGGTGCGGGTTTCACGATCAAGCCGCTGTATGAGGATTATATCGGCGTGCTGCGCGCGATGGACCCGATGACGGGCAAGATCGTGTGGGAATACAAGAACAAGGCGCCGCTGTGGGGCGGGGTGCTGACGACCGCGGGCAACCTCGTCTTCACCGGGACGCCTGAGGGGTATCTCAAGGCCTTTGATGCGAAGACCGGCAAGGAACTCTGGAAGTTCAACACCGGATCTGGCGTCGTCGGATCGCCCGTCACCTGGGAGCAGGACGGCGAGCAATATGTCGCGGTCATGTCCGGCTGGGGCGGCGCGGTGCCGCTGTGGGGCGGAGAGGTCGCCAAGTCGGTCGGCCACATCAACCAGGGCGGCTCGCTCTGGGTGTTCAAGCTGCCAAAGGCATGATGGGTTCGGGGGGAGGCGTCGCCTCCCTCCCTTCCCGCGCGGCGTGTCACCCGATACGATCGGCGGGTTCGAGGGAGGGGGAAGCCGTGGACCGCGTGCTCATCGCCGACGATCACCCGCTGGTCCGCGACGGGCTGCGCGCGGTGATCTCGCTCGCGTTCGAGGGATGCGAATTGTTCGAGGCGGCGACGCTGGACGAGGCGCTGGGCGTGCTGGGCGAGGGGGCGGAGTTCGACCTCGTCCTGCTCGACCTCAACATGCCGGGCGCCACCGGCTTCGACGGGCTCGACCGGATGGTCGCGCAGTTTCCGGCGACGCCCGTCGTCGTCGTGTCGGGATCGCACACCGCGGCGCTGGTGCGCGGCGCGCTCGCGCACGGGGCGGCGGGGTTTGTGCCCAAATCGCTGCGCCGCTCGGCGATCGCCGAGGCGCTGGGCGCGGTGCTCGACGGCGAGGTCTATGTCCCCGCCGACATCGCCGAGGAGATCACGACCGAGGATGCGGCCGAGGCGAGCATCCGCCGGCGCATCGACCTGCTCACGCCGCAGCAGCGCGTCGTCTTCGGCCTGATGGTCGCCGGGCGGCTCAACAAGCAGATCGCCTATGAGCTCGACGTGTCGATGACGACGGTCAAGGCGCACGTCTCGGCCGTCCTCGCAAAGCTGGAAGTGTTCAACCGGACGCAGGCGGTGATCCTCGCCAACCGCGTCGGCTTTCCGCCGGTGATCCCGACGCGCAAGTGACTCGGCGCTAGCGGACGATCGCGCTCAGCAGCGCGCGAAGCTGTGCGGGCTTCACCGGCTTGTTGAGCCAGTGGAAGCCCTCGCCGCGCAGCCGGTCCTTCAGTTCGGCGGTGCGGTCGGCGGTGACGATGATCGTCGGAATGCCGAGGCCGAGCGCGCGCACCACCGCGTCGCCGGTGTCGCCGGCATCGAGATGATAGTCGGCGACGATCGCGTCGATCCCCCCGCGCCCCGCCGCCGCGATCGCCGCCGCTCGGTCTGCGACACAGATCGCGTGGCAGCCCCAGCCGCTCAGGATCACGTTCATCCCCGACAGGATCGCCTCCTCATTGTCGAGGACGAGGATCGTGCGCCCAGCGAGGCCGCCCCGCATGACCGCTGGGGTGGTCGCAGTATCGACCGACTGTGCGCGGCCCAGCGGCACCGTGACGGTGAAGGTGGCGCCGCGGCCGGGCGCGGATTCGAGGCCGATCGGGTGGCCGAGCATCCGCCCCGCACGCTCGACGATGGCAAGGCCGAGGCCGATCCCCTTGACCGGCCGGTCGCGGTCGAGGCGGCGGAACTCGGCGAAGATCTCTCGGTGATGCGCGGGATCGATGCCGGGGCCGGTGTCGATCACCTCGATCCGCAGCACGCTGGCGCCCGCGTGACAGCGCACGGTGACACCGCCCGTATCGGTGTAGCGGAGCGCATTGGAGATGAAGTTCTGGACGATCCGCCGCAGCAGCCGCGGGTCCGACCGTACCCACGCATCGCAACTGTCGTCGAAGGCGAGGGCCAGCCCCCGCTCACGCGCCAGCGGCGTGAACTCGGCGCGCATGTGGCGCATCGTATCGGTCAGCGGGAAGTCGATGACATTGGGGCGGACCGCGCCGGCATCGAGCTTCGAGATTTCGAGCAGCGCCTCCAGCAGGTCCTCGACCGAATCGAGCGCGGAATCGATCTGGCGGACGAGGCCGGCATTGGCCGCCGCCAGTCGCCGCTCGCCGAGTGCCGAAACGAACAGCCGCGCGGCATTGAGCGGCTGGAGCAGGTCGTGGCTGGCGGCGGCGAGGAAGCGGGTCTTGGAACGATTGGCTTCCTCGGCCGCCTGCATCGCCTCTCGCATCGCTTCCTCGGCGGCGATGCGTTCGCGCACCTGGGCGGTCAGCTGGTCGTTGACCGCGGCGATATCGGCGGTGCGCTCGGCCACGCGCGCCTCCAGCGCCTCGGCCGCGCGCAGGCGTTCGGTGATATCCTCGAAGCTCATCACCATGCCGCCATCGGGCATGGCGGAGCGGCGCACCTCGATCGACCGGCCGCTGGCATGGCGGCGCGTCGTCACGATCTCGCCCGCCGACAGCCAGCCCAGGGGCTCGCCATCCTCCATCGGGCCATTGAGCTCGGCACAGGTGGCGACGAGGCCGTCGTGAGACGCGATGCGCGGGATGCCGTCGACGGGGAGGCCGATGACCGCCAGCAGCGAGCGATTCCACGCGATCAGCCGGCGGTCGGCATCGTACACGCAGACGCCGAGCCGGATATTGTCGAGCGTCGCCTGGAGCAGCACCGATTTCTGTGCCAGTTCGCGGGCCCGCTCGCGGGCGTCCGACGCCTTCACCTCGGTAATGTCGTTGTAGATGCCGACGATACCGCCTTCGCTGGTGCGCAGTTCGTTGACCTGGATCCAGCGGCCGTCGGCCAGCGCGTGGACATGCCCGCCGCTCGCCACCGAATGCTGCGCCAGCCGCTCGGACAGCCAGCGGTCGGGCGACACCATCGCGCCGAGCGCCGCGCGATCGTCGCCGATCAGCCTGGCGATCTCGTCGAAGCGCATGCCGGGCACGATCCGGTCGGCGATGCGCGGCCAGAAGTCGAGATAGGTGCGATTGCACAGCACCAGCCGATCCTCGGCATCGAAGATCGCGAATCCCTCGCTCATGCTCTCGATCGCATCGGCCAGCCGCGCGCGCGCTTCGGTCGCCTCGTCGCGGGCGTGGGTGAGGGCGGCGTTGCTGGCGGCAAGTGCGTCAAGCGCGTGCTCGAGGTCGCGAGTGCGCGCCTGTACCTTCGATTCGAGCGTGATCGCGGTTTCGAAGAGCGAAAAGGCATTGCCCTGTAGGTCGGTGGACCGCTCCACCCGGTCCATCAGCACGCCGTTGATCCGGCGCAGCTTGGCGTTCTCCGCGCGCAGCGTCTCGAGTTCCAGCTCGGCGGGGGTGAGCGCGCGGCGTGCCATCACTGGCCGATCACGAGGCCGGAAAAGGTCTGGTTGACGTGGAGCGCGTGATATTGCTCGCCATAGGTGTTGAAGCCCGCGACGCGGTGCTCGGTCATCAGGCGGGACACGTCGCGCAAGAGCTGGCGCTGCTCGATCTCGGTGCGGTTGAGCACGCAGTTGAAGCCGAGGATGCGGTCGATGCCGCCGACCGATTCCTCCAGCTCGCCCAAGAGCGTGCGCATGCTGCCGACGATATCCGCCGCCTCGCCCAGCGTCAGCACCAACCCCTCGTCGATCGCGCAATAGAAGGTGAGGCTGCCGTCCGCATTGGCCGACTGGATCGAGCGGACATAATGCTCGCCCCCCGCCCGCACCATCGGCGGGCGGGAGGCGAAGATGGCGGGGCTGAGCTCCTCCGGCCGCACGCCGACGAGGCGCGCATATTCGGCGGCGGCGGGCTCGGCGTTGATCTCGCTGACGATGCGCGCGGCGGTGTCGGCACCGGTGATGACCATCTTGGTATCGCCGGGGGCATAGGGTTGCGAGCGGAAGACGCGCATCGGCCGCGGGCTGGACAGGACGGCGACGAGGGCGGCGTCGCGGTGGAAGCCGCGATTGTCGAGCACGAACGTCTCGCGAAAGGCGAAGCCGTCCCCCGACGAACCGCCGATCAGCGGGATCGCGCCCAGCGCGTCCTGGACGTTGACGGTCAGCATCTCCTCACTGTGCGACAACCCGTCGACGAGGAAGATGGCGGCGCGGTGCAGCGTGTCGCCCAGCCGCCGGGCATCCGCACCCGCCTCCGCCACCAGCGAGCGCACGCGCTCCTGCGCCTCGCCCGCCTCGATCCGGTCGAGCGCGTCGAAGCGGATCGCCGACAGCGCGAAGTCGCTGCGCGGAAAGCCGATCGCGACGAGCGCGCCGTCGCTGAACCCCTCCTCGGTGATCTCGCTGGACGAGGTGCAGCCGATCAGCGTCAGCCCCTCGCACCGGGGGACGAGCGCGGCCTCCAGCGCCTCGACGGGATAGCGGCTGGACGCGAACAGGACGATGCCGGCAAGGCTCGGCGCGTCGAGTTCGGCAAAGATCGCGCGAACCGCCAGTTCGGGGTCGGGATCGCGCGAGTGCGCGGTGCGGGTGACGGCGGCGGGGCGGATGCGGGGCGCGGTCTCTGGCATCGCCGCCAGCATGACAGGTGGCGGGCGGCGCGCAACCCTCGGGCGCGGCTGGCGGAGCATCGTCAATCGCCGCCGCGCGGTGGCGGGCCAGCGGCGTCCAGCGCATCGACCTCCGCGTCCGAAAACACGCGGCTGCGGATGATGAAGCGCCGGCCCGTCGGCCCCTCCAGCGAAAAACCGGCGCCGCGGCCGGGCACCACGTCGATCGTCACCTGCGTATGCCGCCAATATTCGAATTGCGCCGCGCCGATCCAGACGGGCACATCGCCCGCGACATGGCCGAGCAGCACGTCCTGCCCGCCGACGCGGAACTCGCCCG
>CAJYLT010000056.1 GCA_913775795.1 uncultured Sphingomonas sp. | reverse complement strand
GGGTCAACATGCGGAGCCTCCCTTTGATCTCGTTGATCGTGTGCAGGTGACAAGCCGCCGAGACCGCGCCCCCATGCGCGCTCTTGACGATGGCGCGGCCATAGGCATGGCGCAGCGCCGGGTGACGACCGGCGAGCACCAGGGCATCGCAGGCCATTTCCTGATCGGCGCGAAAGGCGCGAAACGCGCGCCACGCAACCGGATTGAACCAGTGGAAGGCGAGCATCGCCAGCGCAGCCCAGTTGGCGGCAAGGTCGCCGCGGGCATGGTGGCCAAGCTCGTGCGCGAGCGCGAGATCGCGCTCCATCTCGTCATAGCGTTCGGCGAAATCGGCCGGAAACGCGACATATTTGCGCCAGATGCCGAAGGCGAGCGGCCCGGCGGCGGCATCGCTCTCGATCATCGCCACGCGCCCGCCGACCAGCGCCGCGCGCCGCCGCCCGCCTGCCTTGATCCGCGCACAGAAGCGCGAATAGACGATGAGGTGCCAGCCGGCGAACCCGATCGCGCCGATCGCCCAGATGCCAAGCATTGCCGCCGGCCACCCGATGCCCGTCTCCGGCACCGCGGGCAGCACCGCGACGGGATGGCCGAGCGAAATGACAATATCCTCGGGGACCGGCAGGGTCGGCACCATCCGCCCGCGCCATTCGGCGGGCATCGGCGGCAACAGCATGCGCAGCAGCGGGATCGCCCAAAGCGCATAGGCGATCTGTGGTCCCACCCAGCGGCGCACCGGCGCGCGGATCACCAGCACCAACGCCATCAGGAGCGTGGTGGCGACGACCGTTTCGATGGCCCAGGCGATCATTGCTTGAGCTCCCGGAGCAACGCCTCGATCTCGGCAATGTCGTCGCGGCTCAGTTCGTCGCGCTCGGCCAGATGCGCGACCAGCGGCGTCAGGCGGCCACCGAACAGCCGGTCGATCAGCTTCTTCGATTCACCCGAAACATATTCCTCGCGCGCAACGAGCGGACGGTATCGATAGCGCCGGCCATCCTCCTCATGCGCGATGATGCTTTTGCCGAGCAGCCGGCCAAGCAGCGTCTTGACGGTGTTAACGCTCCAGTCGCGGTCGGCGGGCACCCGCTCGGCCACTTCCTGCGCCGTGAGCGGGCTTTCGTCCCACAGCACCTCCATCACCGCATGTTCGGCATCGCTGATTCGCTCGGTCATCACACGCCCTTTCGACTACAGACGTAATCGCATCGATTACAGATGTAGTCAAGCCGGCGTGGTGCCTGTCGGAAAGGCTTACAACCAGCGATCGAGGTGAAGGGCCGTTAACGAAAGAAACGTCGCTTTTGCGTAGGTTGATGCAACTGGCACGCAGGATGCTAATCTAATCGCGCATCCGACGAACGTCAGTCCGACGCTTCAAACCCGGGCGAGCCGCCCCGTCCAAGGCGGCTCGCCCACCCGGATTTCCCTCAGGCAGTCACTAGACCCGCGGGCAGCGACGGCCGCGCCGAGGCGAAGCGATTCGCGGTCCGGCGCGCGACGCGGTCGGCGCTGACTGCCATCGCGGCGGGATAGATCTCGCCGAGCAGCCGCTCAAACGTGCGGTCCCAGCCGAAACCGGCGACCACCATGTCGCGCGCCGCCCGGCCCATGCCGGCGGCATCGCCCGCCCACACCGCCTCGACATTGCGCGCCATCGCGTCCACGTCGTCGACGGGCCCGAGCAGCCCCAGCCCCGAGGGCACGCGGTCGGGCATCGCCCCGCCGGTCACGCCGACGACGGGCAGGCCCGCCGCCTGCGCCTCCAGCACCGAGACGCCGAACGTCTCGTCCGCCATCGCCGAGACATAGATGTCCGACGACGCCAGCGCACGGGCGAGTTCGGCGCGATCCTTTTCGAACCCCGTGAAGGCAATCGGCAGATCGCCGGCGGCCGCCGCCAGCGGCTCGCGCAGCTTGCCGTCCCCGATCATCACCAGCGCCGCGCCGAGCGACCGTGGAAGGCGGCGGAACATGTCGACCAACCGGTCGGCGCGCTTTTCGTTGTCGATCCGGCCCGCATAGACGAGCAGCGGCCCGTCGCCCGGAAGGCCGAGCTCGGCCCGGTAAGCCGGATCGCGCCGCCCCGGGTTGAACAACGTGGTATCGACGCCGAGCGGCAGGACCGACGTCTGGTGGATGCCGCGCTTGGCCAGCGGCTCGCGCGCCGCCTCGCTCAGCGTGTAGACCCAGTCGAACTCGCGATAGGTGATCTCGGCATAGCCATAGGACAGCCAGCGAAGCCCGCGTGCCACCGTCTCGCCCAGCTTCTCGGCGCCCACGCGATAAACGTGCGCGTTGGGGAAGTCGGTGCGATATCCCGCGATCAGCGTCGTGTCGGGAAAGGCGCGCCGGTGATGGATCGCCGTCCAGGGCAGCACCCACGGGCACAGGGATTCGATCACGTCGGGGCGATATTGCGCCAGGAGGTCGCGGACGACGCCGGTACGCATGATGAACCGATAGTTCGGGCTGCCGCGCACCGGATCGGCGCCGACCTCGGCAAAGATATGCCGGCCGTTCACGGTCACCCGATCCTCGGGTCCCGGCACGATCTGAAGCAAATGGTGCGGCGTCTCGCGCAGCACATAATCGCGCTTCTCGCGCAGATACGTGCTGATGCCGCCACCGCCGGCGGGCGAGTAGCTTTGCGTAAGGTCGCACAGGATCAACGGCTTGTTCGCGCGCGAACGAGCCTCCGCCGCGAACGCGGCGCCGGTTTGCTGGAGCATGACGCCCCTTTCGTCTCTATGGGCGGGGCGCGGGCCCCTTTATTCAGGCCTGCGCCGCGCCGGTTTCGTCAATCAAGGTCTTGAGTTCGCCCGATTCGTACATCTCCATCATGATGTCCGAACCACCGATGAACTCACCCTTCACGTACAGTTGAGGAATAGTCGGCCAGTCGCTGAACGCCTTGATGCCCTGACGTATCCCTTGATCCTGAAGTACGTCCACGCTCTCGAAGTCGGCGCCAAGATGATTGAGGATCGCGACTGCCCGGCTGGAGAAACCGCACTGTGGAAACAGCGGGCTGCCCTTCATGAACAGCACAACATCATTGGCATCGACGATCTCGCGGATGCGCGTCTGGCTTTCGTCGGTCATCATCTTACTCCTTGGGCGCGGCGGTGGTGAGCTGGAGCGCGTGGAGCACGCCCCCCATCCGACCACCCAGCGCCGCATAGACGGTCTGGTGCTGCTTGACGCGGCTCAGCCCCTTGAACGCGCCCGATACGACGTGCGCGGCATAATGATCGCCATCGCCCGCCAGGTCGGTGATCGTGACCTCCGCATCGGGCAGCTCGGCGCGGATCAGCGCCTCGATCTCTTCGGCAGCCATCGGCATGGGTCAGGGCGCCTCGAGCAACTGGCGGCGCGCCTCGACCGTCTGGTCGTCCAACGCCTTGCGCACCGCGCCCTCGTCGATATCGACATTGGCGGCGATCAGATCGCCATAGAGTTTGCGGACCACGTCCTCGTCGCCCGCTTCCTCGAACTCGGCCTGGACGACCGCCTTGGCATAGGCCTCGGTCTCTTCGGGCGTCAGCTTCATCAGGCCGGCGGCCCACTGCCCGAGCAGGCGATTGCGGCGCGCGACGACGCGGAACAGCATCTCCTCGTCGCGTGCGAACTTCGCCTCGAACGCGCGCTCGCGATCGTCGAACGTGGTCATTGGTTCCCGGCCCCTTCGTCAAATTTCGTGACCAGCGAGATAGGGGGGCGGTTGCGGCAGCGCAACGGGCCGCGATTTCAGTCCATTTCGACGACGACCTTGCCGATCACCTCCCGCGTCGTCAGCGCCGCGATCGCCTCCCCGCCGCGCCCCAGCGGGAAACGCTGCGTCACGCGCGGGGCGATACGGCCTTCCTCCCAGAGCGCGAACAGGCGCTCGACGTTCGCCGCATTCGCCTTCGGATCGCGCGCGGCGAACGCGCCCCAGAAGACGCCGCAGACGTCGCAGCTTTTCAACAGCGTCAGGTTGAGCGGCAGCTTCGGGATGCCCGCCGGGAACCCGACGACGAGGTAACGCCCCTCCCACGCGATCGAGCGCAGCGCGGGCTCGGCATAGTCGCCGCCCACCGGATCGTAGATCACGTCGGCGCCCTTCGGCCCCACCGCGGCCTTGAACCGCTCGGCCAGTGCCTTCGACGCATCCTTGTCGAATGGGCCACGCGGATAGACGATCACGTCGTCCGCCCCCGCCGCTCGCACCGCCGCCGCCTTCGCCTCCGACGACACCGCGCCCACGACACGCGCGCCCATCGCCTTACCGAGCTCGACCGCCGCGAGCCCCACCCCGCCCGCCGCGCCGAGCACAAGCAACGTCTGCCCCTCGGCCAGGCGGCCGCGATCGGCGAGCGCATGGATGGTGGTGGCATAGGTGAGCAGCAGCGCCGCCCCCTCGGCAAAGTCGCGCCCGTCGGGCAGACGATGAAGCTGCGCGGCGGACACCGCGACCTTTTCGACGAGGCCGCCATTGCCGATCACCGCGATCACCCGGTCGCCGGGTGACCAGCCGGTCACGCCCTCGCCCACCGCCTCGACCACGCCGGCGATCTCGCCGCCCGGCGCGAAGGGGCGCGGCGGCTTGAACTGGTACTTGTCCTCGATGATGAGGACGTCGGGATAGTTGATCGCGCACGCCTTTACCGCGACCACCACCTGCCCCGCGGCGGGGACGGGATCGGGAAGGTCGGCGAGTTCTAGAGTTTCAGGTCCGCCCGGCGTCCTCGACAGCAATGCCTTCATTCCGGCTTCCTCCCGCGATCCACGGGCGGTCCGCACCGACGGCCGCCTCGTATTTCGAAATCGCGGTATCCTGTGCCAGCGTCATGCCGATCTCGTCCAGCCCCTCCATCAGGCACTGGCGGCGAAAACCGTCCATCTCGAAGACGAAGCGGTCCTGATAGGGGGTGGTGACGCTCATGCTCTCAAGGTCGATGGTGATGGCCGCACCCTCTCGCGCGACCTCGACCAGCCGGTCGATCGCGTCCTGTGGCAGCACGACGGGCACGATCCCGTTCTTGACCGCATTGCCCGAGAAGATGTCGGAATAGCTCGGCGCGATCACCGCGCGCACGCCCATGTCGTCCAGCGCCCAGGCGGCATGTTCGCGGCTCGACCCGCAGCCGAAATTCTCGCCAGCGATCAGGATCGGGCTGCCGGCATAGGCCGGGTCGTCGAACACGTTGCCGTCCTCGCGCCGCAACGCCTCGAACGCGCCCTTGCCCAGTCCCTCGCGCGTCACGGTCTTCAGCCAGTGGGCGGGGATGATGATGTCGGTGTCGATATTCTTGGCACCGAAGGGATAGGCGCGCCCTTCGACGCGGGTGACGGCTCGCATGGTCAGTCGAGTTCCTTGGGAAAAGCGGGCATGGCGGCGATGTCGCGCGGATCGTGCTGGATGACGACGCGCGCCTTCAGGTTCCTGGCGATCCCCTCGAACCGGTCATGGCTCGCCAGCGTTTCCGCGCGGCTGGTGTTGAAGGTGGGGACGCCGCGGACAGGCCGGTTCTCGCGGAAATGATATTCGTCGCCGGAGATCAGAACGGGGCCGTTCCTCGCCGTGCGGACGAGCAGTGACGAATGGCCCGGCGTGTGGCCCGGCATCGTCAGCATCATCACGCTGCCGTCGCCGAACACGTCGCGATCGCCCGCGACCGGCGTCACCTTCGCCGGACCATCGGTCCATGGGCGGAGCGCGGCACGCTGCGGATCGTCGCCCCCCATCGCCTGCACCGCCGCCCAGTCCTTGGCACCGATCAGCAGTTCGGCGTCGGGAAAGGCCTTGGCGCCGCCCGTATGGTCGGCGTGATAGTGGCTGATGCCCACATACTTCACGTCGGCGGGGGTCAGGCCCAGCGCCTTCAGTCGGTCGGCAATGGCGACGCCGGCCTTCATCCGATCGGGCGACTTGGCCGCCATCTCCGCGGACAGACCGGTATCCCAGAGCAGCACGCCCTTGGGATGGCGGATCAGGAAACAGCCCGCAACGAACTCGCGCCGCTCGCCCGCGAACAGCATCGTGTCGTTGAACCGGCCAAGGTCGGGCTGGATCAGCCGCCCGCATTCGAACGCGGCGATGCGGACGCCGGCGGGTGCCTGAACGGGCGGCGCGGCGCCGATGGTGGCGAGCGCGACAATGGAAGCGGCGATCAGGCGCATGGCATCAATTCCCCTGTTGGTCGGGGACGATGCTGCCCGAGGATCAACCCGCTGTCACTGCGGGCTTTCAGCCCTCGGCGACGGTGACGCTCGCCTGCTGGACGGGAGTTTCGCCCTTCTGCCGCACCTTGCCCGACGAGGCGTAGGCGGCGGCGAGGCCGCTCATCACGGTGCCGGCGATCAGCAGGACCATTACTCGACGCATCAACACGACCCTCCCCGGCATGTTTGCCGGCCCTCATGACCCCGCGACCAGCTCACGCACGTCGGTCAAGCGCCCCGTGACCGCCGCCGCCGCCGCCATCGCGGGCGAGACCAGGTGCGTGCGCGCGCCCGGTCCCTGACGCCCTACGAAATTACGATTCGAAGTGGAAGCACAACGTTCGCCCGCCGGCACCTTGTCGGGGTTCATCGCCAGGCACATCGAGCAGCCCGGCTCGCGCCATTCGAACCCTGCCTCGGTAAAGATGCGGTCGAGGCCCTCCGCCTCCGCCTGCCGCTTGACGAGGCCGGAGCCGGGCACGACCAGCGCCTGGCGGATGCGGTCGGCGACGCGCCGCCCCTCGACCACCCTGGCCGCCGCGCGCAGGTCCTCGATCCGGCTGTTGGTGCAGCTGCCGATGAAGACATGCTCGATGCCGACATCCTGCATCCGCGTGCCCGGCGTCAGGCCCATGTAATCGAGCGACTTGCGCGCCGCTGCCTGCTTCGACGGGTCGGCGAAGCTCTCGGGCTCGGGCACCGCGCCGGTGATCGGCACCACGTCCTCCGGGCTCGTCCCCCAGGTCAGCGACGGTGCGATTCCGCCGCCGTCCAACACCACGCGCTTGTCATAGGTCGCGCCCGGATCGGTCGGCAGCGTCCGCCAGTATGCGACCGCACGCTCCCAATCCGCGCCCGCCGGCGCCATCGGCCGGCCCTTGAGATAGGCGAACGTCGTCTCGTCCGGCGCGATCAGGCCGGCACGCGCGCCGCCCTCGATCGACATGTTGCTGATCGTCAGCCGCCCCTCGACCGAGAGCGCGCGGATCACCTCGCCGGTATATTCGATGACATGACCCGTGCCCCCCGCCGCGCCGATGCGGCCGATGATCGCGAGGATCACGTCCTTGGCGCTCACGCCGAAGCCGAGCGTCCCGTCGACGCGAACTTCCATCGTCTTCGACTGCTGGAGGAGCAGCGTCTGGGTCGCCAACACATGCTCGACCTCGCTCGTCCCGATGCCGAACGCGAGCGCGCCCAGCGCCCCGTGCGCGGAGGTGTGGCTGTCGCCGCAGACGAGTGTGGTGCCGGGCAGCGTGAAGCCCTGTTCCGGGCCGACGACATGGACGATACCCTGTGCGGCATCGGTCGCGCCGATATAGCGGATGCCGAACGCGGCGGTATTGCGCTCGAGCATCTCGAGCTGCTGCGCGCTCGCCGGATCGGCGATCGGCAGGCGGCGACCGCTCGCATCGACGCGCGCTGTGGTCGGCAGGTTGTGATCGGGCACGGCGAGCGTCAGCTCGGGCCGGCGCACCGGGCGTCCCGCGGCGCGAAGCCCGGCGAACGCCTGCGGGCTCGTCACTTCATGGACGAGGTGGCGGTCGATATAGATGAGGCAGGTGCCGTCGTCGCGGCGTTCGACCACATGGTCGGCCCAGATCTTCTCGTAAAGCGTGCGCGGTGTGCTGGCCATGGCGCGCGCCTTTAACCTTTTGCTGCGAGATCGCAAGCCTGCAAGCAACTTTGTGTCGCGCTGGCGAAGCTTTGAACGGTTGGCTAAGGCGCGCCCATGACCCGCCTGACCGTCAACAACGCGCCGATCCAGTATGCGCTGTCGCCCGACACCCCATTGGCGGTGGCGCTGCGTGACGCCTCGAACCTCACCGGCACCAAGATCGCCTGTTCGAACGGCGAATGCGGCGCCTGCACCGTCGATATCGACGGGCGCGCGGTGCGGTCGTGCGCCGTCACGATCGCCTCGGTCGAGGGCAGCTTCGTCACGACGATCGAGGGACTTGCGCGCGACCGCGACCATCCGGTGCAGCAGGCATTTCTTGCCGCCAACGTCTCGCAATGCGGCTACTGCATCCCCGGCCTCGTCATGGCCGCCGCGGTACTGATCCGCGAGGTGCGCGATCCCGACGAGGCGGCGATCCGGCGCGCCATGTCGCACCATTGCCGCTGCGGCATCCAGCCGCGACTGGTCGAGGCGGTCCGCCGTGCCGCCGCGATCGCGCGCGGGGACGAGACGGTCGCCCCCGTCGCCTCCCCCGATATCGACGCGCGCGACGCGGCGAAGGAAGTGCCCGCGCTCACCACGGGGAAACGGCGTCCTGAAAGCTGACAATTTGCTGTCAACGCAATTCAGGAACGGCTCAACCCGTCTGGCATAGTTCGTGTGACATGCGGCGATCCCCGGCTCATCGGGATGCCGATGGAGGGATTGACGATGAAGCGTAAGTGGATGCTCGCGCTTGCCACCGCCACGGCGATGTTGCCGGCGGCCGCCTTTGCACAGGAAGAAGAGGGTCGCGGGCGGCCCGGGCGCAGCATGGACGCCGGCGCTCGCGCCGCGGCCCGGGCCGAGGTCTCGCGCGACAGCGGCGTGTCGATCGGCGCCCGCGCCGAGCGCCCCGCCCCGCCCCCGCGCGCCGAGGGCGGCGACTTCCGCCGCGGCGGCTTCCAGCGGCCCGAGGGCCAGGCCGGCGGCTGGCAGCGCCCCGATCGCCCACAGGGCGGTGGCTTCCAGCGGCCGGACCGTCCGCAGGGCGGCGAGTTCCAGCGTCCCGACCGTCCCCATCCCGAGGGTGGGTGGCAGCGCCCCGACCGTCCGCAGGGCGGCGGCTTCCAGCGGCCGGAGGGCCAGCGCCCGGACGGCGGGTTCCAGCGGCCCGATCGCCCGCGCGGCGACTGGCAGCGGCCGGGTGTGGGCGGCAACTGGCAGCGGCCCGACAACAACTGGCAGCGCCCCGGCGCCGCGGCCGAGCGCGACCGCTACTTCAACGAGCGCCGCGACCGGCTCGAGCGTGACCGCCGCCGCGACGACGACCGGTTCGACCGCCGGAACGGGGGCCAGTGGAATCAGGGCGACCGGCGCTGGTACGGCGACAACAACTGGCGTGTCGGCCGCGACCGCAATGGCTGGAACGACCGCGGCGGCTATGACCGGCGCGACTGGAATCGCGACTGGCGGCGTGACCGCCGCTACGACTGGCGCGGTTATCGGCAGACGAACCGCAACGTCTATCGCCTGCCCCGCTATTACGCGCCGCAGGGCTATTATGGCGGCTATCGCCGGTTCGGGATCGGCTTCACGCTGAGCAGCACCCTGTTCGGGCAGGACTATTGGATCGACGATCCGTACAACTATCGCCTGCCCGACGCTTACGGGCCGTATCGCTGGGTGCGTTATTACAACGACGCGCTGCTCGTCGATCTGGAGACCGGCGAAGTGGTCGACGTCGAGTACGACATCTTCTGGTGATCGTGGCGACCTGAAGATTGCCCAGTAAGCGCGCCAGAGCGGCGCGGGGGGCCGGTGCGGCGACGCGCCGGCCCCTTGGCTTTTGCGGGGCCGCGCGGCAGGAGGAAGTCATGGCAAGCGCAGCGAAATCCCCCGGCCGCCCCTCTGCCCACCGCGCCGCGATCGGCCGCTCGGTCGCGCAGCGGCTGGACGGCGATCCGCGCATCACTCGCGTGCCGATCGAGCAGGCGCAGGTCTATTACTGCCTCGACTTCCTCACCGACGAGGAATGCGCCGTCCTGATCGAGGTGATCGACGCCGGCCGCCGCCCATCGACCCTGCTCAGCCAGTCGGCCGAGCCCGGCTTTCGCACGAGCGAGAGCTGCGACATGGATCGCTATTCGCCGATCATCCGCCCGATCGACGAACGCGTGGCCGACCTGCTCGGCCTCGCGCCCGCGCATGGCGAGACGATGCAGGGGCAGCGCTATGCCCCCGGCCAGCAGTTCCGCGCGCACCACGATTACTTCCACGAAAGCGAGCCCTATTGGGCGGCGATGCAGGGCCAGGGCGGCCAGCGCACCTGGACCGCGATGGCCTATCTGAACGAGGTGGAGGAGGGCGGCGCGACCTGGTTCCCGCTCGCCGGCATCCGCATCCCGCCGCGCAAGCGGATGCTGCTGATCTGGAACAACATGGCCGCCGACGGCGCCCCCAACGACGCGACACTGCACGAGGGGATGGCAGTGGTGACGGGCACCAAATACATCTTCACCAAATGGTTTCGCGAGAACCGCTGGCTGAAGACGGCGGACTGACCGGGCGGACTCAATCCGGCCAGTGCCGGCGCATCCGCGCTTCCAGCAGCGCAATCAGGTCGGGCGACATGAACGCATAGTCGTCCGGGATGTCGAGGCAGACGATCCTGCGCCCGCCCAGCGCGCGGCGAAAATCGCGCTGCACCTTCGTCCGGTGCACCCGCTCCATCACGACGATGCAATCCGCCCACTCGACGAGCTCGTCGGTGAGCGGCTCGTCCGCACCATGGTTGGTGCCTGCCGACGCCACCTCGACACCGGGACGCTGTGCGAAAATCTGTTCGGCGGTCGGGCTGCGCAGCCGGTTCTGGCTGCACACGAAGAGATAGCGCTTCATCACCGGCGTCTTTACGCGTCGGTCCCCAAAATGTCCGCTTCCGAACGTCGGCGGCCGATACCGGACAATCCGTATCGCAAAATCCGCCAACGACTGGCGGTTCATCTGGCGTAAATTGCCAGATCGCGTACTGCCTCCTCTTAAAACCCGCGGAAATCCGCCATTCCTTCCATTTGGCACGGTCGCTGCAAAGCATCTCGCAACCAGGCAGACAGCCTGAACTTGCAGGGAGAAGCACCATGACCATCCGTTCGATCGCCACCACGACCGCCTTCGCCGCCCTCAGCCTCGTCGCCGGCACCACCTTCTGCGCCGGTGTCGCCAGTGCCGAGGAAGTGACCGCCGCCACTGCCGCCCCCGCCAAGGCCGCGACCGCCCCCGCCGATGCCCGCGTCTGCGCCAAGGTCCAGATCACCGGCTCGCGCATCGCCCACACCGTCTGCCAGACGCGCGGCGAATGGGTGGCCAAGCAGGGCGTCGATCCGGTCGCGAAGTGATGCCGGTTCGGTAGGGCCGGCGATCACCCCGCCGGCCCCGCCCCTCTAGCGCCCCCCCTTTAGCCGCCCCACCCTCTAGCCGCCTGCATCCGCGCGCGCTAATCGGCGGGGAATGTCCCCCGTCTGCAACGTGTCCCGCTCGATTCTCGGCCAGCCCTGGCATTGGCGTGGGCTGGCGGGCGACACGCTTGATGCCGGGTTCGTCGCCGACGACCTGGTGACGCGCCTGCTCCTCGCCCGCGGATGCCCTCGGGAAACGCTGGAGCTTCACCGCACCCCCTCGATCCGCGGGTTCATGCCCGACCCGTCGATTTTCCGCGACATGGACACCGCCGCCCGCCGCCTCGCCAACGCGGTACAGGCCGGCGAGCAGGTCGCGATCTTCGGCGATTACGACGTCGATGGCGCCACCTCGGCGGCGCTGATGATCCTCGTGTTGCGCGAGCTGGGGCTGGAGGCGCGCGCCTATATCCCCGACCGGATGAGGGAGGGCTACGGCCCCACCGTCGCGGCGCTCGGCCGGCTGGCGCATGAGGGGGCGAGCCTGATCGTCACCGTCGATTGCGGCGCGCAGGCGTTCGAGGCGCTGGCCAGCGCGCGGGCGAACGGCACCGACGTGGTCGTCGTCGACCATCACAAATGCACCAGCCTGCTGCCCGAGGCGCACGCGGTGGTGAACCCCAACCGGCTCGACGAGATCGAGGTTGCAGCAGCGCACGGCCACCTCGCGGCGGTCGGCGTCGCGTTCCTCCTCTCCGCCGCGCTGATCCGCGAGCTTCGCGCTCGCGGCTTCTTTGCGGCACGACCCGAACCGAAGCTGCTCGACCGCCTCGACCTGGTGGCGCTCGGCACCGTCGCCGACGTCGCGGCACTGCGTGGCCTCAACCGCGCGTTCGTGGCACAGGGGCTGAAGGTGATGGCCCGCCGCGCCAATCCCGGCCTCGCCGCGCTGGCCGATGCGGCGCGCTTGACGCGCTCGCCCACCTGCACCGACCTCGGCTTCGCGCTCGGCCCCCGGATCAATGCCGGCGGGCGGGTCGGTCGTGCGGATCTCGGCGTCCGCCTGCTGACAACGCGCGACTCCGCCGAGGCGAAGGCGATCGCCGAGGAACTCGACCGCCTGAACGAGGAACGCCGCGCGATCGAGGGCGAGGTACAGGCCGCGGCCGAGGCGATGTGCCGCGAGGATTGCAGCGTCGCCGTCGTCGCGGGCGAAGGCTGGCACCCAGGCGTCATCGGCATCGTCGCCGGGCGGCTGAAGGAGCGCCTCAGCCGCCCCAGCCTCGTCATCGCGATCGGCGAGGATGGCGTCGGCAAGGGATCGGGCCGCTCGATCCCCGGCGTCGACCTCGGCGCGGCGGTGCTGGCGGCCAAGGAAGCCGGGCTGATCGTCGCGGGCGGCGGCCATGCGGCGGCGGCGGGCGTCACCGTGGCGCCGGGCGGCGTCCCCGCGCTCGCCGCGTTCCTCGAAGAGAAGCTCGCCGCGAACGTCGCCCGTGCGCGGGAAGACCGGGCGCTGCTGCTCGACGCGGTGCTCGCCCCCGGCGGCGTCTCCGCCGACCTGGTCGACGCGATGGAGGCGGGCGGCCCCTATGGCATGGGCTGGCCGAGCCCGCGCGTCGCCGCCGGTCCCGTCCGGGTCATCCGCGCCGACCGCGTCGGCAACGGCCATGTCCGCGCGATCGTCGCGGGCGAGGACGGGCGCAGCCTCAAGGCGATGGCATTCCGCATGGCCGACACCGATCTCGGCGCCGCGCTGCTCGGCGCGCCCCCGCACCGCCGCCTGTGGCTGGCGGGCCGGGCGAAGCGCGACGACTGGAGTGGCCGCGCCATCGCCGAACTCCATGTCGAGGACGCCGCCTGGGCCGACTGATTTCGCACCAAACAGGCTTGACCGTCGCGCCGCCCTCCCCTATCCGCGCGGCCTGCCTCACGGCCCCTTCGTCTAGCGGTTAGGACGCGGCCCTTTCACGGCTGAAGCACGGGTTCGATTCCCGTAGGGGTCACCATCCTCCCGAAACGGTGAGACACCTGGCGGCATTCGCAGACACCAGGGTTTGAAATGGCTGCCTGAGCCTCTCTGACGCGGCCCTCGATCACCAGCGCCCTTCCGCGTCGATCAGACGATCCGCACCCGATGCTCCCCGGCCGGCTGCTGGTCGAAGACGATCCGGCGGTCGAGGAACAGGGTGATGATGTCGGCCGCGGTCCGGCTGTGCTGGCTCGGCTTGACGGTCGTTAAGCATCCCCCGCCGGCCAGCGCCATCGGCAGCAATAGCTGGTCGGCAAGGTAAGGGCCGGCGAACGCATCCGATTGCTCGTACCCGCGCATCCGATGGGCCGCGGTGTGCGCCAGCCGTTCGGCCGAGACGCCGAGCTTGCCGAAGCCGCTGACGATCTCGGTCACATACTCGTACTCGGCTTCGAGCATCAGGATCGTTCCCGGTCCCTGCTCCTCTGGCAGTTCCCGGACGGCGAACGCCTCCGCCGGCCAGTCGGCCAGCGACCTTCGCGCCGCGCCGATCGCGCGATCGGCGATGCCGGCGGGAAGCGCGGCAATGAGCGCAGTCCCGCGCCGCGCGACCAGCGGCCCTCGCACGGTGGCGTCGATCTGGCGAAGCGGCGCCGGTTCGATCTCCACCTCGATCCGGCCGCCGCCGCGCGGGAAGAAGCCGTGCCGCACCAGCCGCGCCGTTATCCGCGGCCCCATCTGGTTGACGATCGGCAGGAACGACCGCTCGATGAAGTCGAACGGCGGCGCGAGCATGTTGTGCGTGCCCCCTTCCAGCACCAGCCGCGACGGCCCGGCCGCCAGGCAGAGCGGCATGAGCACCGTCTGGAGCACGAGGCCGGTACTGCCGGCCGTGCCGACCGAGAAATGATACTCGCCGGGCACGACGGTTCCGGGCGTGAAGGTGATCGCCGACGAACCGACGCTCAGCCCCTCAGACAACGCGGCCCCGACGCGGCACGCCGCCTCGACCGCGGTGACGTGCTGGCGCATCAGTCCGGGCTTCTCGCGCCCGCCCCGGACATTGACGATGCGGAACGGCCGGCCGGTGACGAGCGACAGGGCGCACGCGTTGCGCACGACCTGTCCCCCGCCTTCGCCCTCGGATCCGTCGATCACGATCATGGTTCGATCACCCCTTTACGCACACGACCTGTTTCAGCGTGTGGACGATCTCGACCAGATCGGCCTGCGCGGCCATCACCGCCTCGATCGGCTTGTAGGCCCTCGGCGTTTCGTCGATCACGCCCTCGTCCTTGCGGCATTCGACGCCTGCGGTGTCGGCGATATGCTCGTCGAGCGTCACCAGCTTCTTGGCCGCGGTGCGCGACATGACGCGTCCGGCGCCGTGGCTGCAGCTGTCGAACGACTCCGGATTGCCCAGGCCCCGGACGATGAACGACTTGGCGCCCATCGATCCGGGGATGATCCCCATCACGCCCTTGGCCGCGCGCACCGCACCCTTGCGGGTGACGAGCACGTTCTGGCCGAAGTGGTTCTCCCGCTGCACGTAATTGTGGTGGCAGTTCACCGCCTCCAGCTCCGCCTCGAACGGCTTGGCGATCTCGCCCCGCAGCGCGCGGATGACGTTGGTCATCATCATCCGCCGATTGAGCGCGGCATAGTCCTGCGCCCAGCCGACCGCCGCGACATAGTCGTCGAAATGATCGGTCCCCTCGGGGAAATAGGCGAGGTCCTGGTCGGGCAGGTTGATGTGCCACTTGCGCATGTCCTGCTTGGCCAGTTCGATGAAGAACGTGCCGATCGCGTTGCCGACGCCGCGCGATCCGGAATGCAACATCACCCACACGCGCTGGCTCTCGTCGAGGCAAAGCTCGATGAAGTGGTTGCCGGTGCCGAGCGTGCCGAGATGGACGAGGTTGTTGGTGTTCTTCAGCCGCGGATGCTTCTCGCACAGGCGGTCGAACCGCTGGGCGAGCGTCGCCCACGCCTCGACGATCGCCGGGGGCGGCGCGCCCCACGAGCCATGGTCGCGCCGGCCGCGTCCGACGCTGCGCCCGTGCGGTACCGCCTGCTCGATCGCCGAGCGGATGCCCTCCAGATGGTCGGGCAGGTCGCTCGCCATCAGCGAGGTGCGCGCCGCCATCATGCCGCAGCCGATATCGACCCCGACCGCCGCGGGAATGATCGCCCCCTTGGTCGGGATCACCGAGCCGACCGTCGCGCCGATGCCGACATGAACGTCGGGCATCACCGCCACGTGGCGGAACACGAACGGCATCTGCGCCGCGCGGGTCAGTTGTGCGCGGGCGCCGTCCTCGACGGGCACGCCGCGGGTCCACATCTTGATCGGCACACCGCCCTCGACAGGCTGGTACTCATAGGCGTCAGTCATCGAAACGCTTCCTCGTTCCGGCTTGGGGGCGGCCGGCCCATTCCGGCCGCCCCGCTTCACCGCGGATGCCGGGCTGTTCGATCCGACCCGGCGCGATTGGAAGAGCATGGACCATGCCAGAACCCCGGAGACAGTGGGATTGCACCCATATCCTGTTGTAAAACAGCGACATTGTATCGAGATTGCAATTTGCAGCCTCTACTAGCGCGCCTAAAATCCTATCGACAGCGATCGCTATTTATCCCACGATATCGTCATGAAGCCGCTCGTCGTCATCGGATTTCTCGGATCGACTCTCGACGCGGCAAAGTTCGGCCCCTCGCGCTGGAACAAGTGGCGCCCCTCGGTCGGGCTGACGATGCACGAGGACCTGCGCGTCGACCGCTTCGTGCTGATCCACGGCACCGCGCACCGGCGGCTGGCCGAGTTCGTGGCGGAGGACATCGCCGCCGTCTCGCCCGAAACCACCGTCGAGCCGCAGGTGATCGACTTCGACGACCCGTGGGATTTCGAGGAAGTCTACGGCAAGCTGCTCGACTTCACGCGCGGCTATCGGTTCGACCCGGAGGCCGAGGATTATCTGATCCACATCACCACCGGCACGCATGTCGCGCAGATCTGCCTGTTCCTGCTGACCGAGGCGCGCTTCCTGCCGGGCCGGCTGCTCCAGACGCAGCCGCGGCGCGGGTCGGTCGATCCCGCCGGCGTCTGGAACACCATCGACCTCGACCTGTCGCGCTACGACAGTATCGCGACCCGCTTCGCGGCCGAGAGCGTCGCGGCGACGTCGTTCCTCAAATCGGGGATCGAGACGCGCAACGCCCGCTTCAACCGGATGATCGACGAGATCGAGCAGGTCGCGGTGCGCAGCCGCGCGCCCGTCCTGCTGATGGGGCCGACCGGCGCGGGCAAGAGCCAGCTGGCGCGGCGCATCTACGAACTCAAGCGGCTGAAGCATCAGGTCAAGGGCCCGTTCGTCGAGGTCAATTGCGCCACGCTGAAGGGCGACGGCGCGATGTCGGCGCTGTTCGGGCACAAGCGCGGCGCCTTCACCGGCGCGACGAACGATCGGCCGGGCCTGCTGCGCAGCGCCGACACCGGCACGCTGTTCCTCGACGAGATCGGCGAGCTCGGGCTCGACGAGCAGGCGATGATCCTGCGCGCCATCGAGGACAAGCGCTTCCTGCCGGTCGGCGCGGACCGGGAGGTCGCCAGCGACTTTCAGCTGATCGCCGGGACGAACGCCGACCTGTCCCGGGCGATCGGCGCGGGCACCTTTCGCGACGACCTCTATGCCCGCCTCAACCTGTGGACCTTTGCGCTGCCCGGCCTTGCCGAACGGCGCGAGGATATCGAGCCCAATCTGGACTTCGAGCTCGATCGCTTCGCCGAGCGCGAGGGTGATCGCGTCACCTTTAACAAGGAGGCGCGGGCGCGGTATCTCAGCTTCGCGACCGGCCCCGACGCGCGCTGGCCGGGCAATTTCCGCGATCTGGCCGCCAGCGTGACGCGGATGGCGACCTTCAGTCCGAAGGGGCGCATCGACGTGGCGACCGTGGATGCGGAGATCGCCCGCCTGCAACGGCTATGGGTAAGCGGCGACCGTACCGTTGATGGGCTGGAAACGCTGCTGCCACCCGAAGCGATCGCGCGGCTCGATCCGTTCGATCGCGTGCAACTCGCTCACGTCGTCTCGGTCTGCCGCGACAGCCGGTCGCTGTCCGACGCGGGCCGGCACCTCTTCGCCGCCTCGCGCGCAGCACGAACCTCGACCAACGATGCGGATCGGCTGCGCAAATATCTCGCCCGCTTCGACCTTTCGTGGGCGGACATTCAGCCCCCGGACCGTGACCGCCGGAGCGCATGAACCGCGACCGCGAGCGGGACCCCGCCCGCATCGGACAGGCAATGCGGTTCAGTCGGCGAGGATCAGCGCGTCGAGCGCGACGCAGCCCTCGGGATAGACCACCACCGGATTGAGGTCGATTTCCCGGATCGCGGACGTCCCGGCCAGCACCCCCTCCAGCGCCATCACCAGATCGGCCACCGCGCCGACGTCGAGCGGCGGGCTGCCGCGCCACCCGGCCAGCAACGGCGCGGATTTGAGCTTCATGATCTCGCCGACGATCGCGGCGCGCGACAAGCCCGGCACGATCAGGCGCACGTCCTTCAGGATCTCCGCCTGCACCCCGCCGAAGCCGACGAGGATCACCGCGCCCCATTCGGGATCGCGGCGCGCGCCGACGATCAGTTCGACCCCGCGTTCGCCCATCGCCTCGACCAGCACGCCGTCGAGGGCGATGCCGGGCGCGTGCGTGGCGACCGCCTCGTGCATCGCGTGCCAAGCGGCGCGGATCGCCGCCTCACCGCGAAGGTTCAGCGCGACGCCGCCCGCATCGCTCTTGTGGCTGAGGGCGCTCGCCTGCGCCTTCATCGCCACGGCACCGCCCAGCGACGCTGCCGCGTCGACCGCGGCGTCGGCGGTAGCCGCGAACATGCCGCGCGGGAACGGAATGCCGGCCGGGGCCAGCGCCTGCTTGGCGAGATATTCGGGCAGCGTGCCGCGATGCGCCAGCGTCACCGGTATCGGAACCACGCGCCCCCGTACGGGCGCCTCCGATCGCAGCGCCGCCAGCGCGCGGAACGCCCGATAGGGTGCGGGAAAATAGGGCACCCCCGCCGCGCGCAACGCCGCCACATAGTCGGCGGGGATATCCGCGCCCTCGTCCAGCCCGGCGAAGATGACCGGCTTGGTCGGCTTCAGCGCGGCGATCGCGTCGATGATCGGCGGCAGCTTGAGCATCGCGGTCGTCCGGTCGGTCTGGATGATCCCCAGCACCACCGCGCCATACGCATCGTCGGCGAGCAGCGGCGCCAGCGTGCGGCGATAGAGGTCGGGATCGACCAGCGCCTGCGCGGTCAGGTCCATCGGGTTCGACACCGGAATGAACGCGGGCACCGCCGCCGCCAGCGCCTCGCGCGTCGCCGCACCGGGCGGCGGCAGCGGCAGCGGCAGGGTTTCGGCAAGGTCGAGCGTCAGTGCCTTGAACGCCCCCGATTCGGTCAGCACCGCCACCCCGGCCGCGGGCATCGGCGGACAGCGATAGGCAAGGTCGACGACGTCGCCCAGTTCCTCCAGCCCCGGCACCAGGACGACGCCCGCGGCCTCCACCTTGGCGCGCATGAGGGCATGGTCACCCGCCATCGCGCCGGTATGCGTCGCCGCGGACTCGCGCGCGGCGCTCGACGTCCCCGGGTGGAGGAGCACGATCCGCTTGCCCGCTTCGCGCGCCCGCTCGGCCAGCGCGAGGAAGCGGGCCGGCGCGCGGAACTGCTCGACGATCATCGCGATCACGCGCGTGCGGGGGTCGCCGAGCAGATGCTCGACATAATCCTCGACGCCCGAGGCCGCCTCGTTACCGGTCGAGATCGACACGGTGAGCGGCAGCGCCTTGCTCATCAGCGTGGTGCCGAGCACGACCGCCATCGCCCCCGATTGCGAGACGATGCCGATCCCGTCGCCGGGACAGGGATGCGGCGGCGTCTCGACGAAGGTCAGCGGCACGCCATCGATGAAATTGACGAGGCCGAGGCAGTTCGGCCCCTCGACCACCATGCCGTGCTCGGCGGCGATTTGCGCAACCTCATGTTGCGCAGCAAGCCCCGCCTCGCCCCCCTCGGCGAAGCCGGCGGCGAAGATCACCGCCGCGCCAATGCGCCTGGCCGCAAGCGCGCGGACCGCATCGAGCACCGCCGGTCCGGGGATGGCCAGCACCGCCGCGTCCACGCCCTCGGGCAGCGCCTCGATGCTCGGCAGAACCGCTCGCCCCTCGATCACGTCGCGCTTGGGATTGACGAGGTGGATGTCGCCGGCAAAGCCGTGGCGCACGAGGTTGGCGAGCACCGAATTGCCGAGCGCACCCTTCTTGTCCGACGCGCCGACGATCGCGACCGATCGGGGGCGCAGCAGCCGGTCGAGCGACGGCGCAGGGGGGTGTTCCGGGACGCTCGCCATGTCGGATCAGCCCTGCGTCTTCGTCGCGTCGTATGCGCCGAGACCCGGCTTGTAGCTCTTCTCGTCGATGAACTGGCGGATGCCTTCCTTGCGGCCCTCATTGTCGTAGCTGTTCGCCGCTTCCTGCGCGCGGACGAGATAGTCCTCGGCTTCGTCGTAGCTCATGGTGCCGACGCGGCGCATGGCGTCCTTCGTCGCCTTGAGCGCTACGGGGTTCTTCTGGAGGAGGATTTGCGCCACCGCGGTCACGCGATCCTTGAGTTCGCCGAGCGGCAGCGCCTCGTTGACCAGGCCCCATTCGGCGGCGGTGCGGCCGTCGATCGGCTCCCCGGTCATCGCGTGGTACATCGCGCGGCGAAAGGGCATCAGCTCCTGCGCCACCTTTGTCGCGCCGCCGCCGGGGAGGATGCCCCAATTGATCTCGCTAAGCCCGAACTTCGCCTCTTCCGCGGCGAAGGCGAGGTCGCAGGCGAAGAGCGGGCCATAGCCGCCGCCGAAGCACCAGCCATTGACCATCGCGATCGTCGGCTTCTGATACCAGCGAAGCCGCCGCCACCAGCCATAGCTCTCGCGCTGCGCCTGACGGGTGCCGGCCAGGCCCTTCGCCTCGGTTTCGCGGAAATATTCCTTGAGGTCCATGCCCGCCGTCCAGGCCGCCCCCTCGCCCGACAGGACGAGCACGCCCACATCGTCGCGGAACTCGAGCGCGTCGAGCACCTCCATCATGTCGCGGTTGAGCGTGGGGCTCATCGCGTTGCGCTTGTCCGGGCGGTTGAAGCGGACCCAGGCGATGCGGTCGATAACGTCGAAGGCGACGACACCGTTGCTCGAGGTTTCGGTCATTTGCAGGCTCCTGTCGCGATCATTCGACCGCGAATACTTCGATGAGGACGTGGGTCGGCATCCGCGTGCCGCGCGAGACGAAGGTCTTTTCGCGCAGCCATTGCAGCGGCCCCGGCGGCGGGTCGAACACGGGGGTGGCGCGGAAATAATAGTCGGACGGGTCGACCCGCTCGCCGCGGGCGATCCGTTCCGTTACGGCGGCGCTCGCGACGCGCACGCCGCTGTTGTGAATGGCGATGACGGTACCGTCCGCGGCCTTCAGGAAATAGCGCGCCTCCACCCGCGTGAACCCGCCGGGATAGATGGTCTGCCAGTCGCCGCCGCCGGGGAGGACCGTGCCCGACAGGCGCGGCCCGCTGACCGTGCCGCCGGTGATCGGAACGAACCGCCGCCGCCCGCCGTCGATCTCCCCCTGTTCGAGCGGCGCGCCGATCTCCACGCGGATCGTGAAGACGGGGGTCAGGCGCGGCGGCGCGGGATCGGCGGGCGCCGCGACAAGGGCGGCGGCGAGCGGGAGCGCGAGCATCACAGGCCCATCAGATCGGAAAATGGCCGGGCTGCGTCTCGATCGTGATCCAGCGCAGTTCGGTAAAGGCGTCGATCCCGGCCCTGCCGCCGAAGCGGCCATAGCCCGATGCCTTGACCCCGCCGAAGGGCATCTGCGCCTCGTCATGCACGGTGGGGCCGTTGATATGGCAGATGCCCGACTTGATCGCCCGCGCGACGCGCAGCCCGCGCGCGGTGTCGCGGGTGAAGACCGCGGCGGACAGGCCGTATTCGGTGTCGTTCGCCAGCTCGATCGCGTGCGCCTCGTCACGCGCGCGGGCGACGCCGACGACCGGGCCGAAGCTCTCGTCGCGGAACAGCTTCATCGCGGGCGTCACCCGGTCGATGACGTGCGCGGGCATCAGGACGCCATCCGCGTCGCCGCCGTTCACCTGCACCGCGCCCGCCGACAGTGCATCGTCGATCAGCGCGCGGACGTGATCGACGGTCTTGCGATCGACCACCGCGCCGAGCGGTGCCTTGCCCTCGCGCGGGTCGCCGAAGGGCATCGAGGCGACCTTGGCGGCGAACTTCTCGACAAAGGCGTCGGCGATCGCGTCGACGACGATGATCCGCTCGGTCGACATGCAGATCTGGCCCTGGTTCATGAACGCGCCGAACGCCGCGGCCTTCACCGCCTCGTCCAGATCGGCGTCGTCGAGGACGATCAGCGGTGCCTTGCCGCCCAGTTCGAGGAGGACGGGCTTCAGATGCTCGGCCGCGCGCTTGGCGATGATGCGGCCGACCGCGGTCGATCCGGTGAAGTTGATGCGGCGCACCGCCGGGTGGTCGATCAGCGCGCCGACGATCTCGCCCGCATCGGCCGGCGCGTTGGTGACGATCTGAACGACGCCTTCGGGCAGCGCCTCGGCAAAGGCCTCGACGATCAGCGCGTGCGTGCGTGGGCATTGCTCGCTTGCCTTGAGCACCACGGTGTTGCCGCAGGCGAGCGGGACGGCGATCGCGCGCACGCCGAGGATGATCGGCGCATTCCACGGCGCGATGCCGAGCAGCACGCCGACCGGCTCGCTTAGCGCCATCGCGATGCAGCCGGGCTTGTCGGACGGGATGACCTCGCCGCCGATCTGCGTCGTCAGCGCCGCCGCCTCCCGCACCATGCCGATGGCGAGCATCAGGTTGAAGCGCGCCCACCCCTCGGTCGCGCCGATCTCGCCCATCATCGCCTCGACGAACGCGTCGCCCCTGGCGGCCAGCGCGTCGGCGGCCCTGCTCAGCGCGGCGCGGCGGGCATTGGGGCCGAGCACCGACCAGGCGGGAAAGGCGGCGGCGGCGGCATCGACGGCGGCGTTCGCGTCGGTAACCGTTGCGGCCGGTGCGGTGGTGGCGACCTCTCCGGTCACCGGATTGCGGCGCTCGAACATCACGGCCATGACCTCATCCTCTCGTTATTGTTATAGATCATAACGGAACACGGATAGCCGTCAAGCGCGGCGATGGTGCATGGGCGGCAGCGCGCCCATATTCCCGCGTGGCGGCAGCGGCTGAAAGCGTCGCGCAAGGGCCGGGGAGATCGATGTCCGAAGACTATGACCATGGCCGGCGGGACGGCCTGCGGCTCGCGCTGTCGATCCTGGCCGCCGAGGAATCCAAATGGGCGGCGCTGATCGGCGAAAGTCCGTCGCGGCGCACGAACGCCCTTCGCGAGGTGCGGCACAAGACGCTTCAGGTCGCACAGAAGCGCGTTCAGACCGCGCTCGGCCGGCTCACAGCGAAGCGCGGCGCGGCGATCGATCCGGAAATCGCCGCCGCGATCGAGCGGGCGGGTCTGTGACCGTCGGGCCCATGGCCCTTTTCCCTTGGCCCGCCCGTGGACCCGATCGCGGGGATGCCGAGTTCTGGCGCCATGCCCGATCGAGATGCCCTGCCCGGAACCGTCATCGCCAGCCGCGCGATCCAGGCCGGTGCGGAGGCGCGGTTCGAGCGATGGGCGGATGAGCTCCAGGCTGCGGCGCGCGACGCGGCGGGCTATCTCGGCGCCATCCAGCTTCGCCAGACGCAGGGGCTTCAGCACCTCGTCTTCCGGTTCGAGCGAGACGCGGATGCGCGGGCATGGCGCGAGGGCGATCGCTTTCGCGCGCTCGCCGCGGCGGCGGACGATTTCTCCGCCGGGCTGGATCAGATGCAGGCCGGCGATCCGGTGCGGTTCGAGGCACCGAACGACAATGCCGCGGTCGGGTGGAAGCGTTTCGTCACCACCTGGATCGCGGTGTTTCCCGTCCTGCTTGCGATCAGCAGCGTGATGCGCTGGCTGCTCGCCGGCCTGCCCCCCGCGCTCCAGCTTCTGCCGTCCTCGCTGATCCTGACCGCGGTGCTCCAGTGGATCATCCTGCCGCGGCTCCAGCGGTGGAGCCGTTTCTGGCTGCTGCAGGACGACGACGGCAAGCTTCGAACGAACTGAGTGGTGGCCCGGCAGCCGCTCCGATCAGGAACCGTGGGCGATGCCGCCGGGTTCAGCGTGTCGCTCACCCGAAAGGCTCCGCCCCCGCGATGACGCAGCTACACGATGGTTTCTGGAACTTCCGCGGCGACTTCCGCATCGCGGGCGTCGTCAATGTCGGCACGCACGTGTCGCTGGCACGACGGCCGGACGGGCGGTTCCTGGTGCTCGACAGCTATGATCTGGACGGCGAGGATCGCGCCCGGCTGATGTCGCTGACCGACAATGGCGCGGCGATCGATGCGATCGTCAACGTCCATCCGTTCCACACGCTGCACTGCGCCGCGATGCATGCGCTGCTGCCGGGCGTAGCCCTGATCGGTACCGCCCGGCACCGGCGACAGGCGCCGGACCTGCCCTGGGCCGAGGGGGTGATCGAGGATGCGGCGATGCAGGCGGGGTTCGCCGACACGCTCGACTTCTCGATCCCGGCAGGTGTCGATTTCGTCTGCCCGGACGACAAGGTGCACGTCGCCTCGGTCGTCGTCCGCCACCGGGCGAGCGGAATCGTCCATGTCGACGACACGATCAACGTCCTCGCCCCGCCCTCCCTCCTGAAGGCCGTGCTGCCGGAGCCGCGGTTGCGCTTCCATCCGATGCTCGCCCGCGCGCTTCAGGAACGAAGCGGCGCGGCGGATGAATATGCCGCCTGGGCGCGCGATCTTGCCGATCGCTGGGCGGACACGCGGATCGTCTGCGCCGCGCATTCCGCGGTCCGGCGTCTCGGACCGGGCGGCTGGTGCGCGGAGATGCTCGAAGCGCTCGGCCATGTCCGCTCTGCGCTCGACCGTCACCGGCGCGCCCACGCCTGATTACCGCTGCCCGCGCTAGCGAAGCGTCAACCCTGTCGCGCTATGACCGGCCCGAAGGAGGGATCGGTGTACAAGATCGTCGTCGACCGGACGCATTCGCTGGTCAGGCTGGACATGGAAGGCATGCTGTCGCCGGCCGAGGCCGACCGGCTCGTCGCCGACCTGATCGCCCGCATCACCGCCGAGCGAAAGAGCAGCTACGCGCTCATCATCGACGTCTCGCGCTGCCCGGTGCAGGCGCAGGACATGATCGCGGCGATGCGCGGGCATCTGGGCGGCATGAAGAATGCCCGCGCGGTGGCGGTCGTCGCGGGCTCGATGCTCGTCCGCTTGCAGTTGCAGCGCATCTTCGACCAGCCGTTCACGCGGATCACGAACAGCTATGACGAGGCCCGCGCCTGGGTGCTGTCGGGGCAGGAGCCGCGAAGACCCCTCCCCTGACGCTCAGCGCGCGATCTCGACCGCCGAGACGACCGCCTTGCCCGTCCGCCCGATGAAGCGCAGGTCGAGACCCTGGTTGCCCACCGCGACCGTAAAGCGGCGGGTGAGCGCCTTGAGCGGACCGCCCGCTTCCTTCGCGACGTCGAGGCCGGTGACGACGCGCCGCCCGTTCGCGGTCACGTCGAAGCGGCGCTTTCCCGGCTCCATCGACGGTTCGGCAAAGGTCAGCGTCACCGTGTGGCGCCCGCGCGGCACCGGCACGCGATAGGCGAAGTCGCCCTCGCGGTACGTCTGCGCGACAAGGGGCGCATCGGTGCCGGTCACGACCTTGGGCGGCGGCGGCTTGCCATAGCCGGTCGAGGCGTTCACGTCGCCCGCTTCCCCGCCGTCGAAGAAATCGTCCGAACCGAAGCCCTTGGCTCCCGCGACAAGCGCGCCGCTGTCGATGCGGATCGTCCGTGCCGCCTCCGGCGAGAGGCGCCATTCGATCCGGTCCTCGGTCACCCCGCCGTTAAAGCGGCCGCGCGCGACGACGGTGTTGGCGCCATCCGCCAACGCCACCTTCGGCCAGACGCAGATGCGCTGCGGACAATCCTTCATCGTACCCAGCGACCTGCCGCCGACGATCAGCTCGGTCTCGGGCGCGTTGCTGTACACGCGCACGTCGGCGAACGGATAGGCGCGGTCGACATAGCGGCGGCCGTTGATGTGGACGGTCGGCGCATCCGACCAGTTCGCCTTGTAGAAATACCAGGCGTCCTTGCGGATCGCCCGGTCATAGGTGACGAGCCCCTTGGTATTGATGTCGATCGCATCGCCTTCGCGCCGCCGCGTCGTCGCGAAGTCGAACGAGTTCCATAGCCACGTCGCCCACAGATAGGGCTTGCCCGACAGCGTCGCCCAGGCGGTCTCGTGGATGTAGCTTTCATATTCCTCGGGCTGGTTGCGCCCGCGCTGGTCGACATCGCCGCCCAGCACATTGTCGGTATGGATGCTGGTCGCGCCGCCCGCGCCATATTCGGTCACCGACAGTGGCTGGTTCGGGCGCGCGGCGCGTAGCGCGTCGAGGTGCGGCCCCAGCCCCGCCGGATCGCCATAATACCAGCCGAAATAGCGGTTCGCCCCGCTCACGTCCGCCGCACCCGCGGTGATCGGGACCTCCGCATCACCGAGCAGCCGCCCCTCGCAGCACGTCGCGATCGCGGTCGGGCGAGTCGGGTCCTCGGCCTTGGCGATGCCGTTCAGTTCGGCGAGCAGTGGCATCGGATCGGGCGCGGGGCCATCCTTGTTGGTGATGAAGATCGGGATCGACTTGCCGAAATCTACCTCGTTGGCGATGCCCCAGGTGACGACCGACGGGTGGTTCATGTTCTGGCGGATCAGTTCGCGCATCTGCTGCGCGGCGTCCGCGCGAAGGCCGTCGCTCGCCGTCGTCGAGGCACCCATCGTCCAGCGCGACACCAACGGGATCTCGTCCCAGACGAGCAGGCCGTAGCGGTCGGCCAGGTCGTGGATCGGCTGGCCATGCTGATAGTGGGTCAGGCGGATCGAGTTCACGCCCATCTCGCGCATGATCGCCACGTCGCCGGCAATATCGGCCTCGCTCACCGCCCAGCCCTTGCCCTCGCGGTCTTGGTGATAGCCGACGCCGTGCAGGCGCAGCGGCTTGCCATTGAGGAACAGCCCGCGCTCGGGATCGATCCGCACCTCGCGGATGCCGAACGGTTGCTCCACGCGGTCGAGCACCCGGCCGTCCGAGCCCACCAGATCGACCGACAGGCGGTGCAGGTACGGATCGGCGACCCCGTTCCAGAGGTGCGGGTCGGCCACGTCGAGCGTCGCCGACGCAGCGCCGCCCGCAGCCCCTGCCAGCGTCATCGGACGGCGCTGCTCGGCTTTCACCGCGCCGGCCGCATCGACCAGGCGGACGATCGCCTCGACCCGCGCCGGACGCGCGGCGTCGTTCAGCGCACGCCATGTCACGTCGATCGCGGCCCGCCCGCCGGCGATCGTGCGGGTGGTCGCATAGACCCCGCTGCCGCCATGATCGAGCAGGTCGAGATGCACGTCGTCGGTGACGATCAGGCTGACCGGCCGATAGAGCCCACCATGGACGAAGAAATCGCCCGCCAGCGGCAGCACGTCCTTCGTCGCGGTCCCCACATCGGGCGCGGTGTTGTCGACCCGGACGAGCAGCGTGTTCGCCGCGCCGGGCTTCAGCGCGTCCGTGGCATCGAACCGGAACCGGGAGAAGCCGCCCGCATGGCTGCCCAGCCGCTTGCCGTTCAGCCAAACCTCCGCCGTGCGGCTGGCCGCGTCGAACTGAAGATAGGCGCGCTTGCGGCTCAGATCGCGCGGGCCAGTGAACGTCAACCGGTACCAGCCGCCCCCCTGATAGTCGTCGAGCGTTTCCGGCCGGTTCGGGTGGTCGCCGGGATTGGTATAGTGACCGACGCGGTTCCAGCTGTGCGGAACCGAAACCCGCGTCCAGTCGGACGAACCGGTCGCCGGGGCCTCCCCCCCCTTGGCGAACACCCAGCCATCGCTCAGCACCTGCGTCGACCGGACATCCTGCGCGGCGCCGGGCGTGGCCATCACTGCGGCCAGGATAGCAAGAGTCGGTGCGCGCATTTCCAGCTTATCCTCTGACGATCGGATCAGGTTGCCTGACGATATTGGTATATTGGTAAAGCCAGTTTGCGATACCAAGCAACCTTAAAATACCGTTGTTTTTATCAAGCATAAAATTGACATAACGGTATCGCCTACAAATCCAATCGATCGTTGATCATCAATTCAATTGGTTTTGCCGATCCCAAACCGATTGATAAGGCTCCCACCATGAGGTCTGGTCAGGCCTCTAAGAGACCTGCAATCAGGCAAATTACGGAGGGGCGCCATGCGCACGACTTTTGCATCAATGTTGCTGGCAGCCACCATCTTCCACGCGCCCGCGGCGCTCGCGCAGAGCAACGACCAGGCCGCTTCGACAGCGACGCCAAACGGCCAGCAGGGCGACCCCGCGCAAGCGGAAGAGGCGGCGCCCGGCGACATCATCGTCACCGCCCAGCGTCGCAGCGAAAGCCTGCAGCGCGTGCCGGTCAGCCTGACCGCGGTCAGCGGCGACACGATCGCCAACCGCAACCTCAACGACCTGACCCAGGTCGCGCGCGCCGCGCCGACGCTGCAGGTCGGGATCGACAACACCTTCGCGGTCCGCGGCGTCGGCACGCTCAGCTTCGCCGGGACGATCGATAGCAGCGTGGCGCTGGCGATCGACGAGGTGAATCTCGGACGCCCGCTCCTCAACAGCCCGCTGCTCAACGACCTTCAGCGGGTCGAGGTGCTGAACGGACCGCAGGGGCTGTTGTTCGGCAAGAACGCGTCGGCCGGCCTGCTCAACATCGTCACCACCCGCCCGGTGATCGGCGAATATTCGAGCGTGACGAATATCGAGGCCGCGGCGCGCGAGACCCCCGGCGCCGACCGCAACGCGCCCAGCATCATCGTGCGCGAAACCGTCAATATCCCGGTGTCGGCCAATTCGGCACTGCGGGTGAGCGGGCTCTATTCGTATCAGGAGCCGGGGACGACCTATGTCGGGCGCCCCAATCCCGGCACCCGCCACGACCTCAACCTGCGCACCTATTCGATCAAGGGCAAGTATCTGCTCCAGGCGGACGCGCTCGAGCTGTACGTGATCGGCGACTATAACGAGAACCACGGCATCGCCGGCATCTTCGACAACACCTATCGCCAAATCGACCCGACCAGCATCAGCACCGCCGCCATCGCCGCAGAAGGGATCCAGCCTGCGGCCGACAATCTGAAGTTCGGCGGCGAGGCGAACCAGTTCCGCGACATCAAGACCGGCGGTGCGCAGGCGCGTGTCGCCTATACGCTGGGTTCGGGGTTAGAGATCAGCAACCTGTTCGCATGGCGCTTCTACGATCAGGACCAGTCGGTCGATGCCGACTATCTGTCGCAGAACGCATTCAGCCAGAATGCCACCCAGGGGCATTACGACCAGTATTCGAACGAGTTTCGCATCGCGTTGCCCGCGGGCAACCGGCTGAGCGGCCAGGTCGGGCTCTATTATTTCAAGTCGGTGCTCGACATCGCGCGTCAGCTCGGCGGCAACAACTATCTGACCGGGGGCGCGGCGAGCGGCTATCCGTTCTGCATCGGCGCGGTCGCGGTGCCGGGCGCCCGCCCGCCCGTCTGTGCGGTCAGCAACGTCGCGCAGATCGGCGGCGATGCGACCTATCGCCTCAACACGCAAAGCTATGCCGCGTTCGGCCAGCTCACCTACGACCTCACCGACGCGCTTAAGGTAATCGCCGGCGGGCGCGTCACCCGGGACGAGATCGATCTTCGCCTGACGCAGAACCAGCGCAATTATTTCAGCGCGCTGGGCGGCCCGCGCGGAAGCTATAGCTCGGCCTACGACAACACCGATTTCAGCTGGAAGCTGGGCGCGCAGTATCAGGCGACGCCGACGATCATGGCGTACGGCTTCTACGGCCGCGGTTACAAGGGGCCGGGCTTCAACGACGGCTTCCCGACCGCGACCGCCGACGTGGTGGTGCGCGAGGAGACGTCGAAGACCGCGGAGATCGGCGTGAAATCGTCGTTCCTCGACCGGCTGCTGACGGTCAACGTCTCGGCCTTCCATACCAGGTTCGACAATTTCCAGGTCCAGTCGTTCAACCCGACCACCGTTTCGTTCCAGGTCCAGAATGCCGCGAGCGTCACGTCCAAGGGGATCGAAGCGACGGTCATTCTGGCGCCGGTTGCCGGCCTGACGCTGACCGGCTCGGCCTCTGCGCTGCGATCGAAGTTCGACGATTTCCCCGGCGCGCAATGCTATCCGACGCAGGCGACGCGCGGCTGTTCGGCGACGGTCACGACCTTCAATGCCGCCGGCCTGACCCTGCCCGCAGCGCCGGAGTTCACGTCCACGCTGGAAGCCCTGTATCAGTTCGATGCCGGCGGCGGCGTGCGGCCGTTCGTGCAGGGCGACTGGTATCACCGTTCGTCGATCTTCTACACCGTCAACCAGGCACCGGGCACACGCGTCGGCGGGCTCGACCTGTTCGGGGCCAGCATCGGCGCCAGGGTGGGCGGCGTCCGGGTCGCCCTGTTCTGCAAGAACTGCGCGAACGAGATCTATCCGACCGCGATCGGCATCGATTCGGGCGACGCCAACGCCCGCAACAATCGCGGACAGGCGACGCCGAAGCTCAGCTATCTCCAGCAGTTCGGGCTCGATTCGGTGCGGACGATCGGCCTCAACCTGGGCTTCGCGTTTTGACCTCGCGCCGCGCGCTGCTGGCCGGCGCCGCCGCGGGGGCCGCGCTCCCGGCACTCGCGTCGACGCGGGCACCGCGCCGTGCGCCGCCGCCCGGCTTCCTGTGGGGCGCGGCGACGGCCGGGCATCAGGTCGAGGGCGGCAACGTCAACAGCGACAGCTGGGTCGCCGAACATGTGGAGCCCGGCGCCTTTGCCGAGCCGTCCGGCGACGCATGCGACAGCTATCACCGCTATGCCGAGGATATCGCGATCGT
This sequence comes from uncultured Sphingomonas sp., assembly GCA_913775795.1. Classification (GTDB taxonomy): domain Bacteria; phylum Pseudomonadota; class Alphaproteobacteria; order Sphingomonadales; family Sphingomonadaceae; genus Sphingomonas. The sequence continues at coordinate 6,775 of CAJYLT010000056.1, read as the reverse complement.
GCGCGCGATGGGGCTCAACACCTATCGCTTCGGCATCGAATGGTCGCGGATCGAGCCCGAGCGCGGCGAGATCTCGCGCGCCGCGCTCGACCATTATCGCCGGATGATCGACGCCTGCCGTGCCGCCGGCCTGCATCCCTTCGTCACCTATTCGCACTTCACCGTGCCGCGGTGGTTCGCGGGGGCCGGCGGGTGGGAGGAGATGGCGAACGTCGATGCGTTCGTGCGCTTCTGCGAAACCGCCACCCGCGCGCTGGGTGACGGGATCGGCCATGCGCTGACCTTCAACGAACCCAATCTCGCCGCGCAGCTGCGCTGGATGCCCTTCTATCGGCAGATGGCGCCGGGCTTCGCCGCCGCCAATGCCGCCGCCGCCCGCGCGATCGGTGCCGACCGCTTCGTCTCGACCCCCACCTACGACGTCCGCCGCGCGCTGCCCGTCCAGCTGGAGGCGCATCGCCGCGCGCGGGAGGCGATCAAGAGCGTGCGCCCCGACCTGCCCGTGGGGCTCAGCGTCGCGCTCAACGACGAACAGCCCGGCAGTCCCGACAGCGGCGTGAAGGCCAAGATCGCCGAGGTGCATCAGCCCTGGTTCGAGGCCGCGCGCGCCGACGACTTCATCGGCGTCCAGACCTATGGCCGCACGCTCGTCGGCGCCGATGCCGACCTGCCGCCCCCGCCGGGTACCGAAACGACGCAGACGGGCATGGCCTTCGCGCCCGAGGCGCTGGGCGCCACCGTCCGCCTCGCCGCGCGGATGACCGGCCGCCCCGTCATCGTCACCGAGAACGGCATCGCGACCGAGGATGACGCCCGCCGCATCGTCTATATCGACCGCGCGTTGGCGGCGCTGCGCGGAGCGATGGCGGAGGGCGTGGACGTGCGTGGCTATATCCACTGGTCGCTGCTCGACAATTTCGAGTGGAACAGCGGCTATCGCCCCAAATTCGGCCTCGTCGCGGTCGATCGCGCAACCTTCCGGCGCACGCCGAAACCGAGCGCCCGCCATCTCGGCGCGATCGCGGCGGCAGCGAAGGGTCGTGGCCCCGCTTCGCGATAGTTACCCACAGATTGCTGCGCCAGTGCGGTGGACAGGCGGGGCCGCGGCTGGATATCGGGCGGCCATGCCGATCATCGCGACCATCATGAACTCGACCACGGGCCAGCCCATCCAGAAGATGTCGTTCGGGCGGATGCCCAAGCCCTGGGCGTCCTTCACGCTCGAAAGCGGCGAACTGGTCAAGGCCGACCGCGTCGACGTGGGCAAGCCTGCGCCGGGCAAGGTCGTCGTCCCCGTCTCGGTCTGGGTGACGCCAAAGGCCTGAGGAAACACCCGCCCCGCCGCCGAAGCGACAGGGCGGGTCCTTCCGTTACTTGGCGGGTGTCGCCGCCGCCGGCTGCGCCGTCCCGTCGCTGACCGCTGCGCCCGCCGGCTCGGCGGCGATACGCGTGCCGTCGGCATTGAGGCCGAGGTCCTTGAGGAGCGGGCCGACCTGCGGGTCGGCGCCGTTGAAGGCGCGGAACATCGGCGCGTAATCCTCCGTATGCCCCTTCGACAGGATCATGTCGCGGAAGCGCTGGCCGTTGGCGCGCGTCATCCCGCCATGCTGCTCGAACCAGTTGAACGCGTTGGCGCTCAGCATCTTGGTCCAGCTATAGGCATAGTAACCTGCCGAATAGCCATTGCCCCAGATGTGGAGGAAATAGCTCGACCGATAACGCGGCGGCACGTCGGCGACGTCGAGGCCGGTGGCGGCCAGCGCCTTCGCCTCGAACGCGTCGGGGTCCTGCTTGCCGTCCGCTTCCGAAAGCGAATGCCAGCTCATGTCCATCTCGGCCGCGGCCAGCGCCTCGCCGAAGGAATAGCCCGAGTTGAACGTCCCCGCCCGCTTGATCTTGTCGACCAGCGCCTGCGGGATCACCGACCCGTCCTTATAGTTCACCGCGTAGTGCGGCAGCACCTTGGGGTCGAGCGCCCAATGCTCGTTGAACTGCGACGGAAACTCGACGAAGTCGCGCGCGGTGTTGGTGCCCGACACGCTCGGATAGGTCTGGTTCGCGAACAGGCCGTGCAGCGCGTGGCCGAATTCGTGGAACATCGTCGTCACGTCGTCGAAGCTGATGAGCGCGGGTTGCCCCGCCGCCGGCTTGGTGAAGTTGGCGACGTTGTAGATGACGGGCTTGGTCCCGATCAGCTTCGACTGGTTGACGAAGTTCGACATCCACGCGCCGCCATTCTTGTTGTCGCGCTTCCAGAAGTCGAAATACATGAGGCCGACGGGCGCGCCGTTCTCCTCGTTCACCTCGAACACCTGCACGTCGGGGTGATAGACGGGAATGTCGGTGCGCCGCTTGAAGGTGAGGCCGTAGAGCTGGTTGGCGGCGTAGAACACGCCGTCGGTCAGCACCTTGTTGATCTCGAAATAGGGCTTCAGCTCGTCCTGGTTTAGGTCGTATTTCGCCTTGCGCACCTGTTCCGAATAATAGTCCCAGTCCCACGGCTTGAGCTGGAAATTGCCGCCCGTCGCCTTGATCTGCGCCTGAAGCTCGGCGGCCTCGCGGCGCTGTTCGGCGGCGACCGGCGTGCCGAGCTGCTGCATGAAGCCCAATGCGGTCTTGGGGTTCTTCGCCATCTGGTCCTGAAGCACGTAATCGGCCCAGGTGGGGAAGCCGAGCAGCTTGGCCTTCTTGGCGCGCAGGACCGCGATCTCGGCGATCGTCGCGCGGGTGTCGTTGGCGTCGCCCTTCACCGCGCGCGTCCAGCTGGCGTTGAATAGCGCCTCGCGCGTGGCGCGATCCTTGAGCATCGCCAATTCGGGCTGCTGCGTCGTGTTCTGGAGCGTCAGGACGTATTTGCCGGGCACGCCCCGCGCCTTGGCCGCGTCGGCAGCGGCGGCGATCTCCGCCTCCGACAGCCCGGCGAGCTTGGCCTTGTCGTCGACGACCAGCGCGCCGGCCTTGGCTGCCGCAAGCAGCTTCTGCTGGAACGCGGTCTCGAGCGTCGAGAGCTCGGCATTGTACTTGCTCAGCGTCGCCTTGTCGGCGGGCGACAGCTTGGCGCCGGCGCGGACCATGTTCTCGTAGGTGAGCGTCAGGACCTGAAGCTGCTCGGGATCGAGGCCCAGCGACTGGCGCTTGTCGTAGAGCGTCTTGACGCGCGCGAAGAGCGCCGGGTCGAGGTTGATCGCGTCCTGATGCGCGGCGAACTTGGGCGCCAGATCGGCCTGCGTCTTTTGCAGCGTGTCGTCGGTGTTCGCGCCGACCACGCCGTAGAAGGCGAGGCTGGCCCGCTCGAGCAGGCGGCCCGACCGCTCCAGCGCGGCGATCGTGTTGTCGAACGTGGGCGCCGAGCGGGCGCGCGTGATCGCGTTGATTTCGGCGCGCTGCGCAGCCATGCCGGCGATCAGCGCGGGGCCGTAGTCGGTGCTCTTGATCCGGTCAAAGGGCGGCGCCTGAAGCGGCAGCGTGCTCGCCTGCGCGAAGGGATTGGCGGCGGGCAGGCCCGACGGCGCTTCGGCCGCGCGCGGCGGGGTCTGGGCAAGCGCAGTCGTCGACATCATGAGGATCGTGGCGGTAGCGGCAAGAACGCGCATGGGAACTCCATCACTGTAACGCGCCGCGTGATGCACCCGCGCGCGGGCGGACGCAATTCGCAGACTCGGGGCAACGCGCTATTGCGGATCGAGCGCGATGACGTCGACGGTGGCGACCGGAAACACCTTCGCCCCCGCCAGCGCCGCCGACAGGTCGGTCGCGCGAAACGGCTTGGGCAGGTGGGCCAGATCGGGGGACAAAGTCGCGACGTCTGCATAGCCCGACACGATCAGCACCCCCATTGCCGGCAGCCGCCCGCGCAGGTGACGGGCAAGCTCGGTGCCGGTCATGCCGGGCATCAGATGGTCGGAAACGAGCAGGTCGGGCGCCAGCCCTTCCTCGACCAGCGCGATCGCCGCCTCGGCGCAGTCCGCCTCGACCACGTCATAGCCGATCTCGCTCAGCATCTGCGCCGCGGCACCGCGCACCGCTTCCTCGTCGTCGACCAGCAGCACGCGGCCGAGGATGACGGGCGCGGCCTGCACCGCCGGCGCGTCGGCGACGGTCACGGGCGCGGCGCTGGCCGGCAGCAGCAGCCGCGCGGTGGTGCCCGCGCCGGGCGAGCTTTCGAGCTCGAGCGCGCCGCCCAGCTGGCGGGCCAGACCGTGGACCATCGACAGGCCCAGCCCGCTGCCGCGCCCCAGCCCCTTGGTCGAGAAGAAGGGCTCGACCGCGCGCGCCATCGTCTCGGCATCCATGCCGGTGCCGGTATCGGCAACCGACAGGCAGATATAGCGCCCCGCCGCCGGCCCGCCGGGCGTCGCCGCCACATCGCGCAGCGACAGCGCGATCTTGAGCTCGCCGCCTTCGGGCATCGCATCGCGCGCGTTCACGGCGAGGTTGAGGAGCGCCATCTCGAGCTGGTTGCGGTCGACCACCGCGGGCGGCAGGCCCGTTTCCGCCGCCAGCACCAGCCGCACCTGCGGCCCGAGCGTCGTCGTGAGCAGCGCCGACATGTCGTGCATCATCGCCGCCAGATCGACCGCATCGGGCTGTAGCGGCTGGCGCCGGGCAAAGGCGAGCAGCCGCTGGACCAGCGTGCGCGCCCGCTCCGCCGACTGGATCGCGCCGTCGATCAGGCGAAGGTTGCGCGTGTCGCCCTCCGACTTGCGTCGCAGCAGGTCGAGGCCGCCGAGGATCGGGGTCAGCAGGTTGTTGAAATCATGCGCGACGCCGCCGGTCAGCTGGCCCATCGCCTCCATCTTCTGGCTCTGGCGCAGCGCCTCCTCGGTCCGGCGCAGCGCCTCGTCCTTTCCCCGGCTTTCGGTCACGTCGCGGCCCGAGGCGTAGATGAGGTCGCCGTCGATCGCGGTCAGCCACGATATCCAGCGGACCGATCCGTCGGCGGCCCGATAACGGTTCTCAAACACCGGCACCTGCCCCACGCCGCCCGCCACCGCCGCGCGGGTCAGGTCGGCGTCGTCGGGATGCAGGAAATCGAGATAATTGCGGCCCACGACCTCCTCGGGCCGGTGGCCGAGAATCGCGGTCCAGGCCGGGTTAACGGTGCGGAACACCCCGTCGAGGCCGAGGACGACGAGCAGGTCGCGCGACATCGTCCAGACGCGGTCGAGCTCGGCGGTCCGCTCGGCGACGCGGCGCTCCAGCGTCTCGTTCGCGGCGGTGACGGCGGTCAGCAGCCGGGCATTCTCGATCGCCACCGCGGTCTGGGCGGCGAGGCCGACGATCAGCGCCTCGTGCCGCGCGGTGAATACGCCGGGCCGCGGATGCCCGAACAGGAGACCGCCGAGAACCCGGCCCTGCCCCGACACGACCGGCACCGCCAGATAGCTCGACACGTCGGGATGGCCCGGCGGCATCCCGTTGAACGGCGCGTTGCCGCCGTATCGCGGATCCTTGGTTATGTCGTCGGACCGGATGACGACGTTGCGGAAGATAGGCTCGAACAAATCGGTCGCGCGCGGGCGGCCGAGGCGGACGAAATCCTCCCGCTGGCGCCCGGTCAGCGTGAACAGGTGCAGCCGCTCGCCGCTTTCGTCCATGACGTTGTGGAAATAGGCGCCGATCGACGCGCCGGTCAGCTCGACACCGGCATCGGTCACCATCTGCACCAGCCGCTCGACATCATGCTCGGCGGCGAGCGCGGTGTTGATGCGGTTGAGCGCCTCAACCGCGCGCTGGGCGCGGCGTTCCTCGGTCACGTCTTCCGACGCGACGCCGACCGCGACCATGCGACCGCCCGCGTCGCGGATCGGCATCCAGTGTTGGCGCCAGACGCTGGTGCGGTCGGGACTGCCGCCGGTCGCCCCGACGAGTTCGACGCCGCGTACGGCCTCGCCCGCCATCAACCTTGCGAAGATCGTGCGCGCCTGTTCCGCGAGGTCGGGGACGATCTCGTCGATCGTGCGGCCGAGATGCGCGGCGGGTTCGAGGCCGTTGAGCGCGGCGAGCCGATCGTTGACCCACAGATAGCGAAGGTCGAGGTCGAGCATCGCCAGTGCGATCGGCGACGCCTCGTGCATCGCGGCGAGCTGTTCGGCGACCTGCTCCACCGAAAACCCGTTTTCGCCCAACTGACCTGCCGCAACCTTCAACGAATCGAACCTCCCGATCGCCCGCTATACGCGATTACCCGGCAAAGGCTCCGCGTGAAGCGGACGACTGACCCCAAGTGGCGGGGCGCCGACACGAAAAGGGCCCGCGGGACGATGCCCGCGAGCCCCCGAAAGCCGGTCGGATCGGCGATCAGAAAGGCTATTCCGGGGGAAACATGTAACTGTATGTAAGAACTGCCGCCGCTCCCTCGATGCCGCACCGGTATCGCGATGCCTCAGACGATACACGTGTAACAATCGCGGCCCAAACCCCAGGTCCTTGCCAGCCTGATCGGATTTTGGCGTGCGCTTGAGGACGGCTCTAAGAGGGCGTTCGCGTCGGATAAAGACATCGATCCTGTCCTGCTCTGCCATCGCGACCCCGGGGCCGATCGGGCCAGCACCGAAAGCAGCCGGGGCTGTTGAAAGATTCCGCGCTGGTGGCCGGGCACGGTTAAGGGCGGAATGACACCCGAAGGCTTCGTAATACCGTCCGATCGGGATGGTATTTCGGGATTATGGAAGTAGATCGGTTAGCCGGTTCCACCTGAGACATCAGGAGCCACTTTGGGGTCCGGGTCCTGCGCCTTGCCGGTCGCGGGTGCCACCTTCTGGCTCGGCATAGC
>CAJYLT010000055.1 GCA_913775795.1 uncultured Sphingomonas sp. | reverse complement strand
CCTGCGCGACAAGCATGCGGGCGTCCTGGGCGCGATCCGCGACTCGCGCGAGCTGGGCAAGGACACCGAGGCGAAGCTGAAGGCGGCGCTGGACGAGTTTGCGAAGTCGTTCGCCTGATCCGATCGGGTGCTCCTGCGAACGCAGGAGCCCAGAGCCATGAACGGCTCGCTGAGTAACCCTGGGTTCCTGCGTGCGCAGGAACACGCAAGGTAGAAGATGGCGTCACTCAAGGCCCTCAAGATCCGCATCGGCTCGGTGAAGTCGACGCAGAAGATCACCAAGGCGATGAAGATGGTCGCCGCCGCCAAGCTGCGCCGCGCGCAGGAAGCGGCGGAGGCCGGGCGCCCCTATGCCGAGCGGCTGGAGGGTGTCGTTGCGCGCCTCGCGGCCAAGGTGGGCGGCGCGGACAATGCCCCGCTGCTGCTCTCGGGCACCGGCAAGGATCAGGTCCACCTGTTCGTCGTCGCGACCAGCGACAAGGGGCTGGCCGGCGCGTTCAACACCAACATCGCAAGGCTGGCCCGTCGCCGCGCCGACGAGCTGATCGCGCAGGGCAAGACCGTCAAGTTCTACACGATCGGCCGCAAGGGCCGCGGCGTGCTGGCGCGTCTCTATCGCGACCAGATCGTCCATTCGGACGAGCCGGGCGACCTCGGCAAGCTGACGTTCGAGAGCGCGCGTGCCTATGCCGACGACATCATCGCGCGCTTCCACGCGGGCGAGTTCGACGTCGCGCACCTGTTCTACGCCACCTTCAAGTCGGTGCTGACGCAGGAGCCGACCGAGCAGCAGATCCTGCCCGTGAAGGTGCCGGTCAAGGCGGTCGGCGACGACACCGACGGCGGCGCGGTGATGGAGTACGAGCCCGACGAGGAATCGATCCTCGCCGACCTGCTGCCGCGTGCGATCGCGATCCAGATCTTCCGCGCGCTGCGCGAGAATGCCGCGTCGGAGCAGGGGTCGAAGATGACCGCGATGGACAACGCCACGCGCAATGCCGGCGACCTCATCAAGCGGCTCCAGATCGAATACAACCGCAGCCGCCAGGCGGCGATCACGACCGAGCTGGTCGAGATCATCTCGGGCGCCGAGGCGCTCTGAGATCGATGCGCAGCGCCCTTGCCCTCTCTGCACTCGTCCTGCTCGCCGCCTGCGGCGGGAGCGGGCCGACCGTGCTCGAGAATGAGGCGAAGGACGCAGCGACCGCGGCGACGATGCAGGGCTGGGACCGCGCGTTCGGCGCCCCGCGCGAGACGATCGGGCGGGTCAACCAGTTCGGCTATCGCGCCACCGACTATGCCGCCGACGGCCCGACCTTTCTCTCGAAGGGCGGCCCGATCACGCTGTCGCAGTCCGATGCCAAGGCGCCGAACACCGGCACGTTCGAGGCGGCGGGCGCGACCGCGGCGAAGATCGACCGGCTCGTCTTCACGCTGTCGCTGACCGATGCGGCCAATGCCGAGACCGCCAAGAAGCGCTTCGTCGAGGTGCTGCGCGGCTTCCTGTCGCAATATGGCATCGACGACGAGGGCGGCTTCGACGCGATCACGTCCGAACAATCGGCCGACGGCCTCATTGGCGGCGCGCCGAGTTCGATCGACGTGACCAAGGGGGCCGACGGCCGCCCCATCATCACCGTGACTTTCAATCGCCCGACCGGTACGACGCCGGTATTCCCAGACCAAGGACAAGCTGATGGCAACCGCGCCTGAACTCCTCCGCCCCGCCGGCGGTACCAACAATGTCGGCCGCATCTCGCAGGTGATCGGCGCCGTCGTCGACGTGGCGTTCGACGACACGCTGCCCGCGATCCTGTCGGCGCTCGAGACCGACAACAACGGCAACCGCCTCGTGCTCGAGGTCGCGCAGCATCTGGGCGAGAACACCGTCCGCACGATCGCGATGGACTCGACCGAGGGTCTGACGCGCGGCCAGACCGTGACCGACACCGGCAACCAGATCCAGGTGCCGGTCGGCCCCGCAACGCTCGGCCGCATCCTCAACGTCATCGGCGAGCCGATCGACGAGCGTGGGCCGGTCGCCACCGACCTCAAGGCGCCGATCCACGCCAAGGCGCCGGAGTTCATCGACCAGTCGACCGACAGCGCGATCCTGGTCACGGGCATCAAGGTCATTGACCTGCTCGCGCCCTATGCCAAGGGCGGCAAGATCGGCCTGTTCGGCGGCGCCGGCGTCGGCAAGACCGTGCTGATCCAGGAGCTCATCAACAACATCGCCAAGGGCCATGGCGGCACGTCGGTGTTCGCGGGCGTGGGCGAGCGGACGCGCGAGGGCAACGACCTCTATCACGAATTCCTTGACGCAGGCGTCATCGCCAAGGACGAGGCGGGCAACGCGATCAGCGAAGGGTCGAAGGTCGCGCTGGTCTATGGCCAGATGAACGAGCCGCCGGGCGCGCGTGCGCGCGTCGCGCTCTCGGGCCTGACGATCGCCGAATATTTCCGCGACCAGGAGGGCCAGGACGTGCTCTTCTTCGTCGACAACATCTTCCGCTTCACGCAGGCGGGTGCAGAGGTGTCGGCGCTGCTCGGCCGTATTCCGTCGGCGGTGGGCTATCAGCCGACGCTGTCGACCGACATGGGCGCGCTGCAGGAGCGCATCACCTCGACCAACAAGGGGTCGATCACCTCGGTCCAGGCGGTGTACGTGCCCGCGGACGATCTTACCGATCCGGCGCCGGCGACCTCGTTCGCGCACTTGGACGCGACGACCGTGCTCAACCGCGCGATCTCGGAGCTCGGTATCTATCCGGCGGTCGATCCGCTCGATTCGACCAGCCGCGTGCTCGAACCGCGCGTGGTCGGCCAGGAGCATTACGAGACCGCGCGTGCGGTCCAGTCGATCCTCCAGAAGTACAAGAGCCTTCAGGACATCATCGCCATCCTCGGCATGGACGAACTTTCCGAAGAAGATAAGCTCACCGTGTCGCGTGCGCGGAAAATCCAGAAGTTCCTCAGCCAGCCGTTCCACGTGGCCGAGGTCTTCACCGGCATCCCCGGCGCGTTCGTGCAGATCGAAGACACCATCAAGTCGTTCAAGGCGGTGGTGAGCGGCGAGTACGACCACCTGCCCGAGGCCGCCTTCTACATGGTCGGCGGCATCGATCAGGCGGTCGAAAAGGCCAAGAAGCTGGCCGAGAACGCCTGATCCCCTCCACCCCTCCCCGTGCTCCGGGGAGGGGGTCTAGGACTTACCGATGCCCCTGCACTTCGAACTCGTGACTCCCGAAAAGCTCCTCCGCTCGGAGGAAGTGCATATGGTCGTCGTCCCCGGCAGCGAGGGCGATTTCGGCGTGCTCGAGGGGCATGCCCCCTTCATGTCGACGATCCGCGACGGCGAGATCATGGTCCACAAGACCGCCGGCGCCGCGCCCGAGGCGATCCGCGTCGAGGGCGGGCTGGCCGAGGTCACGACCAAGGGCCTGACCGTCCTCGCCGAAAAGGCAGGCTGACGCATCGCCGTTGAGGCGGCGTTAACCGGCTTCGTTCATGAAATGGCGCGTGGATCGGGTCCGCGCGCCATTTTCGTTTTCCGCCAGCAGCGGGCGCGCCGCTTGGCAGCCCCGCTGGATCGACGCCCTGTTGATCCTTTCGGGCGCGGCGCTGGTGCTGCGCTGGGGGCTGATCGGCGACCCGCTCGCCGGTTACGACGAGCAATTCTATCTTCTCGTCGGACAGCGCTGGCTGGACGGCGCACTTCCCTATGTCGACATCTGGGACCGCAAGCCCCCGGGCCTGTTCGCGCTCTACGCGGTCGCGGCGGCGATGGGCGGTGGCGGCGTGCTCGCCTATCAGTTGCTGGCGGCCGGCTTCGCGGCGGCGACAGCGCTGGTCATCGCCGCGATCGTCGCCCGGCACGAGGCGCGATGGGTCGGGATCGGCTGCGGGTTTCTCTATCTTCTCTACCTCACCCCGCTGCGCGGCGATGTCGGACAGGCACCGGTCTTCTACAACGCGCTGATCGCGGCGGCGGCCTGGGCGATGTTCGTCGCCTGGCCACAGTTGGAGACGCGCCGCGGCCTCCTCCTCGCAGGGGCGGCGATGCTGGCGTGCGGCGCGGCGCTGACGATCAAGACGACGGTGATCTTCGAAAGCGCCGCGTTCGGCATCGCGCTCTTGATCGGATCGCGACGCGCCGGGCTTCGCTGGCCGGCGCTCGCACGGCGCGCGGGTCTCTTCATGGCGATCGGTGCCGCCCCCTTCTGGTTCTTCGCCGCCTGGTTCGCCGCGCACGGCGCGTTCGATGCCTTCTGGTTTGCCAATGCGCGTTCGGCGATGCTGCGGCGGCATGACTGGTCATGGGCGGATGCGATCCAGTTTGGCTTCCTCATCGCCAATCTTGCACCGCTCGCGCTGCTGGGGGTGCTCGGCTGGCGGCATCGCCAAGCGTCGCAGCGGGCGGAGCAGGGGCTGATGCTCGGCTGGCTTGCCGCCGCGGCGATCGGCGTCGTGTCGGTCGGCATTTATTACGAGCATTATGCGCTGCCGATGCTGGTACCGCTGGCGATCGCCGCCGCGCCGTTCGTCGCGCGGGGGCCGCTGCGCCTGCCGCTCATCGCGCTCGTCGCCGCCGCGCCGCTCTATGCCGCGCTGGTAGAGGCGCCGCGTCAGGGTGTGCGGGACCGGGCCGACTGGCAGGCGATCGCCGTCGCCGTGCCGGCCCGCGTCCGCCACGACTGCATGTTCGTCTTCGCCGGGCCGCCGATCCTCTATCAGGCGAGCGACGCGTGCCTCGTCAGCCGGTTCGCCTTTCCCGACCATCTCGCCTCCACCGGCGAAGCGGGCGCGCTGGGAATCGATCCATTGGCCGAACTGAACCGCGTGCTCGCCGCACGCCCGGCGGTGATCGTCACCGACGACGACCCCTATGCGCTGACCCGCAGCGCCGCGGCGACGGCGCGGGTCGATGCCGTGCTGGCCCGCGATTATCGCCTCGGCGCTCGCGTGCGGACCCGGTTCTTCGAGCATGAGCGCACGCTGATGATCTGGGTCCATAATGGTTAGGCAATTGTCAAACCTTCGCCGCTAGACCGCAGGCTACGGAATAAGCGGACAAACAAGGGCTTTGGCATGAGCGCATTCGGGCGGCGAAGCGGAACAGGGAGCGGCGGCGGACGGCCGTCCTTCGGCGTCGCACGGCCGATGCACGGGCCGGGCCGCGCCGAACCCGATCATGGCGAGCAGTTCCCGCCGCTCGAATCGATCCCGCTGCCGGGCGCCGGCCTGTCGCCCGAGCCGGACCTGTCCAATTCGTCGGTCGCGGTCGACGCGATGCAGCGCCTGGCCGATCGTCAGGCATCGTCGGGCGACGCTGCGCAGAGCCGCACGGAGGGCTTCGAAAGCTCGATCCACCGGATCAAGGAACAGGTGCTCCCGCGCCTGCTCGAACGCGTCGACCCTGAGGCCGCAGCGACGCTCAGCAAGGACGAGCTGGCGGAGGAATTCCGCCCGATCATCGGCGAAGTGCTAGCCGAGCTCAAGCTGACGCTCAACCGGCGCGAGCAGTTCGCGCTCGAAAAGGTGCTGGTCGACGAACTCCTCGGCCTCGGCCCGCTCGAGGAGCTGCTCAGCGACCCTGCGGTCAGCGACATCATGGTCAACGGCCCCGAACAGACCTTCGTCGAGCGCAAGGGCAAGCTCGAGCTTGCGAACATCCAGTTTCGCGACGAGGAGCATCTGTTCCAGATCGCCCAGCGCATCTGCAACTCGGTCGGCCGCCGCGTCGACCAGACCACGCCGCTCGCCGACGCCCGCCTGAAGGACGGCAGCCGCGTCAACGTGATCGTGCCGCCGCTCTCCCTGCGCGGCACCGCCATCTCGATCCGTAAGTTCTCGGCCAAGCCGATCACGCTCGACATGATGGCGGGCTTCGGTTCGATGAGCCAGAAGATGGCGACCGCGCTGAAGGTCGCGGGCGCGTGCCGGTTCAACATCGTCATCTCGGGCGGTACTGGCTCGGGCAAGACGACGATGCTCAATGCCCTGTCGAAGATGATCGACCCGGGCGAGCGCGTGCTGACGATCGAGGACGCGGCCGAATTGCGGCTCCAGCAGCCGCACTGGCTGCCGCTCGAAACGCGCCCCCCGAACCTGGAGGGCGTGGGCGAGATCACGATTCGCGACCTCGTCAAGAACGCGCTGCGTATGCGCCCGGATCGCATCATCCTGGGCGAAATTCGTGGGTCGGAGTGTTTCGACCTGCTCGCCGCGATGAACACCGGCCACGACGGATCGATGGCGACGCTTCACTCCAACTCCCCGCGCGAATGCCTCGCGCGTATGGAGAACATGGTGATGATGTCGGACATCAAGGTGCCGAAGGAAGCGATCAGCCGGCAGATCGCCGATTCGGTAGACCTGATCGTGCAGGTGAAGCGCCTGCGTGACGGCAGCCGCCGCGTCACCAACATCACCGAGGTGATCGGCATGGAAGGCCCGGTGATCGTCACGCAGGAGCTCTTCAAGTTCGAATATCTGGACGAGAGCGCCGACGGCAAGATCATCGGCGAATACCGCTCGATGGGCCTCAGGCCCTACACGCTCGACAAGGCCAAGCAGTTCGGCTTCGATCAGGCGCTGCTGGAGGCGTGCCTCTAGCGCTTCTGCCGACAGCGGTCGGAGCAGAACTTCACCTGATCCCAGTCGCGCGCCCATTTCTTGCGCCACGCGAACGGGCGGCCGCACGCCTCGCAGATCTTGGTCGGCAGGTTGGGCTTCTTGTGAACCATCAGGCGCGCCGCCGCTCCCACTCGGCCAGCTCATAGGCGATCGAGGCCTCGACCAGCGTTTCCCACATCGCCCCGACCGCGTCGGCCGGTAGGCCCGCCGCCCGCGCCGCAGCGACGGCGTTGTCGATTACCTCGGCCTTGCGCGCCTCGTCGCGGACATGGCCGCGCTCGGGCTTGATGCGGGCAGCAGCGCGCATGTAGCCAAAGCGGCGGGCGAGCAGCGCCACCAGTTCGGCATCGAGCGCGTCGACGCCGGCGCGCACCTCCATCATCGTCGAGCAGTCGTCGGGGTTCATCACGCCCGCCCGACTAGCCGATCCGCGGCGGTTCGTCATCGCCCCTGCCCGCGATGCTTGTCGAACCGCCGAAGAAGCGGCACAACCCGCTGATCTTCCTTACGGAGTCGCCTTCGATGCTGTTCGCGCTGCTTCTGACCGCCACCCTTCCTGCGCCGCAGGAGGCGCAAGCGCCCAAGCCGAAGGCCGAGAAGATCTGCAAGGGCCGGGTCAACACCGGCTCGCGCCTGCGCTCCAAACCCGTCTGCAAGACGCAGGCGGAATGGGATGCGGAGGCAGCGGCCAACGCCGATTCGACCCGGAACATGGGCCAGACGCAGAGCCGCTGACCCCCGCCGCCTTGACTCGCGCGGCGGTTGGCGCTAGCCGCGCGCCTTCGCAATGAGGCCCCGCACCCCGGTGAAGCGGCGGCCACGACGGAAATCTGTCGGGCGATGACCGGGATCGCGATCATGATCGGTCTGCCGTCAGGGTGTTCCGCTCAGGGTCAACGTCGTTGGCTATTGCAAGGAAATTACCATGTCGAAGCGCTCCAGCGCCAAGTACAAGCTCGACCGTCGTCTCGGCGAGAACATCTGGGGTCGTCCCAAGAGCCCGGTGAACAAGCGCGAATACGGCCCCGGCCAGCATGGCCAGCGCCGCAAGGGCAAGATGTCGGATTTCGGCATCCAGCTGCGCGCCAAGCAGAAGCTCAAGGGCTATTACGGCGACGTCACCGAGAAGCAGTTCAAGAAGGCCTATGAAGAGGCGTCGCGCATGAAGGGCGACACCAGCCAGAACCTGATCGGCCTGCTCGAGCAGCGCCTGGACGCGGTCGTCTATCGCGCCAAGTTCGCGCCCACCATCTGGTCGGCGCGCCAGATCGTCAACCACGGCCACATCCGCGTCAACGGCGTGAAGTGCAACATCGCGTCGCGCCGCATCAAGCCGGGCGACGTGATCTCGCTGGGCGACAAGGCCAAGGAAATGGCGCTGATCGTCGAGGCGCAGAGCCTGTCGGAGCGCGACATCCCCGATTACGTGGCGCCCGACGGTAACGCCGCGGTCACCTTCACGCGCGTTCCGACGCTCGACGAAGTGCCTTATCCGGTGAAGATGGAACCGAACCTGGTGGTCGAGTTCTACTCGCGTTGATCCCGCGGCGCAGCGACGCTGCGCCGGGAAATCAATGCGAGCGGCCGGCGGTGCCGAAAGGCACCGTCCGACGACGCGCCTTCGCCGTGGCGCTCACGGAACAGAAAAGGGGCGGCATCCTCCGGGACGCCGCCCTTTTTCGCGTCTACTTCGCGGGCATCGCCGCGGCGAAGAAAGTGCCCGCCTTGTCCAGCATCGCTGCGCGCACCTCGCCATCCTCCAGATAATGGTCGAGCCCCTCATAGACGACGAGTTCGCTCTTCTTGCCCGCGCCCGACAGTTTCGACTGCATCGCCTTGGCATGGGCGACCCCGACATTGCGGTCGAGATCGCCGTGGAACATCAGCACCGGCGCCTTGAAGCGGTCGGCATGGCGCGTCGGCGATCCTTCGGACAGATGCGCACCCTCGCCGATGAAGTCGCGATTGATCTTGAAGTTGGAAAACCGCTCGCCCTCCCGGCGAAGGCGCGACAGGTCGGTGACCGGCGCGACTGCGACGATCGCCTTGAACAGGTCGGGATCGAGTACCGCCGATTGGAGCGCGGCATAGCCGCCATAGGACCAGCCGAAGATGCCGAGGCGGCCGGCATCGACACCCTCCGCTACCAGCCATTTGCCCGCGTCGTTGACGTCGCCGATCGCAGTCTTCCAGCCCTTGAACCCGTTTTCCTGGAACCAGGCGTCGCCATAACCGGTCGAGCCACGGAAATTGGGCTGGAGCACGGCATAGCCCTTGGCGGCGAAGAACTGCGCCAGCCAGTCGAAGCCCCATTCGTCGCGCGCCCCCGGCCCGCCATGCGGCATGACGATCCCCGGTAGCCCCCGCGCGCTGTCCCTGCCCGGCGGCAGCGTCAGATAGCCGGGGATCTTCGTCCCGTCCGCCGCCGGATAGACGACCGGCTTCATCGCCGCGAGCTTCATGCCGCTGAGGTCCGGGCGGTCGCTGGCGATGGGGTGAAGCTTTCGCCCCTTGCGGTCGAACAGATAATAGCGCCCCGGATTGGCGTCCGCGCCGGCCCAGAGCAGCATCACATTCTCGTCCTCGCTCGAATCGAGGAACCGGATCAGCGGCGTGTCGGGCAGCGCCTTGGCCAGGCTGGCGGCCAGCTTGGCGAGGGCGGGGTCGAAATACTGCACCTGCCGCCGATCGGTGACGTAATTGGCGCCGACGATCCGCCCGCGCCGACCGATCCGGGCAAAGCCCGAGACGTCGACATCGGGATGCGCGAACACCAGCGTCTCTTTGCCCGCACCGTCGAGCGTCTTGGTATAGGCGGCAAGCCGTCCGTCGACGCGTTTCAACCCATAGGCAACGTTGGTCGCGGCATCGACGCCATGCGGATCGAAGCCGTTGCCGTCGGCGTCGATGGTGCTGAATGGCTTCCAGTTCTGCGTGCCTGCCGCGTCGCGATAGAAATAGCCGCGTCCCGGCAGGTCGTAGCCCGAGCCGCTGTCGGTCTTCACCCGCCCGATGATCCGCACCCGTCCCGCGCCATCGGTGATAAATTCGCGCGCGTCGGCGTCGGCCCGCTCGACAGGCGAGATCTTGAGCGAATTGGTATCGACCCGGTCGACGCGGTAGCCGCCGCGCCCCATCCCGTCGGCGTTCCCGTCGCCCAGTTGCTGGCGCATGAGGAGCACGCTGTCCTCGACGCCCGGATTCCAGTCGATCACCGATCCGCTCGACAGCGCGATGCCGACCCCGCGCGGCATCGGCATCCCCTTGGGATTCTTGCCGTCCGAATCGATCGCGAAGATGCGCGAGCTATACGCGATATCGCCGCCGTCCAGCCGCACGATGCCATAGATGGTGCACATCAGCCGGCGGGGTCCGACCCAGCGGCATCCCGACAGTCGCTCCGGCTTGCCGTCGAAGCCGCCGATGATCATCGGCTTGGCATTCTCGTCGGTGACGTCGAGGACGAGGATCACTGCCCCCTGCCCCTTCGACGGACTGATGAAGGCAAGCTTGGTCCCGTCGGGCGACAGGCTGCCATTCTCGATATTCTCACGCGCGCCGAACGCGGCGGCCAGCTTGTCGGCTTCGGCGCGGGCGACGCCCGCTCCCATCACGAGCGCCGCCATCGCAGCACCCGCCATCACGCGTCGCATCGTCCCCCCCCCTTTTTCGTTCCCCGCGAACAGGTTGGCGCAGGCCCCGCCGCTTGGCAAGCAGCCCGCTTGCCCCGCAGGCGCGGCAGTGCGAAACCCGCCTGATCCTCCTCCATGGAAAGTGTGCCGATGCGTCGCCTCGCCTCCCTGCCCCTCGTTGCTCTCGCCGTCGCCGTGCCTGCCGCCGCCCAGACGGTGCCGATCGACACGTTTCGCGAGGCGGTGAAGACGCTCTCGTCGGACGATTATGAGGGCCGCGCGCCGGGCACTGCGGGCGAGGAGAAGACGCTCGCCTTCCTCGTCGAGCAGTTCAAGGCGGCGGGGCTGAAGCCGGGCAACAAGGGGTCGTGGTTTCAGGACGTGCCGATGGTCGAGCTGACCGCGAAGAACGTGACGCCGCTGACCTTCACCGGGGGCAAGGGCGCGGCACAGTCGCTCGCCTATGGCCCGCAGATGGTCGTCGGCAGCTATCGCGTGACGCCGCGCGTGGACGTGAAGGCGTCGGACGTGGTGTTCGTCGGCTATGGCATCAACGCGCCCGAGCGCGGGTGGAACGACTATGCCGGCCTTGACGTGAAGGGGAAGACGGTCGTCATCCTCGTCAACGATCCCGACTGGCAGACGCCGGGCCTGAAGGGGCCGTTCGGCGGGCGGGCGATGACCTATTACGGGCGCTGGACCTACAAGTTCGAGGAAGCCGCGCGGCAGGGGGCCGCCGCTGCCCTCATCGTCCATCAGACGCAGCCCGCCGCCTATGGCTGGAACGTCGTCCAGTCGAGCTGGACCGGCGCGCAGCAGGTCGCGGCGTCGAAGGACGACGGCGCGAGCCAGAGCGCGGCGATCGGCTGGATCCAGGAGGCCCAGGCAAAGGCGCTGTTCGCTCGCGCCGGGCAGGACTTCGACCGCCTCGCCGCCGCGGCGAAGCTCAAGGGGTTCAAAGCCGTCCCGCTGACCGGCGTGAAGGCCAATGTCGACTTCGACATGCAGGTCCGCCGCCATGCGTCGAAGAACGTCATCGGCATCCTGCCGGGCAAGCAGCGCCCCGACGAGGTGGTGCTCTATACCGCGCACTGGGATCATCTCGGCCGGTGCGAGGCCGCGCCCGACGGCGACGACATCTGCAACGGCGCGATCGACAATGCGACCGGCACCGCCGCACTGATCGCGATCGCCAAGGAGGAAGCGGCAAAGGGCGCGACGCCGCGCAGCCAGGTGTTCGTCGCGGTGACGGGCGAGGAATCGGGCCTGCTCGGCAGCGACTATTACGGCAAGAACCCGGTGTTCCCGCACGCCAAGACCGTGGGCGGGGTCAACATGGACGCGCTGTCGATGGCGGGGCCGGCGAAGAACGTCGTCGTTGTCGGATACGGCAAGTCCGACCTCGACGGCTATCTCACCCGCGCACTCGCCGCGCAGGGCCGCGTCGCCAGCCCCGAGCCGACGCCCGAAAAGGGCTTCTACTATCGCTCGGACCATTTCAGCCTGGCCAAGCACGGCGTGCCGATGCTCTATTTCGACGGCGGCGACGACCTCGTCCAGGGCGGCAAGGCGGCGGGCAAGGCCTATGCCGAGGCGTATGAGAAGAACGCCTATCACGGGCCGAAGGACGAGTTCGACCCCAACTGGAACTATGCGGGCGTGCAGCGCGACCTCGATCTCTATGCCGCGGTCGGGCGGGCGCTGGCGAGCACGACGGAATGGCCGAACTGGAAGCCGGGCGACGAGTTCCGCGCGATCCGCGACAAGAGCCGGGCGGGGGTGAAGTAACCCCGCCCGCGCGGCTCAGTCGGCCCAGTAGAGCCGCATCGGATTGTCCACGAGCATCGCCTGCCGAAGCTCGGCCGTCGGGGCGATTCGCGGGATCATGTCGACGAGCGCGCCGTCGTCGGGCACTGCGTCCTGCATATTGGGGTGCGGCCAGTCCGTGCCCCACAGGACGCGGGTCGGATAGTCGGCGACCAGCGGCGCGACCGCCGCCGCGAACGCATCCCAGGGCGGGCCGGCGGGGTCGAGGCGATCCGGGCACGTCGCCTTGAACCAGATGTCCTCCCGAGCATCGAGCAGCGCCCGGAACGCCCGCATGTCGGGGCCGTCCGGTCCCTGGCTCACATCGGGGCGGCCCATGTGATCGACGACGATCAGCGTCGGAATCGCGTCGAGGAACGGGCGGAGTTCCTCGAGAATGTCCGCCTCGAAATAGATCACCACGTGCCAGCCGAGCGGCGCGATCCGGCGCGCCACGTCGAGGAACTTATCCTTGGGTGCGTCGTCGACGAGGCGCTTGAGGAAATTGAACCGCACGCCGCGGATGCCGCCTTCGTGCAGCGCCGCAAGTTCGGCCTCCGAAATCGCCGGATCGACCACCGCCACGCCGCGCGCGCGCCCGTTCGAGGCGGCGATGGCAGCGAGCGTCGCGGCATTGTCGGTGCCGTGGCAGCTCGCCTGGACGATGACGTTGCGATCGAAGCCAAGCCGGTCGCGAAGCGCAAACAGCATGTCCGGCCCGGCATCGGCGGGCAGATACTTGGCCTTCGCGCTGAACGGGAAGCGATCGGCGGGGCCGAACACGTGGCAATGCGCATCCACCGCGCCCGGCGGGGGCACGAAGCGCGGGACCGAGGGGTCGGG
>CAJYLT010000054.1 GCA_913775795.1 uncultured Sphingomonas sp. | reverse complement strand
TGGCCGAGACGCTGCGCCACAATGCCGCGTTCGAGCCCAAGCGGATGCTCGACTACATGCCGCGCATCCACAACATCCACGGCAAGTTCTACGAGATGGACGCCGACCTCTATGAGCCGTCGATCCCGTACGACGAGATCGTCCGCGTGCTCGAGAAGGGCGGGTACGACGGCTACATCTGCTCGGAATATGAGGGCAATCGCTGGATCGAGGATGTCGAGGAGCCGAACTCGGTCGAGCAGGTCCGCCGCCACCAGGAAATGCTCAAGCGCCTGATCGGCCAGCCCACCCCCACCGCGCTCGCCGCCTGAACCAGGAGACCCAGTGTCATGATGGACAACAAGATGATCTGCGTCGACGGCTTCGAGAACATCGTCGAGGGTGGCGAGACGACCGGCTTCGCGTTCCTGGGGCGGCTGCCCTATTATCGCGGCCTCGGCCTGTCGATGATCGAGGATATCGCCGTCACCGTCGACGGCGAGGCAGCGCGCCGCGAAGACGTGCGCTTCACCGTCCACGGCAACAGCTACACGCTGGACGAGATGGAGACGGTCTATGACGACCGCTGGAACTTCGGCGAGAAGGCGACGATCGGCGTGGTGCGCGCCGGCGGCCTGACGCCCGGTCGGCACCGGATCGAGTTCGCGGTGCGGATGCGCGTCTCCTACCTGCCCTTCGTGCCCACCACGAAGGACGTGAAAGAACTCGACCTCGCCGCCTGACGACTCACAAGGCGCCCCGCCCGATGCCGGCGGGGCGCCTTTTTTCATGGAATTGACGATGCGCGATCCGACGATCGAGGAAATGACCCGCCTGACCGCGGGTGCGGCGATGTGGGCGAGCCACGCGGTCGAGGAAGCGGGCATCCCCGCCTTCACGATGAGTGACGGGCCGATGGGCATCGCCAGCGGGAAGGTGGACGAGCGCGATATCGCCCGGCTGTCCCCCTGCGCGACCGCGCTCGGCGCGAGCTTCGACACCGAGCTCGTCCAGCGGATCGGCGCGCTGGTCGGGAGCGAGGCGGCGGCGCGCGGCGTCGATGCGGTGCTCGCCCCGAACCTCAACCTCGCGCGCAGCCCGCTGGCGGGCCGCGCGTTCGAATATTTCGGCGAGGATCCGCTCCATGCTGGCATTCTCGGCGCGGCATGGCTGACCGGGCTGCAATCGACGGGCACCGGATCGATCGCCAAGCACCTCGTCTGCAACGACAGCGAGACCGAGCGCGATACGCTGGACGTGGCGGTCGACGAGCGGACGCTGCGAGAGGTCTATCTCCTCCCCTTCGAGTTCGCGGCGCGCGCGGGCTGTGTCGGCATGTTGGCCGCCTACAACAAGGTGAACGGCGACTGGTGCGCCGAGCAGGCGCATATCATCACCGAGGTGGTGAAGGGCGAATGGGGCTATGACGGCCTCGTCATGTCCGACTGGTTCGGCACGCATTCCACCGCGCCGACGCTCAATGCGGGCCTCGACCTCGAAATGCCGGGCCCGGCTCGGTTCCTGGGGTTCAAGGCGGACGAGGCGGTGGCCGCGGGCGACGTGCCCGCCGCCCGCGTTGCCGACGCCGCCGAGCGGATCGCGCGCGGCGCCCGCCGTGTCACCGGCGAGAAGCGGCAAGCCTATAGCGACGCGGAGGCACGCGACCTGCTGGTCGAGGCAGCGGCGGCGGGGTTCGTGCTGCTGAAGAATGACGGCCTGTTGCCGCTGGCGCCAGGCAGGAAGATCGCGGTGATTGGGCCGAACGCGGCGGCGCCGTGCTTCCAGGGCGGGACGTTCGCGAAAATCTCGGTCTCGCCCGAGTTGCCGAACCCCGCGCAGGCGATCGCCGCGCGCTATGGCGCTGAGAGCGTGACCTTCGAGGCGGGCGTCGATCCCGCCCCGCGCCTGCCGGCGATGCCCGTGGCCCCCGCGCGCGACATCGGCGACGGCTGTACCCGCGGCATGACGCTCGACTATTTCGCCAGCGACGATGGCACGGGCGAGCCGCTGACCAGCGAGACGCGCGCGACCAACTCGCTCGTCTGGTTCGTCGGCGTGCACGAGCAGGGGCCGTTCGACAAGGGCGGTTCGGTGCGCGCGAGCGGCGTCTTCACCCCCGAGCAGAGCGGGCCGCATCGCTTCTATCTGGGCGCGACGGGTGAGGCGCGGTTGAGCGTCGACGGCGAAACCGTCGTTTCGACGGGCGCGACGCTCGCGAAGGACGTGATGGGCAAGTTGAAGTCCGGCGATGCCGAGACGGGCGAGGTCGTGCTTGAGGCCGGCGTGCCCGTGCGGATCGTCGCCGACTTCACCTACGCCCCCGCGCGGGTCCACGGCCTGTGGTACGGCGTGCGCGGTCCCGACAGCCGCGAGGCGATGCTCGCGCGTGCCGAAGCCGCCGCGCGAGCGGCGGAGGCGGTGCTGCTGTTCGTCGGCGAAACCTCCGACTCCAGCGTCGAGAGCAAAGACCGGCCCGACACGCGGCTCGCGCCCGAACAGGCGGAGCTGGTCGCGCGCGTCCTCGCCGCCAATCCGCGCACCGCGATCGTCGCCAATATCGGCCATGCGTTCGATGCGAGCTGGGCCGAGGATGCCGCCGCGCTGATCGCCGCCTGGTATCCGGGCGAGGGCTTTGCCGAGGCGATCGCCGCGGTGCTGGCGGGCGACCGCGAGCCCGGCGGACGGATGCCGGTGTCGATCGCGCGCGAGGAGGGCGACTATCCCTCCTTCGACCTCAAGCCCGGCGAGGGCGGGCGGCTCCCTTATGACGAGGGCACGCGGCTCGGCTATCGCGGGCTGATCGCGAACGGCACGCCCGCGCGGCATCCGTTCGGCAGCGGCGTGGGCTATACGCGCTTCGACTGCACCGACGCCGCGGTCGAGGGCGGCAGCGTCGCGGTGACCGTCCGCAACACCGGCGACCGCGCGGGCAGCGAGATCGTCCAGGTCTATCGCGACACGCCCGAGCCGACGCTGGTCGGCTTCGCCAAAGTCCACCTCCAGCCCGGCGAGGAACGCCGTGTTTCCATCGCGCTACCCGCCCGGCGGTTCATGATCTGGGGCCAAGGGGGCTGGACGCCGATCGGACGTACTCTAAACCTGCGCGTCGCAAGGCATGCCGAGGATCATGGCATGCCGCTCACCGCCGCGTTCGACGATCTGGACGACGCGGCCCTCTAAGGGAGAGGCGAATGGCGCGGTTGCGCATGGGAATGATCGGCGGCGGGCCGGGGGCGTTCATCGGCCCCGTCCACCGCATCGCCGCCGAACTGGATCGGGAAATCGAGCTGGTGGCGGGGGTGTTCTCCTCCGACGCCGCGCGCTCGCGCGCGGGGGGCGAGGCCTATCGCATCGACGCGGACCGCGCCTATCCGTCGCTCGACGCGATGTTCGCGGCCGAGAAGGCGCGGGAAGACGGCATCGACTTCGTCGCGATCGTCAGCCCCAATCACCACCATTTGCCCGCCGCGAAGGCTGCGCTGGCGGCCGGCTATCCGGTGCTGAGCGACAAGCCGATGACTGCCACCTTTGCTGAGGCGAAGGAACTGGGCGAGGTCGTCGGACAGGCGGGCCTGCCCTATGGCCTCAGCTATACCTATTCGGGCTATCCGCTGGTTCGCGAGGCGCGCGAACGCGTCGCCGCGGGCGCGATTGGTAGCGTTCGCAAGGTCGTCGTCGAATATCCGCAGGGCTGGCTGGCGGGCGAGGCGAGCGGCAAGCAGGCCGAATGGCGCGTCGATCCGGCGCGGTCGGGGGCGGGCGGCTGTATCGGCGACATCGGCGTCCATGCCTTTCACCTGGCCGAGTTCATCACCGGCCTTCGCGTCACCGAATTGCTCGCCGACCTCGCCGCCGTCGTGCCGGGCCGCGCGCTCGACGACGACTGCACGGTGCTGCTCCGTTTCGACAACGGCGCGCGCGGCGTGCTGCTGGCCAGTCAGATCGAGGTGGGCGAGCTCAACGGCCTGCGCATCCGCCTCTATGGCGACAAGGGCGGGATGGTCTGGCGGCAGGAGACGCCGAATACGCTGACGCTCCACAGCCTCGACGGGCGGACCGAGATCGTCCACGCGGGCGGCGCGGCGCTCGGCCCCGTGGCGCAGGCGGCGACCCGCACCCCGGCCGGCCATCCCGAGGGCTATCTGGAGGCGTTCGCCAACCTCTATCGCGACTTCGCCAAGCAGCTTCGCGGCGAGCCCGGCTCGCTGATCCCCGGCATCGACGACGGGCTGCGCGGCATGGCGTTCATCGACACCGCCGTCCGGGCCAGCGCCGACCGCGCCGGCTGGACCGCGTTCACCGTCTGAGGAGAGAGATATGCGCACGATCAAGGGACCGGGCATTTTCCTCGCCCAGTTCGCGGGCGACGCCGCCCCGTACAACAGCCTCGACGCGATCGGCGACTGGGTCGCCGGCATGGGCTACAAGGGCGTCCAGATCCCGAGCTGGGACGGGCGGCTGTTCGACCTCGACAAGGCGGCCGAAAGCCAGACCTATTGCGACGAGGTGAAGGGGCTGCTCGCCGACAAGGGGCTGGAGATCACCGAGCTGTCGACGCACCTTCAGGGTCAGCTCGTGGCGGTCCATCCGGCGTACGACGCGCAGTTCGATGGCTTCGCCCCCGCCGCGGTCCACAACAATCCGAAGGCGCGGCAGGAGTGGGCCGTCGATCAGGTGAAGAAGGCCGCGGTCGCCAGCCGCCGGCTGGGCCTCACCGCTCATCCCAGCTTCTCGGGCGCGCTCGCCTGGCCCTATGTCTATCCCTGGCCGCAGCGGCCGGCGGGCCTCGTCGAAGATGCGTTCGACGAGCTGGCGCGGCGGTGGAAGCCGATCCTCGACGTGTTCGAGGAGAACGGCGTCGACCTCGCCTTCGAACTGCATCCGGGCGAGGACCTGCACGACGGGGTGACATACGAGATGTTCCTCGAGCGGGTCGGCAACCATCCGCGCGCGAACGTGCTGTTCGACCCCAGCCATTATGTGCTGCAACAGCTCGATTACCTTGCGCACATCGACATCTATCATGAGCGCATCAAGTGCTTCCACGTGAAGGATGCCGAGTTCAATCCGACCGGCCGGTCGGGCGTCTATGGCGGGTATCAGGGCTGGGTCGACCGGCCCGGTCGCTTCCGTTCGCTGGGTGACGGACAGGTCGACTTCACCTCGATCTTTTCCAAGATGGCGCAGTACGACTTCGCCGGCTGGGCGGTGCTCGAATGGGAATGTGCGCTCAAGCATCCCGAGCAGGGCGCGGCGGAGGGGGCGCCGTTCATCGACGCGCACATCATCCGCGTCACCGAACATGCGTTCGACGACTTCGCCGCGGGCGGCGTCGATCGCGAGCTCAACCGGCGGATGATGGGCATCACCGGCGAATGACGGGGCGGGGCGGGGCGCGCGACCCCGCCCGCCAAGTAAAATAGAACTTTCATTCTGATATAAGACTCGGCATCATCCGCCCGGACAAGAGCGGGAGAGGCGAGTGTCGAGCGAAGGCGGCCGGGCGTGGAACCGGCGCGAATTCATGGGCGCGTCGGCGCTGCTGGCGATGGTGGTCGGCGTGCCCGCGGGCGCCTCGATCTGGTCGAAGGTTGAGGACGGCGATGCGCCGACCGACCGGCAGCGCGCGATGATGCGCGAGGTCGCGCAGATCGTCATCCCCAAGACCGGCACGCCGGGTGCGGGCGACGTCGGCATCGGCGACTTCGTCATCCTCGCGCTCGCCCATGGGCTTGATGGCACGCGCGATCCGGGCTCGGCGGCGGCGATCCCCGCCGGGGTGCCCGCGCCGCGGCGGCCCGACGGGAGCCTTCGCTATCTCGACTGGCTGGAGGGCGAGCTCGACCGGCGCGCCAAGGGCAATTGGGCGGGCAAGGATGCCGCCGCTAGAACCGCCGCGCTCGCCGCGCTGGATGCCGAGGCCTATGGCGGGGACGGCCGCGCGCCGCATCCGTGGAAGGCGATCAAGGGGCTGATCCTCACGGGCTATTACACCAGCGAGGTCGGCGGGTCGCAGGAGTTGCGCTACGAGCCCGTGCCCGGCCGCTTCGACCCCGCGCTGCCCAACCCGCCGGGCACGCGCGCCATTTCCAACGACTGGACCGCGGTGGACTTCGGATGAGCGAGTTTGATTTCGATGCGATCGTCGTGGGCTCCGGCATCACCGGCGGTTGGGCGGCGAAGGAGCTGACCGAGGCGGGGCTCAAGGTGCTGATGCTCGAGCGCGGGCGGATGATCGAGCACCAGACGGGCTATGGCAACGAGACCAAGGCACCGTGGGAAATGCCGTTCCGCGGGGTCGGCGATGCCGACCTCTATGCCCGCGAATATCAGGTTCAGGTCAGGAACCGGCACTTCAACGAATATACGCAGGACCATTTCGTCAACGACGCGGCCAATCCGTACGTCACCGCGCCGGGCACCGACTTCACCTGGTATCGCAGCTATCAGCTCGGCGGGCGGTCGCTGACCTGGGGGCGGCAGAGCTATCGCTGGTCGGACTATGATTTCGGCGCGAACAAGCGCGACGGGCAGGGGACCGACTGGCCGATCCGCTATGCCGATGTCGCGCCCTGGTACGATAAGGTCGAAGAGTTCATCGGCGTGTCGGGCGCGGCGGAGGGGTTGCCGCAGCTGCCCGATGGCCGGTTCCAGCCGGCGATGGCGCTCAATGTCGTCGAGCAGGCGACGCGCGAGAAGATCATGGCGCGCTGGCCCGAGCGGCGGCTGACGATCGGGCGCACTGCCAACCTGACCGTGGCGAAGGACGAGGAGGGGCGCGCTGCGTGCCAGAACCGCTCGATCTGCGCGCGCGGCTGTTCCTACGGGGCCTATTTCTCGACGCAGAGCTCGACGCTACCCGCCGCGCAGAAGACCGGGCGGCTGACGCTGATGACCGATGCGGTGGTCGAAAAGGTCGATTACGATCCCAAGACCCGCCGCGTGACGGGCGTCCGCTGGATCGACACCGCGACCAAGACGCGCAAGTCCGCGACCGCGCGGATGGTGTTCCTGAATGCCGGGTCGTTCAACTCGGTCCACCTCATGCTCAACTCGGCCAGCGAGGCGATGCCGCAGGGGCTCGCCAATTCGTCCGGCGTGCTCGGCACGCACATCATGGATCATGCCAGCACCCTGTCGGCGATCGCGCTGATGCCCGGCTATGAGGGGTATACGACGTTCGGCAACCGACCGACCGGCGTCGTCATCCCGCGCTTCCGCAACATGGATAGTGTCGACGGCAAGGGGCACAGCCGCGGCTTCTCCTATCAGGGCGGGGCATTGCAGTCGGGCTGGACGCGCGGCAAGCGCGAGGCGGGCATCGGCGCGGATTACAAGAACGGGCTTCAGGCGCCGGGGCCGTGGCGGATGGTGCTGGTCGCCTTTGCCGACTGCGTGCCCCGCGCGACCAATCGCCTGACGCTGAGCAAGACCAAAATGGACGCCAACGGCCTGCCCGCGCTCGAGATCGCGTTCGCGTTCGGGGCGGAGGAAAAGGCGGCGCTTGCGGATGCGAAGGCGGAGGCGGCGGCGATGCTGACCCATGCCGGCGGACAGGTCATCATGGGCCTCGACACCCCCAATCCGGGCGGCGGCGCGATCCATGAAATGGGCGGCGCGCGCATGGGCCTCGACCCGAAGACCTCGGTGCTCGACCGCTTCAGCCGCGCGCACGATGCGGGCAATTTGTTCGTCACCGACGGTGCGCAGATGAGCTCGTCGGCCTGCCAGAACCCGTCGCTAACCTATATGGCGCTGACGGCCCGCGCGGCGGCCCATGCGGTCGAGCGGTTGAAGGCGGGGACGCTCTAGAAATCCTCCCCCGGCAGGGGGAGGGGGACCGCCGCAGGCGGTGAAGGGGGTTCGCCCCAAGCGCTGCTCTCGCGGCCCGCCCCCTCCGTCAGTCTGCGGCTGCCACCTCCCCCTGCCGGGGGAGGATTTAGGCCAGCACGCCCGTCAACAGCTTCGGCCGGTCGCCGCTCTCGCCGCGCGCCTCGGCCATAAAGCGGGCCTTGAGCGGCGCAATCGAATCGACCGCGCCGATGCCGAAGCGGCGGACGGCCGACGCCGCCTTGCCCGGCACGCCGAACAGGCGGGTGAGCGTATCGGTCGCACCCGCGACCATCAGCGTGTCGAGCCCGCGCCACCGCTCGTAGCGCTTCAGAAGTTCGGCATCGCCTACGTCGAGGCCCAGACGCTTGCCTTCGACCAGCACCTCGACCAGCGCGGCCACGTCGCGGAAGCCGAGATTGAGGCCCTGTCCCGCGATCGGGTGAATGCCGTGGCCGGCATCGCCCACCAGCACCAGCCGCTCCGCCGTCAGCCGTGCGGCATGGTGGAAGCCGAGCGGATAGCTCGTCCGCGGACTGACGGGGCCGAGCGCGCCCAGGAAGCCGCCCATGCGTTTCTCCGCCTCCGCCAGCCAGGCGCGGTCGGACAGCTTGAGCATGCCTGGCGCGTCCTTCGCATCCACGGTCCAGACGAGGGCGGAGCGATGCCCGCGCTCGTCGTCCTTTAGCGGCAGGATCGCGAACGGGCCGGCGGGGTAGAAGATCTCGTACGCGCAGTCGGCGTGCGGATGCTCGTGATTGAACGTCGCGATCATCGCGACGTGATTGTACTGCCAGCGCGCGACGTTGATCCCCGCCGCCTCACGCGTCGGCGAGCGCCGACCCTCGGCCGCGACCAGCAGCCGTGCCTTTACCACGGCGCCGTCGTCGAGCGTCGCGGTGACGCCCGCCGGGCCGCGGTCGATCGAGACGGCGCGGCGCTGCATCCTGAGGTCGACATGCACCGATTCGCTTGCAGCGGCGTGAAGTGCGCGGCGCAGCGTCCGGTTTTCGTACATCGTGCCCAGCGCGCCGTCGTCCTCGTCCGGCACGAAGTCGAGCTTGCCCGGCGCGAGGCCGTCCGACACGCGGATCGAGCGGATCGGGTTGCCCTCACCCGCCAGCCGCGCGCCGACGCCGATCGCGTCGAGCATCCGGTGGCTCGCGCTGGCGACAGCGGAAGCGCGGCCGTCATGGCCGGGGGCGAGGATCGCCGCCGGGTCGGCGGGGTCGACGACGATGCTGGTCAGGCCATGCGCAGCGAGCGCGGTTGCGAGGGTGGTGCCGACGAGGCCGGCGCCGAGGATGAGCACATCGGTCATGTGTCGTGACTTAAGGGCCCGCGCGGCGGTTGACCACCGGGCTTTGGGGCATTGCCACAAGGGTCACCCGGACTTGTTCCGGAGTCCACCTTTCCGCGAGGCAAGGCGCCGCTGCTTTCGCGGCACGGTGGACCCCGGAACAAGTCCGGGGTGACGGAAGGGCCTGAAGTGGCGGCGCAAATACCACCCCTGTATCCCGGCGGAGGGGGGGATCCAGTTGGGGTGGTTTGCCGTTGCCACGACGGTCTTGCCGCTAGACTTCGGCCTTCGCCGGGGTACGGGTCTTTCGTGCGGCAGTCGCCCGCCGCACCACCTTGACGCCAAACCCGCGCGGCGCGATGATTCCCGCTCGATCCAGGGACATTCGGGGGATTTCGTCATGGCCAGCCGTGCGCAGGCCCAGCATCGCTTGTGGCGCGATACGGTGCGCGAGGGGGCGCGGCGGTCGACCGCGCTGCTTGGCGCGGCGGCGCTGTTCGTCGGGACGGCGATCCTTCTGCTGTCGCTCGCCAGCTACAAGCCCAGCGATCCGGGGCTGAACACCGCCGCGGGCGGCCCGGCGGAGAACTGGCTGGGGCTGCCCGGCGCCTATGCCGCCGACACGCTCTACACGCTGTTCGGCGTGCCCGCGTTCCTGATGATGCCGCTCGGCCTCGTCTTCGCCAGCCGGCTGTGGCGCGACCGGCCGGTCGGCGCGTGGAAGGCGATGCTGCGCGGCGTTGTGATCGGCGTCGTGCTGATGGGCACCGCGCTCGCCTTTCTCGTCGGCGGGTCGGTGCTGGCGCTGCCGGCGGGCTATGGCGGCATCTTCGGCATGGGCATCGCCGCGGCGGCGCGCGCGGGCGTCGCGATGATCGGCAACCCGGTGGCAGAGCTCTGGACGATGCGCGGCCTCGGCACGCTTGCCGGGCTGGCCGGGGTGATCTTCTGGGCAAGGGGCATGACGATCGAGCTGCCACGCCCGGCGCTTCGCCTGCCGCGCCGCGCCGCGCGAGACGATGGCGGCGAGGACGACCTGCCCTTCGAGGTCGACGAAGACGTGATCGACGCCGCGCCCGAACCGCGCATGCCCGCCCCGCCGCGCAAGCCCGTCGCCCCCGACCCGCGCCCCGCGCCCGAAATTGCCGAGCGCGCGCCGGCCGTGGTGCCGGCCGCGTCGAAGCCGCAGCAGTCGCTCGACCTGCGCGACAATTACAAGCTGCCGCCCGCCGACCTCCTGCAACAGGCACCGGCGAACGCCAAGAACACCGTCGACAAGGCGGCGCTGGAGCGGAACGCGCGGCTTCTCGAGACCGTGCTCGACGATTTCAACGTCCGCGGCTCGATCGTCGGGGTGCGGCCCGGCCCTGTCGTGACGATGTACGAGCTGGAGCCGGCAAGCGGCATCAAGGCGAGCCGCGTGATCCAGCTCGCCGACGACATCGCCCGCAACATGTCGGCGGTGTCGGCGCGCGTCGCGACGATCCCCGGCCGCACCGTCATCGGTATCGAACTCCCCAATGCGCGGCGCGAAACGGTGAACCTGCGCGAGCTGATCGCCAGCCAGGGGTTCGCCGATCAGTCGGCGCAGCTGCCGATCGTGCTGGGCAAGAACATCTCGGGCGATCCGGTGATCGCCGACCTCGCGCCGATGCCGCATCTGCTCGTAGCGGGCACCACCGGCTCGGGCAAGTCGGTGGGGCTCAACTGCATGATCCTGTCGCTGCTCTACCGGCTGACGCCCGATCAGTGCCGGATGATCATGATCGACCCCAAGATGCTCGAACTCAGCATGTATAAGGGTATCCCGCACCTGCTCGCCGACGTGGTCACCGACCCGCCCAAGGCGGTGCGCGCGCTCAAATGGGCGGTCGAGCAGATGGAGGACCGCTATCGCATGATGGCGAGCGTCAACGTCCGCTCGCTCGGCAGCTTCAACGAAAAGGTGCGCGCGGCCAAGGCCAAGGGCCAGAAGCTCGGCCGCAAGGTTCAGGTCGGATACGACGACAACGGCCGCCCGGTGCATGAGGAAGAAACGCTCGACCTGTCGCCGCTGCCGCAGATCGTCATCATCGTCGACGAGCTCGCCGACCTGATGATGACCGCGGGCAAGGAGGTCGAGTTCCTGATCCAGCGCCTCGCGCAAAAGGCGCGCGCGGCGGGCATCCACCTCATCATGGCGACGCAGCGCCCGTCGGTCGACGTCATCACCGGCGTCATCAAGGCGAACCTGCCGACGCGTATCAGCTTCCACGT
>CAJYLT010000053.1 GCA_913775795.1 uncultured Sphingomonas sp. | reverse complement strand
ATGTCCTCGCCCACGCGTACCTGCGCGACGACCATGTGCTGGACGAGGTGCTGCCCCCCGCGATCCCCGTCCCCGCCATCGCCGAGGTGCAGCAGGCGCTGGCCCGCGCGGCGCAGACGATCTCGGGCCAGGCGGGCGACGAATTGAAGCGGCGGCTGCGTACCGGCACGATCGTCACCACCGACGACCGCAACTGGGAACTGCGCTTCTCCGCCTCGGCGCTGCGCTTCTCATTGAGCCGCGCGGTCGGAATCGACATGGAATCGGCGACGATCGCCGCACAGGGATACCGCTTCCGCGTCCCCTACGGCACGCTGCTCTGCGTATCGGACAAGCCGCTGCACGGCGAACTGAAGCTGCCCGGCCAGGCCAACCGCTTCTACGAGCGTGCGATCAGCGAGCATATGCGGATCGGCATCGAGACGGTCGAGGAACTGCGCCGCGAGGGCGCCAAGCTCCACAGCCGCAAGCTGCGCGCGTTCAACGAGCCGCCGTTCCGTTGAGCCCACGCGCGATCACCGCCTTCGGGGTAGCGGCGGCCGTGTGGCTGCTGCTGCGCCCGGCGCGGATGGGCGACGGGACGTTGCGCGGGAAAGACGCAAAGCCTTCTTCGTCACCCCGGATCAAGTCCGGGGCAACGTAGCTTTATCTGGCCGCCGGATCGAGCCACGCGGCCAGCGCGTCGCCAAGCTCCGGCTTCGTCACCGCGCTCATATGCCCGCCCGGCACCTCGGCCAACGCCGCGCCGGGGATCGCGGCGGCCAGGTCGCGGTGCGAGCCGTTGTCGTCGTCCTCCTCGCCCGCGAGGACAAGCGTCGGCTGCGTGATCGCACCCACCCGCTTGATCGGCGTATCCACGAACGTATCAAGGATGTGCCGCAGCGCTACCGGATCGCCCTTCGTCGTCTTCAGGAACGCCTCGACCAGCCACTTGGGCGAGCCGCGCTCGAACGTGCCGAGATTGTCGAGGATGCCGCGGAAATGCCCGCTGCGGCGGTTGGTGTCGGTCAGCCCCTCGAGTCCCATGCCCACGAAGATCACCCGCCGCGGCGCCGGCGCGATCGCCCGGTCCAGCACGCGCATCGTCGTGCGCGCGCCCAGCGAATAGCCGCCTAAGTCATAATCAGCGAGCCCCAACTGCGCGATCAGCGCTTCGGCATCCTCGGCCAGTATGTCGGGGCGATAGGCGGCGGCATCGTGCGGGCGGTCGCTGGCCCCGTGCGCGCGCAGGTCGGGCATGATGACCCGATAACCCTGCGCCGCGACCTTCCCCGCATGGCCCCACCGCATCCAGTTGGTGAACGCGTCGGACATATAGCCGTGGATGAGAACGATCGGCCGCCCCTCCCCCAGTTCGTGCCAGGCGAGGCGCGTGCCGTCGGCCGCGGTCAGGTGGTGGAGCGTCGATTGATCGGTCATCGCGCCTGACTAGCGCGACGCCCCGCCCACTCAACCCTTTTTAAGGTGACGACGCCCGAGGAGTTCGGCGATCTGCACCGCGTTGAGCGCCGCGCCCTTGCGCAGATTGTCGCTGACGCACCAGAAAGCGAGGCCGTTCTCGACCGTCGAATCCTCGCGCACGCGGCTGACGAACGTCGCATAGTCGCCGACGCATTCGATCGGCGTGACGTATCCGCCGTCCTCACGCTTGTCGACGAGCATGATGCCCGGTGCCTCGCGCAGCAGGTTCTGCGCTTCCTCGGCCGAAATCTCGCGCTCGAACTCGACGTTCACCGCTTCCGAATGGCCGACGAACACGGGCACGCGGACACAGGTGGCGACGACCTTGACCTTGGGATCGAGGATCTTCTTGGTCTCGACCACCATCTTCCACTCTTCCTTGGTCGAGCCGTCATCGAGGAAGCTGTCGATGTGCGGGATGACGTTGAAGGCGATCTGCTTGGTGAACTTCTTGGGCTCGGCCTGGTCGCCGACGAAGATGTTGCGGCTCTGCTCGAACAGCTCGTCCATCCCCGCCTTGCCCGCACCAGAGACCGACTGGTAGGTCGCGACCACGACGCGCTTGATCGTCGCGGCATCGTGCAGCGGCTTCAGCGCAACAACCATCTGCGCGGTCGAGCAGTTCGGGTTGGCGATGATGTTCTTCGCCGTATAGCCATCAATCGCTTCCGGGTTCACCTCGGGCACGATCAGCGGCACGTCGGGGTCCATGCGATAGAGCGAGCTGTTGTCGATCACGACGCACCCCGCCGCCGCGAACTTCGGCGCATAGACCTTCGTCGCGTCGCTGCCGATCGCGAACAGTGCCATGTCCCAGCCGGTCGGATCGAAATGCTCGATATTCTGGATCTTCAGCCGGCGGCCGGTCTCGCCATATTCGGCCTCCTCGCCGACCGAGCGGCTGCTGGCAAGCACCGCGATCTCGTCCGCCGGAAACTCACGCTCGGCGAGGATGTTGAGCATCTCGCGCCCGACATTGCCCGTGGCACCCGCGACGACGATCCGATAACCCATGGTCCGCAACTTCCTGTCGTGAAATGCCCAGATATGGGCACGAAAACGACCGTCGCTTTAGAACCTCCGCCCGCGAATGGAAGGGCTTTCGGCTTGTCGGGCGGCAAGCCTCGCTTGGTCAGGCGGCGACGCGACCGTATCGCTGGACGGTCATCGGGTGGCTGGACGACAGACCGCCATCGACGACGATCGCCTGTCCGTTGACGTAACTCGCCGCGTCGCTGGCGAGGAACAGGACGGCGGCGGCGATCTCCTCGGGCGCGCCGTGGCGTTTCAGCGGGTTGAGCGCGCCGATCCTGTCCTCCACGCCCTTTTCGCGCGCGCGGTCGAAGATCATCTGCGTCATCCCCGTCTCGATCAGGCCGGGACAGACCGCGTTCACCCGCACGCCCGATCCCGTCAGCTGCTGCGCCGCGGTCTGCGCCAGGTTGATGACGCCCGCCTTCGACGCGGAATAGGCCGCCCCGCCAGCGCCCGAGCGGAGCCCCGCGACGCTAGCGGTCAGCACGATCGACCCGCCGCCGCGCTCGGTCATGCGCGGCGCGGCGTATTTCATCGCGAGGAACGGACCGATCAGATTGATGCGCAGGATCTCCGCCCAGTCGCCCGCGCTCTGGTCGAACAGGCCGGCCAGCCCGCCCGAAACCCCGGCATTGGCATGGAAGATATCGAGCCCGCCATGCGCCGCCACCGCCGCCTCGACCAGTTCGGCCACCGCCGCTTCGTCGCCCGCGTCGGCGGTCACGTGAATCGCCCGGCCGCCCGCCTCGCGGATCGCCGCCGCGGTCGCATCGGCGCCGGACAGGTCGGCGCATACCACTGCTGCCCCTTCCGCTGCCAGCCCCAACGCGGTCGCGCGGCCGATGCCGGAGCCCGCGCCCGTGACGATCGCCGACTTCCCCTCGAACCGCATCAGCGCGCGCCCTCGATCACCGAATCGTCGAACATCCCGAACATCAGCGTCGAGGCGTAGAGCGCGACCGCCCGCTCACGCGGCATCGTGCTCGCCCATTTGCGCATGTCGAAGGCGGCGTTCTGGATCGCCATCAGCGCCTGTGCCGCCACCAGCGGATCGACCGCACGGCACGACCCCTCGGCAATGCCGTCGCTGATGGTCCCGGCGAAGCGGCGGGCGATGCGGTTCGACCGGTCGATCATCCCCTGCCGCGTCTCCACCGGCAGGCCCGACAGCGCGGTGGTGCGCAGGAGGGGCCCAGCCTCCGAAAACTGGATGTCGAGCAGCGTCGCGATCATGCTCGACAGGCGCTGCCAGTGGCTGCCGCCCGCCGCGTCGCCTTCGCGCTGCGCGCCGGTGATCGTCTCGAAACTGCGCGCATAGCATTGCGCGACCAGATCGTCCTTGGCGTCGAGATGGTGGTAGAAACTGCCCTTGGTGACGTTGAGCTCGCTCGCGATCCGCTGCACCGACGCGCCGCGATAGCCGAGCTCGTTGATGAGGCGCGTGGCGGCGAGCAGGAAGTTCTCCCGGCTGGTCCGCGGCGCGCCGTGGGTGAGGTCGAGCAATTGCGGCGACCATCGCGCGTTCGGCCCGGCCAGCCCGCCGGCGAACAGCTCCATCAACCGTGCCTCGATCCGCGGGAACTGGTCGAGGTCGTAGCGGTCGAGCCAGACGGTCAGCCAGAAGCTGTTTTCCAGGAGCACGTGTGCTCGCGCGCCGTTGAGGTCGGTCTGCGCCCGCGTCGTCATCGGCCCGAACAATTGCCGCGTCCGCCGGAAAACCTCGCGCCAGCGGGCAAGCAGCGCGCCCTTTGTGGGTTCATCCATCGCGCGCAGGTCGGACAGCACCGCGACCGACGAATCCGTCCCCTCACGCACCCGCGCCAGCCGGGCGAAGGTCAGCGCGACGAACCGCGCCACCCGGTCCTGCGGCGTCGCCTGTTCCAGCGCGTCGTCGAGCGTCGCCAGCAGCGTGTCGATCGTCTGCTCGAACGTCGCGGCGGCCAGATCCTCCTTGCGCTTGAAATAATAGGTGACGCTGGTGGTATTGAGGCCGACACGGCGTGCCACGTCGGCAAAGGTCATGCCCTTTGCCGATTGCTCGTTGATCGCCTCCGCCGCCGCCGCGAGGATCGCGTCGCGCTTGGCCTGAAAGCGTTTGGTCCCCTCGGCCGCCCGTACGGCCCCCTCGTTCGCGCTCATGGGACAAGATTAGCGGAAGCTTTTCGAAGAACCAGTGTTTTTTGCGCGCTTCCGCCGATCCTTGTTAACGCGGCGGCGGGGCACCGTTCCATGCGCTTGTCCGAAGATCGGGTATGGTCTAACCCCGTCGCAAACGCCAATTGCCGGAGGGGCCAGATGGACTTCACGCTGACCGAGCGCCAGACGCATTTCCGCGACCGGGTGCGCGACTTCATCGCTCGCGAAATCGCCCCGCGCGACCATGACTATCACGCCGAGGTCGAGCGCGGCGACCGCTGGGCGCCGTCGTCGGTGATCGAGGAGCTGAAGCCGCGCGCGCGTGCCGCCGGCCTCTGGAACCTGTTCATGCCCCCCGCCCCCGCGCTCAAGCCCGTGGACGAGACGTTCCGGTTCGAGGGCGAGCAGCTCACCAACCTCGAATACGCGCTCTGTGCCGAGGAGATGGGGCGGTTCCACTGGGCAAGCGAGGTGTTCAACTGCTCCGCGCCAGACACCGGCAACATGGAAGTGTTCGAACGCTACGGCACGCTCGAACAGAAGGAACGCTGGCTGCGGCCGCTGATGAACGGCGAGATCCGCTCGGCTTTCCTGATGACCGAGCCCGCCGTCGCCTCGTCCGACGCGACCAACATCGAAACCTCGATCCGGCGCGACGGCGATCATTACGTCATCAACGGCCGCAAATGGTGGTCGTCGGGCACGGGCGATCCGCGCTGCAAGATCGCGATCGTCATGGGCAAGACCGATACCGAGGCGAAGCGGCATCAGCAGCAGTCGATGATCCTCGTGCCCCTCGACACGCCGGGCGTGCGGATCGAGCGGATGCTGAGCGTCTATGGCTATGACCACGCGCCGCACGGGCATGGCGAGGTGGTGCTCGAGAATGTCCGCGTCCCCGCCGACAACCTGCTGCTGGGCGAAGGGCGCGGGTTCGAGATCGCGCAGGGGCGGCTCGGGCCGGGGCGCATCCACCATTGCATGCGCACGATCGGGACCGCCGAGATGGCGATCGAGCTGATGGCGAAGCGCCTCATGGCGCGCACCGCCTTCGGCAAGCGGATCGCCGACCATTCGATCTGGGAACAGCGGATCGCCCGCGCGCGGATCGACATCGAGATGACGCGGCTCCTCTGCCTCAAGGCCGCCGACATGATGGACCGCGCGGGCAACAAGGCCGCGCAGCTCGAGATCGCGATGATCAAGGTGCAGGCGCCGACGATGGCGCTGCAACTGCTCGACGACGCGATCCAGGCGCATGGCGGCATGGGCGTGTCGCAGGATACGCCGCTGGCCGCCGCCTGGGCGGGGCTGCGCACGCTGCGCTTCGCCGATGGCCCGGACGAGGTGCACAACCGCGCGATCGCCCGCGCCGAGTTCGGGCGGCACGGCGCATGAAGGTCGAGGCCGCCGTTCTTCGCGAACCCCGCGCGCAGCTGACGATCGAGACGATCGAGGTCGATGCCCCCGGCGCGCGCGAAGTGCTGATCCGCACCGCCGCGTGCGGGGTTTGCCGGTCGGACCTGCACTTCGTCGACGGCGCCTTTCCGCACCCGATGCCGACGGTGCCGGGGCATGAGGCGGCGGGCGTCGTGCTGGCGGTTGGCGACGGCGTGGTGAGCGTGAAGCCGGGCGATCACGTCGTCACCTTCTTCACCGTCTTTTGTGGCGCATGCGAGTTTTGCGCGAGCGGGCGCCCGTCATTGTGTGTCAGCCCGGCGACGCGGCGGCCAAAGGATGCGCCGCCGCGCCTCAGCCTCGAGGACGGGACGCCGCTGACGCCATTCCTCAACCTGTCGGCGTTCGCCGGGGCGATGCTGGTCCACGAGAATGCGTGCGTCGCGATCGACAGGGCGATGCCGCTCGACCGCGCGGCGCTGCTCGGCTGCGCGGTCATCACCGGCGCTGGCGCGGTGTTTAACGACAGCAAGGTCAAGCCCGGCGAGAGCGTCGCGGTGATCGGCGCGGGCGGCATCGGCCTTGCCGCGATCAATGCTGCGCGGATCGCGGGCGCGGGCCTGATCGCCGCGATCGATCCCGTCGCCGACAAGCGGGAGATCGCGCTCAAGATGGGCGCAACCCACGCCTTCGCCCCCGACGATGCCGCGCGCGAGCTGACCGCGCTGACCGGCGGCGGCGTCGATTACGCGATCGAGGCGGTCGGGCGGCAGGCGACCGCCGAACTCGCCTGGGCGATCCTGAAACGCGGCGGCACCGCGACGATCCTCGGCATGATCGCGCCGGGCCAGTCTGTGTCGCTACCCGGCCCCTCGTTCCTGACGGGCAAGAAGCTGCAGGGCTCGCTGCTCGGCTCCACCCGCTTCCCGATCGACCTTCCGCGACTCGTTCGCATGTACCTCGACGGCCTGCTCGACCTCGACACGATGGTGGCCGAGCGGATCGCGCTGACCGACATCAACGCCGCCTTCGACAAGCTGCGCGCGGGCGACAGCGTCCGGTCGGTCGTCGTCTTCGAATAGAAAAGGGGCGGCGGCTCGAAAGCCCCCGCCCCCTCCCCTCTCCCCATCAGAAGCGGGTACGCAGCGTCACGCCATAGGTGCGCGGCTCGGCCAGATATTGCGAGAAGATCTGGCGGCCGCCCGGGAACGACGGATCGACGAACGGCGCGCTGGTCGCACCCGCCTGGAACGGCGAGTTGAACGCGACCTGCGTATACTGCGTGTTGGTCAGGTTCTGCGCCCAAACCTCCAGCGCCCAGAGTTCGTCGCGGCCGCGGATGCCCACGCGCGCATTGACGAGGACGAAGCTGTCCTGCGCCTTTTGCGGGAACAGGTCCGAGCCGGTGTTGTAGTCGTCGGTCACGCGCGTATCGACATAGAACAGCCCCTGTAGCCCCGAGCTGCCCAGTTCCGGCGTCCACGACGCGCTGGCCGTCGCGACGATTTCCGGCGCATTCGACAACTGCTTGCCGGGCAGGACGCGCAGCGCCGGATCGAGCGGGATGCCATTGGCGCTGCCGACCAGGTTCTCGCGGTAATGCGTGTCGGCATAGGTCATGCCGAGGTTGATGTTCACGTCGCGCGCCGGGCGCACGCTCGCCTCGAGCTCCACGCCCTGCGAGACCACGCCGTACTTGACGTCGTCCGGCGCACAGGCACCCGTTGCGGCACTGGCATCGCGATCCGCACCGCCCAGGTCGTTCTTGCACGAATTGACCGTGGCGACGAGGAAGACCGCGCCGTTGAACGTGTTGAGCTGGAAGTTCTTGAACTCCTGCCGGAACGCCGCCGCGGTCAGCGTGAAGTTGCGCACCGACAGCTTGGCGCCGACTTCGTACGCGTTGACGATCTCGGGATCGAACTGGAGGTTGCGCGACAGCGCCTGCACGCCGCCCAGCGACGCGAAGCTCGCGAGCGGGTTTTTCAGCGCCGACTTGTCGAGGTTGAAGCCGCCCGCCTTATACCCGCGCGAATAGCTGCCGTAGAGGAGCACGTCGTCGGTCGGCTTCCACGACAGGATCGCGGTGCCGGTGAACTCGTCCTCGTTGCGCTCGTCGCGGAGCGAGGTGTTGTTGATCTCGCTCGTCGAATTGCCTTGGCACGACAGGCCGATAATGCCGCCCGCGACCGCGGCGAGCGCGGGGTTGGTCAGGAAGCTGCCCAGCGCCTGCTGGTTCTGGACGCAGGCGGTGTTGTCGTTCTGGAAGCTGGCATCCAGCCGCTTGCGCTCGTTGGTGTAGCGAAGGCCGAGCGTCAGATCGAGCGTGTCGGCCAGATGGATGATGTTGTGCGTGAAGAACGCATAGTTGCGGCTATTCTGCTCGAAATGATCGCGCACCGTGCCGCGGTCGTTGATGCCGTTCAATCGGTCGAGCGCGCCGACGACGAGCGGCCCCGCCGCGCCCAGCGGCGAGGCGACGCCCGGCACCTGGCCGTTGAGCACCGCGCGCCCCGTGGGGCTGATGCACGAGGCGTTGGTCGGCGAGTAGAGCGACGCGAGCGCACTGCCCGAGATGATGCGGCAGGTCGCGAACCGGCCATACTGGTTCCCGAAGCGCAGATTGTCGTTCACCGTCAGGTCTTCGTTGGCGTAATAGCCACCGATCAACCAGTCGAGCTTGCCGCCGAATGCCTCGCCCTGAAGCCGAAGCTCCTGGCTAAACGTCTGGAACTGGCGATAGGAATTGCCGTCCGCCGCGCGGTACAGGATGTCGATCGTCGAATAGTCGGTGTCCGATCCCTGGTCCGACTTGTAGTCGCGATAGGCGGTGATCGAGGTCAGCTTCGCCGCGCCGAAATCATAGTCGATCTGGCCCGAGATGCCCTTGTCCGTCGTCTTGCCGGCAAAGCTGCGGCCCGGCGTCGAATAGATCGTCCGGTCGTAACCCGGATTGAACGACGCCAGCGGCTGGCCGAGGTCGCGCAGCACGTTGATGATGTTGTTGCCGCCCGGCAGACCGGTTGTCAGCGGCGTCGCCGGGTTGTTGAGATTGCCGACCGATGGCGTGACCGAGCGGTCGACATAGGTCGCGCCGCAGCACCGCTCGTCGCGCTTCGTATAGTCGCCAATGATGCGGACGCTGAAGTCGCTGGTCGGCTCGAACTTCAGCTGGCCGCGCACGAACCAGCGATCGCGGTTGTTCACGTCGACGTTGTTGGCGACGTCGTTGTAGAAGCCGTCGCGCTTCACATAGACGCCGTCGACCCGCGCCGCGAGCGTTTCGCCGAGCGGCACGTTGAGTGCGCCCTGGAGCCGCCAGAAGTCGTAATTGCCGTATGTCGCCTCGGCCATGCCGTGGATGCCGTCGAAGGTCGGCTGCTTCGAGACGATGTTGATGATGCCCGCCGACGCGTTGCGGCCGAACAGCGTGCCCTGCGGTCCGCGCAGCACCTCGATCCGGTCGATCTCGCCCAGTTCGTTGAGGCCGATACCCGAGCGCGAGCGATAGACGCCGTCGATGAACACCGCGACCGAGCTTTCGAGGCCGGGATTGTCGCCGACCGTGCCGATGCCGCGGATACGCGCCGACCCGTTCGCTTCCGAGCCGGTCGAGCTGACGAGCAGCGACGGGGCGAGCTGATTGAGGGCGCGGATGTCCGTCGCACCCGACAGCTGCAACGCCTCTGCCGACACCGCGGAGACGGCGACGGGCACGTCGGTCAGGATCTGTGCACGGCCCTGGGCGGTCACGATGATGTCGGCGGCGGGATCGTCGCTCGACTGCTCGGTCGATGCCTGTTCTGTGGGGCTTGCCGGCTGCGCGGCGGGGTCGGTCGCGGCCGTCTGTGCGAAGGCGGGCGAACCCCATGCAAGCGTCAGCGCGGCAAGCCCGCACGCGGTCATCAACTGCGGCTTGGTCATATCCTCTCCTCCCGGGCCGCACATTTGAACCTGTGCGTACCCATTGCTCGAATAAGCGATGCGCCGCCGCCAACGTCAAGCGCTATCTGCACCGCCATCAAGGGGTTTTCCGGACAGTGTTGCGTCGATACCATCACTCGAAAGGAGCATACCCGGCTTCCGAAACGTAGCGATTTGCAACCTTGCACTGCGACATTTCGCGACAAACCCTACGGCCGGGCGACATATCGGCGCGACAGGCGCTTGCCATATCGTGGCTCACGACGTCGGGAATGAACCCCGTCGCCCATGCAGGACGATGACGATGAATGCCAAGACCCTTCCCCGATGGATCGCCGCCACCGCCCTCGGCGGCGCCGCCTTTGCCGGCGTGGCCTATGCCGCGCAGGACGCGACGCAGCGCCCCGCCCCGCCCGCGACGCAGGCCGAGGCGATGGCGCGCGCCGATCAGCGTTTCGCCACGTTGGACACGAACCGCGACGGCCAGTTGAGCGCCGACGAGCTGAAGGGCCCTCGCGCCGCGCAGATGATCGAACGCGTCGATTCCGACAAGAACGGCAAGATCAGCCAAGCCGAGTTCCGCGCCGCCGCCGCCAGCCGCTTCGCGCGCGCCGACACCGATCGCGACGGCACAATCGAGCCGGGCGAGCGCCAGGGCAAGTGGGGCAAGCGCGGCGGCGGGCGCGGCGGCGGCGAGCGCATGCTCGCGCGCCTCGATACCGATCGCGACGGCGCGATCAGCGAGGCCGAGTTCGTCGCCGGCGCCAAGCAGCGGTTCCAGAAGATGGACACCAACGGCGACGGCCGCATCGACGCCGCCGAAATGCAGGCCCGGCGCGGTCATCGCGGCGGCCCCGGCATGACCCCACCCGCTACCGGCGCCTGACGCCGGCGCGCCGGGCGGGCGAGCCTCCTCCCCGGCGCTCGCCCGGCGCAACCTTTTCTCTAGTCAGGGCGCCCCGCCGCCTGCCAAGGTTCGCACATGGCCGAAATCCCCCACCTCCTCCTCGTCGACGACGAACGCTCGATCCGCGATCCGCTGGCGCAGTACCTGACCAAGCAGGGCTTTCGCGTGACGCAGGCGGGCGATGCGGAGGGCGCGCGCGCACGGCTGGCGGCCTATGCGATCGACCTTGCGATCCTCGACATCATGATGCCGGGCGAGGACGGGCTCAGCCTCTGTCGTCACATCCGCGAGACGAGCGAGACGCCGGTCATCCTGCTGACCGCGCGCAGTGAGGAGACCGACCGCATCGTCGGCCTCGAAATGGGTGCCGACGATTATGTTGTGAAGCCCTTTTCCCCGCGCGAGCTGCTCGCCCGGATCAAGGTGATCCTGCGCCGCGTCGCCTCCGGCTCGGTGCGCCAGCATGCGCCGGAGGCGGGCGCCTATGCCTTTGCCGGCTGGGTGCTCAAGACCGGCGAGCGCACGCTGGTCGACCGCGAAGGCGTGGAGGTGCCGCTGTCGACCGGCGAGTACAATCTCCTCCTCGCGCTGGTCACGCGCCCGCGACAGGTGCTGACGCGCGACCAGCTTCTCGACCTGACGCAGGGGCGCGAAGCTGCTGCCTTCGACCGCGCGATCGACAACCAGGTCAGCCGTCTGAGAAAGAAGATCGAGGCCGACGCGAAGAACCCCGCGATCATCAAGACGGTGTGGGGCGGCGGCTACACGCTGGCGGCTGAAGTCACCCGCCTGTGAAACTTCGCTTAGGGCCGCCGCGCAGCCTGTCGGGTCAGATCGCGCTGCTCGTCGCGCTGGCGCTGTTCGTGGCGCAGGCGATCAACTTCGGCCTGCTCTATCGCGAGCGGCGCGAGCTTCGTTTCACGCAGATCGTCGTGCCCACGGTCACGCGCGTCGTCGATGCCGCTGAGCGGTACCAGTCGGGCCGCATCGCCGCGTTCGAGCGGCCGCGGTCGCGGCTGCGCATCGTCAGGGCGAACCCGGTGCCCGCCGGGCTGCCCCATGCCGAGGAGATCGAGGCGGGCATCCGCGCCGGCCTTGCCGACAGCAACATCGCCTATCGATCCGTCGTCAGCGGGATCCGCCGCTTCCGCCCGAACGACCCGCGGCTCGCGGACATGCGCCCCGACCGCGCCCGCCGCCTCGCCAGCCTGGGCGCAGAGGTGATCGTCGGGGTCGAGCTTCCCAACGGCCGCTGGCTGAGCCTCAACGGTCCATGGCCGCGCACCGAGCAGGGGCTGGTCTGGCAATTGATCGCCCAGACGCTGATCCTCTATGCCGTCGTGCTCCTGCCCGTCCTGTGGATCGGCCGGCGCGTGGCACGCCCACTATCCGAACTCACCGCCCGTGCGAGGGCCTTTGCGCCCGGCAGCGATCCCGAACCGATGGTCGAGCGCGGCCCCGGCGACCTGCGCGCCCTGATCGCCGCGTATAACGAGCTGTCGTCGCGCGTGTCGGCGATGCTCGACGAGAAGGACCGGATGCTCGGCGCGATCGGCCACGACCTGCGCACCCCGCTGGCGGCGCTGCGCGTCCGCATCGAGTCGGTCGACGACGACACCGATCGCCAGCGCATGGCCGATATCGTCGACGAGATGACGCGGACGCTGGAGGACATTCTCTCGCTCGCCCGGCTCGGCCGCCCGTCAGAGCCGATCGCCGATGTCGACCTCGCCGCGCTGGTCGATGCGGTGGTTGAGGATTTCCGCGACCTCGACCACGACGTCGCCTTCGACGAGGCCGAGCGCATCCGCATGCGCCTGCGCCCCAGCCTGATGCGCCGTGCGGTCCGCAACCTGATCGAGAACGCGATCAAATATGCCGGCGCGGCCGAGGTGCACATCGCGACCGAGGAAGCCCGCGTCGTCATCGCCGTCTGCGACCGCGGCCCCGGCCTGCCCCCCGACAAGCTCGACGCGGTATTCGATCCGTTCGTCCGCCTCGAAAGCTCGCGCAATCGCGACACCGGGGGCATCGGCCTCGGCCTCGCGCTCACGCGCGCGATCGTCCGCGATGCGGGCGGGCGGGTGACGCTGACCAACCGCGACGGCGGCGGCCTGATCGCGCGGATCGAGCTTGATCGGTGAGCCAGGCGGAACCCACGGCGCCGCGACGGCTTTCAGCCTGACGATGCTGAAAGTCGCGAGCTACAACATGCGCAAGGGCATCGGCACCGACCGCCGCCGCAACCCCGACCGCATCCTCGAGGTGCTGCGCGAGATCGACG
This sequence comes from uncultured Sphingomonas sp., assembly GCA_913775795.1. Taxonomy (GTDB): domain Bacteria; phylum Pseudomonadota; class Alphaproteobacteria; order Sphingomonadales; family Sphingomonadaceae; genus Sphingomonas. Next base: position 19,344 of record CAJYLT010000053.1, on the reverse strand, counting down.
CCGACATCGTCGCCTTGCAGGAGGCCGACCGCCGCTTCGGCACCCGCGCCGCCGTGCTGACCCAGCACCTGCTCGCCGAGCACAGCGATTACCAGGCGGTGCCTGTCGCCGTCCGCGCCGCCAGCATGGGCTGGCACGGCAACGTCCTGCTCGTGCGCAAGTCCGCCGAGATCCTCGACGCGCAGCCTATCGTTCTGCCCGCGCTCGAACCGCGCGGCGCGGTGCGCGCCGATCTACGCGTCGGCAAGCACAGGTTGCGTGTGGTCGGGATGCATCTCGACCTGTCGGGCCTGTGGCGGCGCAAGCAGGCGAAGGCGGTGCTCGACCATCTCGATGCTGCGCAGCATAAGCTGCCGAGCGTGATGATGGGCGACCTCAACGAATGGCGGCCGACCGCCGGATGCCTTCAGGATTTCGCGCGCAGCCATGCGATCGCGGAAACCGGGCCGAGCTTTCATGCGCGCCGCCCGGTGGGGCGGCTCGACCGGATCATGGTGAGCCCCGGCCTCACCATCGCCGACTGCGGGGTCCACATGAGCGCCGCCGCGCGCGTCGCGTCCGATCATCTGCCGATCTGGGCACTGCTGCACTGATGCGCGACAAGGAGTTGCGGCTGGCACTGGTGTGTTACGGGGGCATCAGCCTTGCCGTCTACATGCACGGCATCACCAAGGAACTATGGCGCCTGCTCAGCGCCAGCCGTGCCTTCTGTGCAGGCGATCCGGCGTCGGGCGGCAGCCAGGGTGTCTATCGCGCGATGTTCGAGGAGATCGCCGAAGCTTCCGGCGTCCGGCTGCGGGTGCTGACCGACATTCTGGCGGGCGCATCGGCGGGAGGCATCAACAGCGTCTTCCTCGCCCGCGCGATCGACACCGGCGAGAGCCTGGACCCGCTGACCGACCTGTGGCTGCGCGATGCCGATGTAGAGCGGCTGATCGACCCCGCCCAGGCGCCCGGCCATGCGATGACCAAATTCTGGGCGCGCCCGCTCGCCTGGATGGCGGCGGGCAGCGGCAAGCTGATCGACGAGACGGTCGAGGTCGCGGCGAGGGACGAGGTGCGCGCCAAGCTCGACCATTTCGTCCGCTCCCGCTGGTTCGAGCCGCCCTTCGGGGGCGAGCGACTGTGCAATCTCATCCTCGACGCGTTCGACGCGATGGCGGCGGCGCCTGCCGGCCCGCGGCTGCTCCCCGATGGCCAGCCGCTCGACCTGTTCGTCACCGTCACCGATTTTGCGGGGCACCCGGAGCGATTGCGGCTCAATTCGCCGGCCGAAGTGGTGGAGACCGAGCATCGCCTCGTCCTCTCCTTCTCGTCGCACGGTCGGCCGGGCGAGCGACTGGCGGAGGCGCCCGACCTCACCTTCGCGGCGCGCGCGACCTCCAGCTTTCCGGGCGCTTTTCCGCCGTTCACCGTCGCCGAACTCGACCGGGTGATGGCAGCGCGTGAGAGCGAATGGCCGACGCGCGATGCCTTTCTCGCCCGCGCGATGCCGCGGCATGCCAGCGCGCGCGGGGCCGAGCGGGCGGTGTTGATCGACGGTTCGGTCCTCGCCAACGCGCCCTTCCGTCCCGCCATCGCCGCGCTGCGCGAGCGGCCCGCGCGGCGGCAGATCGACCGCCGCTTCGTCTTCATCGACCCGGCCCCCGGCTTCGCCTTTGCGCTCAACGGCAAGATCGACGGCGTACCCGGCTTCTTCCAGACACTGATCGGCGCGCTGTCGGAAATCCCCCGTCAGCAGCCGATCCGCGACAGCCTCGAGGCGCTGTCCGCCCGCTCGGCGCGGATCGAGCGGATGAATGCGATTCTCGACCAGCTTCGCGGCGAGGTCGAGGGTCAGGTGGAGGGGCTGTTCGGCTACACCTTCCTCCTCGACTATCCGACCCCGAAGCGGCTGGCGGCATGGCGTCGCCGCGCACAGGCCGCGGCCGCGACGCGCGCGGGCTACGGACAGGCGGCGTACGGCATCCTCAAGCTCGAGGGGGTGATCGACCGTACCGCCCAGCTCCTGTCGCAACTCGCCGGGCGCGACGGCCCCGAACCCCAGCGCCGCATCCGTGAAGCCGTCGCGGCGGCGGCGCGCGAGCGGGGGGCGTACGAGATCGGCACCGCCCATGCCGGCGGCGCGGGGGCAGAGGCGATCGCCTTCCTGCGCGCATTCGACATCGGCTTTCGCATCCGGCGCCTGCGCCTGCTCGTCCGGCGCATCGGCGAGCAGGACGGCGACCACGACCGCAGCGACCTGAGCGAGGTGCGCGAAGCGGCGTACACCGCCCTGTCGGCGTATCTGGAGGCGCAACGTGCCGAGACGCATGCCGGTCTTCGCGACGTCGCGCGCCGGCTGCCCGCCGATGCCGGTGCGGCGCTCGATGCGCTCGACGGCGCGCTGAACCTGACGCAACTCGATGCCGAGACGGATGCCGCGCTCGCCACCGCGCTCAGCGGGCTGTCGCGCGACCTCAAGCGGCCGCTGCTGCTCGCCTATCTCGGCTTCCCCTTCTTCGATATCGCCACGCTGCCGCTGCTGCAGGGCGAGGGGCTGGACGAGTTCGATCCCGTCCGTGTCGACCGCATCAGCCCTGACGACGCCACCGCGATCCGCGAGGGTGGTGCCGATGCCTGCCTCAAGGGGACGCAGTTCCACAATTTCGGTGCCTTCTTCAGCCGCGCCTATCGCGAGAACGACTATCTGTGGGGCCGCCTGCACGGGGCGGAGCGGTTGGTCGACATCGTCCTGTCCTCGCTGCCCCCGGGCACGCGGCTGCGGCCCGGCCGCGCCACCGCGATCAAGCGCGCGCTGTTCCACGCGATCCTCGACGAGGAAGCGGACCGGCTGAAGACCATTCCGGGCCTGCTCGCCTCGATCCGGGCCGAGCTGGGTCCGCGCGGGGACTAGCCGCGGGGGGCATCTGCGCCTAGCATCGCCGCTCCACTGCCCTAGGGGTCGCAATGCAGTTTCTGCGCACGTTGATATGGGTGCTGATCGCCGGCATCGTCGTTGCCTTCTCGTTCAACAACTGGGCGCCGGTGCCGGTGAAGCTGTGGGGCGGGCTGGTCGCCGACATCAACCTGCCGCTCCTGATGGCGATCATGTTCCTGCTGGGTTTCCTGCCGCTATGGCTGGTCCATGTCGGCACGCGATGGCGGCTGAAGTCGCGGCTGGCCAGCAGCGAGCGGACCGTCGCCGAGCTTCGTGCGGTTCAGGCCGCGCCCTCGCCCGCCGCGGTGCCGGGCGATCCGGTCCTCGCCGCCCCGCCCGTCGCCGCGCCGCCGCTGATCCCCGCCGAGACGGCGGTGGAGACGCGAGCATGAGCTCGCCGCTATTCGTCGCGCTCGACACGCCGGAGCTGGAGCGCGCCGCCGCGATCGCCAAGCGCGTGCGGCATCATGTCGGCGGGCTGAAACTCGGGCTCGAGTTTTTCATGGCGAACGGCCGGTCGGGGGTGAAGGAAATGGCCGAAATCGGCCTGCCGATCTTCCTCGACCTCAAGTTCCACGACATTCCCAATACCGTTGCCAAGGCGATCCAGGCGCTCGGCCCGCTGGAACCCGCGATCCTGACCGTCCATGCCTCGGGCGGGCGGGCGATGCTTGAGGATGCGAAGGCGGCGGCGCCGACGGGGACGAAGGTCGTCGCCGTCACCACGCTCACCAGCCTCGACGGCGAAGACCTGCGCGCGATCGGCGTCGAGCGCGATCCGCACGAGCAGGTGCTGCGCCTTGCCGAGCTGGCGCATGATGCCGGGGTGGACGGCATCGTCTGCTCGGGCGCGGAGGTGGCGGCGGCAAAAAAGGCGTGGCCGCACGGCTTCTTCGTCGTACCCGGCGTTCGCCCCGCCGACGGCCCGGTCGGCGACCAGAAGCGGGTCGTGACGCCGCGGGCGGCGCTGGATGCGGGTGCCTCGATCCTGGTGGTGGGACGCCCGATTACCCAGGCCGAGGACCCCGACGTGGCAGCGCGGGCGATCGAGGCGACGCTCTAGGCGACCGCCAGCAATCGCTGCGCCTGTGCCCGCGCCTCGGGCGTCACTTCCGCCCCCGACAGCATCCGGGCGATTTCCTCTCGCCGTTCGTCGGCATCCAGCGGGGTGACGCCGGTGCGGGTTACGGTGCCGTCGCTCGACTTGGCGATGCGATAGTGCCGGTCGCCGCGCGCCGCGACCTGCGGGCTGTGGGTGACGACGAGGACCTGATTGCGCCCCGACAAGCGCGACAGCCGCTCGCCGATCGCGCTCGCCACCGCACCGCCGACGCCGCGGTCGATCTCGTCGAACACCAGCGCGCGGGCGCCGCCCTCCTCCGCCAGCGCGACCTTGAGCGCGAGGATGAAACGCGACAATTCGCCGCCGCTGGCGATCTTCATCAAGGGGGCAAAGGGCGCGCCGGGATTGGTCGACACTTCGAACTCGACGCGGTCGCTGCCGTCCGGCCCCCAGCCCTCGCGCGGTAGCGCCGCGACGGCGGTGCGGAAGCGGGCGGCATCGAGCTTGAGGGGGGCTAGTTCGGTCATCACCGCGGTGTCGAGCCGAGCGGCAGCCTCGATCCGCTGCGCCGACAGCGCCTGTGCCGCCTCGGCATAGCGCGCTTCCGCGGTCGCGGCGGCGCGGGTCAGGCCGGTCATGCTCGCCTCCCCGCCTTCGACCAGCGCCAGCCTCTCGGAGAAGTCCGCCGCCAGCGCGGCAAGATCGTCGGGCTGGACGCGGTGCTTGCGGGCCAGCCCGCGCAGTTCGAACAGCCGCGCCTCGTCCGCCTCGAGCACTGCGGGGTCGAAGGCCAGCGCCTCTGCCGCCGCGTCGATCTGATCCTGCGCAACCGCCCCCTCGACGATTGCGCGGTCGATCGCGGCGAGTGCCTCGACCAGCGCGGGATGCGCGTCGCCGGTTCGCTCGAGGATGCGCGCCGCCTGTCGCAGGCGAGACAACGCCCCGTCCGATCCGTCGAGCAGGTCGGCGACCGCGGCGAGTTCGCCCGCCGCCCGTTCGCCGCGCTGCATCGTCGCCCGCCGCTCGGCCAGCAGCGCCTCCTCGCCGGGCTCGGGCGCGAGCTTGACCAGTTCCTCGACCGCGTGGGCGAGGTAGTCGCGGTCGCGCTCGGCGACTTCCTGCACCGCGCGCGCTTCTTCCAGCTTGGCGAGCGCCGCGCGCCATTCGCGCCACGCGGCGTTCGCCGCCGCCGTATCGGTGCGCGCGAACGCATCGAGCAGCGCCCGGTGCCCGCGCGGATTCAACAGGCCGCGATCGTCGTGCTGCCCGTGGATCTCGACGAGCATCGCGCCGAGTTCGCGCAGCAGGCCGGCCGATGCGGGCTGGTCGTTGACGAACGCGCGGCTGCCGCCATCGGCCTTGACCAGGCGGCGGATCATCAAGGGCTCGCCAGGGTCGAGGTCGAGGCCGTTGTCGGCGAGCAGCGCGGCGATCGGACCGTCGGTGGCGGGCGTTTCGAAACTGGCCGTCACCACCGCCTGCGCCGCGCCATGCCGCACCAGCCCGCTGTCGCCGCGCGCGCCGAGGACGAGGCCGAGCGCGTCGAGCAGGATCGACTTGCCCGCGCCGGTCTCGCCCGTGAGCACGGCAAGGCCGGGGCCGAAATCGAGGTCGAGCGCCTCGATCAGCACCACATCGCGGATCGACAGCGCGTTCAGCATGAGCGGGGCGTCGCGGCGGGCGTCAGGCGCCCACCGGCTGCATTTCCTTGGCCGGCTTCTCGACCTGCTGCGCCGGCAGCACGGGATATTCGTTCACCAGCTTGTACGCGCGCTCGTACCAGTCGGTGCCCGGATAATTCGCGCCGAGCACCGCGGCCGACTTCTTCGCTTCCTCGCGCAGGCCGAGGTTCAGATAGGCTTCGGTCAGGCGCAGCAGCGCTTCGGGCGCGTGGCTGGTGGTCTGGAATTGGTCGACGACGGTGCGATAACGCATCGAGGCGGCAAGCCACTGGCCGCGGCGGCCGTAGAAGCGCCCGACCTCCATCTCCTTGCCGGCCAGGTGGTCGCGGACCAGATCGACCTTCAGCCGTGCGTCGGCGGCGTAGCGCGTGTCCGGATAGCGGCGCGAGAGCTCGCCGAGCGCGTCGAGCGCCTGCTGCGTGATCTTCTGATCGCGCGTCACGTCGGTGATCTGCTCGTAATAGCCGAGCGCGATCAGATAATAGGCGTACGGCGCGTCGCGATTGCCCGGGTGCACCGACAGGAAGCGCTGCGCCGACTGAATCGACTCGGTGTAATCCTTGTTCAGGTAATAGCTAAACGCGCTCATCAACTGCGCGCGGCGGGCCCAGATCGAATAGGGGTGCTGACGCTCAACCTCGTCGAACAGCGCCGCCGCCTGCTTGTACTGGCCGCGATCGAGCCGCTGCTTGGCCGCAGTGTAGAGCGTGCCCACGTCGCGCGCGACATAGGGGATGTCGGCGCCCTTCTTCGACTTGGCGCAGCCCGACAGGCCGAAGGCGGACAGGGCAATCGCGGCGATCGCGAACGGGCGGGTGGGCAGGCTACGCATCGCGCCTCCTTACCCGAGGGTTGAAGGCGCGAACAACGGATTTTTGGAGGCGACCGGACGCGCCGGAAAAACGGTTGCCCGCGGGGGAGCCCATGCCGATACCGCTGCGTTGCAGCAGCCACTGCCATCCGACGGAGAAGCCCCTTGCCCGCGACCAAGCTTGCCACCCACCGCGTCGAAAAGCCCTGGGGCCGCACGCACCTGTTTCCCGGCTTTCCCGATCCGGCGCCCGGCGGCGAGCCGGTGGGCGAGGTCTGGTTCCAGGAACCGGGCGATGCGACCCCGGACCTCCTCATCAAGTACCTGTTCACGAGCGAGAAACTGTCCGTGCAGGTCCATCCCAATGACGAGCAGGCGCAGGCCCGCGGCCTGCCGCGCGGCAAGGACGAATGCTGGCTGATCCTCGATGCCGAACCGGATTCGACGATCGCGGTGGGCACGGTCCGTCCGCTGTCCGCCGAGGAACTGCGCGCCGCCGCGCTCGACGGGTCGATCGAGAACCTTGTCTACTGGAAGCCGGTGAAGGCGGGCGACTTCCTCTATTCGGAATCGAACACGATCCACGCGATCGGTGCCGGCATCACGCTGATCGAGGTGCAGCAGAACAGCGAGACGACCTATCGTCTCTACGATTATGGCCGCCCGCGCGAGTTGCATCTCGACGACGGCGTCGCGGTCAGCGATCCGGTGCCCTACATCCCCTACCCCTCGCCCGGCGAGGTCGAGGCGGGGCGCACGATCCTCGTCGAAGGGCCGAAGTTCGTGCTCGAACGCTGGACCGGGGGGCGCGACGTTTCGCTGCCCGCGGGCGTTACCGGATGGTTGGTGCCAGTCCGCGGCAATGGAAATGTCGCCGGCGTCGAATGGCAGGCGGGCGAATGCGTATCGGTGACGGGTTCGGAAAATATCGAGGCAGATCAGGAGGCTGATCTTCTTTTTGCCTATCCTGGCACGACCCGGCTCTAACCTGAACCGAACGTAGTTTTACGTTCACGAAACTTGATGTGGGTCGCGTCGTTCTTCCGCCACCTATGACAGGAGGAAATTCGATGCGTACCCCCATCCTCGGCGCGCTGATCGCCGCAGTCGCGATCCCGGCCGTGCCCGCCATGGCCCAGCAGAGCCCGCGCGAGTACAACCGCGAATACAACCGCGAAGTGCGCGACGCACAGCGCGAATATCGCGAGGACCTGCGCGATGCCGACTCGCGTCGTGACGTGCGCGAGGCGCGCCGCGAGTATCGCGACAATGTCCGCGACGCCCGTCAGGACTATCGCGAAGATCGCCGCGATTGGCGCCAGGCCCGCAACTACGACTGGAACCGCCTGCCGCCGGGCCAGCGCCGCTATTATGCGGACAATTATTACCGCGACGGCCGCTATTACCAGCCGCGCCGTCTCGGCCGGAACGACCGCCTCTATCGCGGCAATGATGGGCGGTATTATTGCCGCCGCAATGACGGCACGACCGGTCTGGTGATCGGCGCGGTGGGCGGCGGCGTGCTCGGCAACGTGCTGACCAACGGCAATTCGGGCCTGCTCGGAACGCTGCTCGGTGCAGGCGGCGGCGCGCTGCTGGGCCGCGAGATCGACCGCGGCGGCGTCAGCTGCCGCTAAGCGATCTACAGCCTGATCGAGGGGCCCGGCGAGCGATCGCCGGGCCTTTTCGTTTCAGATGATGCCGCCGCCGAGCGCGAGGCGGATGGCGCCGATGGCCAGGATGATGAGGTTGAGGTTGCGGCCGGCATTGCTGTCGGAAAGCGCACCGACCACCGTCCCGACGACGGGGATCATCAGCCCGAACCACAGCGACCAGCCGAGGAACGGGATGAAGCCGAACAGCAGGAACGGCAGCGCGACGAGTCCGATGAGGATCGAGAGCAAATTCAACATGAAGGTGATATAGTCTTCTACGACACCGGCTTCAATAGATGCTGGCGACCGGCAGCAAGACTTCGTTACGGCGCAGCGGCCCCGGCACGAAGGGCGCGTTGTAGAACGCGTACTCGGCCGGGCCTGTCGGCTTCAGGCCGTAGCTGCCCAGCCAGCCGCGCAATTCCGCCTCCCGCTCGGCCAGCAGCGCATCGTCGGCGCGGCCGGCGAACCGGATGGCGGCGACACGGCGCGCCGGCAGCGTCGCCGTCACCACTTCATCGCCGGCCGGCTCGGGCGGCGTTAGATCGCGATACTGCGAAGGCAGGACGAAGCGGGTGCGCCACTTGTCCCCGGCCCGGTCGGCGATCACCGGCGCGGTCATCGCGATCTTCTCCCCCACGCGCGACTTGGCGAAGATGTAATCGGCAAGCGCGCGAAACCCCTTGCCGAGCGCCGCATCGCGGTCGCCGTCATGCACCGCCTCCGCGATCGGCAGCGCGCCATAGGCGCGGACCTCGATCGCGCCGTCCTTGAGCACCAGCGAATAGTCGGGCGTCTCGGTCCGCGTCAGCCACCAGGCCGCGACGCCCGCCGCCGCCGCGCCCGCAACGCCGCCGCCGATCAGCCATGCCCGCCGGTTCGTATCCTCGCCCATGCTCACGCCCTTTCGCACCTGTCCTACAGCGAACCATATCGGTTAGCCGTCGAATCGTTTCGGGCGGGAGAGTAGCATGGAAATCGAGACGTTGATCGACGATCTCATCGCGCGCGAGGGGGGCTTCGTCGACCACCCCGCCGATCGCGGCGGGCCGACGCGGTGGGGCGTGACGGCGGCGACGGCGCGCGCGGCGGGCTATCGCGGGGCGATGCGCGACTATCCGCGCAGCGCAGCGGCCTCGCTCTATCGCAGCCGCTACTGGCTGGCGCCTCGATTCGATGCGGTCGCGGAGCGAGCACCTCGACTGGCAGCCGAACTGTTCGACACCGGCGTCAACATGGGGCCGGCGGTGGCGGCGGGGTTCCTCCAGCGCGCGCTGACCGCGCTGAACCGGCAGGGCCGTGATTATGCGGACATCGCCGCCGATGGCCGGATCGGGCCGCGCACGCTCGCCGCGCTCGACGCATTCCTCGCCGTGCGCGGAGATCGGGGCGAGATCGTCCTCCTGAAGGCGGTCGAGGCGATGCAGGGCGAGCGATACCTGCGCCTCGCCGAACAGCGTCCGGCGAACGAGGCGTTTCTCTACGGCTGGCTGGCGAACCGGCTCGCCGATCCGATGGAGAACGGCGCATGAGCATCCTCGACGCGATCATCGGACCGCTCGCGGGCCTCATCGACAAGGTCATCCCCGACCCCCGCGCCCGCGACGCCGCCAAGCTGGAGCTGCTCAAGCTGCAGGGCAGCCAGGAACTGGAGGCCCTTCGCGCACAGCTCTCGGCGATCGTGGCGGAGGCGCAGTCGCCCGATCCGTGGACCAGCCGCGCACGGCCGGGCTTTCTCTACGTGATGTACGCGCTATTCCTGTGGGCGATCCCGATGGGCCTGATCGCCGCCGCCAGCCCCGCCACCGCCGATGCGATCGCGCGCGGCATCACCGGCTATCTGCGCGCGCTGCCCGAGGAGCTCTACACGCTCTTCGGCACCGGCTATCTGGGCTATGCGGCGATGCGCCAGTGGGGGAAGGTCAGGGGCGTCGAGAAATAGCGCCACCCTTGGCAGCGCGTGATCGGGAAATTGCGCTGCCCTTGGCAGCGCGGGGCCCCTCCCCATATGCGCGCTATGAGCAAAGACAATGCGTGGCACGGCACGACGATCCTCTCCGTGCGCCGCGGGGGCCGCGTGGTGATCGCTGGCGACGGCCAGGTCTCGGCCGGCAATACCGTGATGAAGCCCAACGCCCGAAAGGTCCGCCCGCTGGGGGACGGCAAGGTGATCGCCGGCTTCGCGGGCGCCACCGCCGATGCCTTCACGCTGTTCGAGCGGCTGGAAGCCAAGCTCGAGCGGCACCAGGGCCAGTTGCTGCGCGCCGCGGTCGAGTTGGCCAAGGACTGGCGGACCGACAAGTTCCTCCGCAATCTGGAGGCGATGCTGATCGTCGCGGACAAGGACGTGACGCTGGTCGTCACCGGCAATGGTGACGTGCTGGAGCCCGAGGGCGGCATCGCCGCGATCGGATCGGGCGGCAACTTCGCCCTCGCCGCCGCCCGCGCGCTCGCCGACTACGAGCCTGATCCGGAAGTGCTGGCGCGCAAGGCGATGGGCATCGCCGCCGAGCTTTGCGTCTACACCAACGACCGGTTGACGGTCGAAGCGCTCGACAGCGCCGCCTGACCCTCCTTTCAAGACAGAGACATGAACGACACCCTCACCCCCAAGGCGATCGTCGCCGCGCTCGATTCGCACATCATCGGCCAGAAGGACGCAAAGCGTGCGGTCGCCGTCGCGCTGCGCAATCGCTGGCGGCGGCAGCAGCTTTCGGCCGACCTGCGTGATGAGGTTTCGCCGAAGAACATCCTGATGATCGGGCCGACCGGCTGCGGCAAGACCGAGATCAGCCGCCGCCTGGCGAAGCTGGCCGATGCGCCGTTCGTGAAGGTCGAGGCGACCAAGTTCACCGAAGTCGGCTATGTCGGCCGCGACGTCGAGCAGATCGCCCGCGACCTGGTCGAGGAAGCGATCCGACTGGAGAAGGAGCGCCGCCGCGTGGCGGTGAAGGACAAGGCGGAAGCGGCGGCGATGACGCGCCTGCTCGACGCGCTGACCGGCAAGGATTCGAGTCAGGCGACGCGCGAGGCGTTCCGCCAGCGGCTGAACGAGGGACATCTCGACGACAAGGAGATCGAGATCGAGCTGGAGGCATCCAGCCCGACGCCGTTCGAGGTGCCCGGCGCCGCGCCGCAGATGATAAATCTGGGCGAGATGATGCGCGGACTGGGCGGGCCGCAGCTTAAGCGGCGCAAGATGAACGTCCACGCCGCCTGGGCCAAGCTGGTCGAGGAGGAGGCGGACAAGCGCCTCGACCAGGACGAGGTGCATCGCGCCGCGCTGGCGGATGCGGAGGCGAACGGCATCGTGTTTCTCGACGAGATCGACAAGATCGCGGTCAGCGACGTGCGCGGCGGGTCGGTCAGCCGCGAGGGCGTTCAGCGCGACCTGCTGCCGCTGATCGAGGGCACGACCGTCGCGACGAAGTACGGGCCGATGAAGACCGACCATGTGCTGTTCATCGCATCGGGTGCGTTTCATGTGGCGAAGCCGAGCGACCTGCTCCCGGAGCTTCAGGGCCGCCTGCCGATCCGGGTCGAATTGAAGGGCCTGACCGAGGATGATTTCGTCGCGATCCTGACCGACACCAAGGCGAGCCTGCCCGAACAGTATCGCGCGCTGATCGGCACCGAGGGGGTCGAGATCGCCTTTACCGACGACGGCATCCGCGCGGTTGCCCGCATCGCCGCGCAGGTGAACGGCGAGGTCGAGAATATCGGCGCCCGCCGCCTCCAGACGGTGATGGAGAAGCTGCTCGAGGAAGTGAGCTTCGACGCCGAGGATCGCGGGGGTTCGACCGTCACGGTCGATGCGGCTTATGTCGAGGCGCAGCTGGCGGGCATCGCGCGGAACACCGACCTCAGCCGCTACGTCCTCTGACCGATGTTCTTGTCACCCCGACTCAGGGCCGGGGTGACAAAGCGTCTTTCCCGCGCGCGTTTTTCAGCGCGGGCGGCGGTAGGGCGTGAAGTCTCCATAGCGGCAGAACGGCCCCGGAATGCCCGCGCTCGTCCCGCGCTGTACCGTGCGAAAGCGGTCGTTGCGGCATAGCTGGCCGCCATAGACCTCGGCGATGACGATCTCGTCGCGGCCGAGGAAGGGGCACCCCTCCGCGCGGCTGACCCAGACGGTGCTGGCGTCACGATAGACGAGCCGATCGGGGGCGATCAGCTGCGGGCCACCGCTGTTCTGTGGGCTGATGCACCGCTCGGGCTTGCCCGCCACCCGATCGCCGATCGCCGCGGCAAGTTCGCGATCGCCGCGCGCGGCAATGTCGTTTGGCGCCTGCTGTCGAGGCGCGCAGCCTGCCAGCGCGAGCATGGCGAACAGGGCGGCGGCGCGCATCAGCTGCGGCTCTTGCGATAGGGTACGAAATCGCCGAGCGAACACGCCCCGCTCGGGAACCGCGAACCGCGGTCGATCGTGCGCGCGATATCGCCGCGACAAAGCGTCCCGATCGACGTCTGCGTGACGAGGATATCGTCGCGATTGAGCGCGCAGCCGCCGCTGGTATCGGTGCGATAGACGAGGCTTCCGCTGACCTCGTAGATGATCGTGTCGCCGAAATACTCGCTACGGCGCGAGGTGCTGACCGGCAGGCAGGAGACCGGCTTGCCCGGCGTGAACCCGGCCAACCGCTGGTCGAGCCGCGCGGCGTCGCGGGCGTTCCGCTCCGCCATCGTTGCCTGTTCGCGAGGAGTAGCCGCACAGCCGGACAGCGCGGTGCCGGCGATCGAAAGCGCTGCAAGGATGATGATTCGCGACATGGCCGGCTCCTGTGACAACGCAAGTGAATGCTCGAACGCCTGAACGCGGGCTGAGCACCCGATCTTTACCTGAATTGATCCTTTTGTTCGCGAAGCTGCGCCAGCGCGGCGGCGCTGTCGACCCGGACGAAGGGGTTTGTCGCGCGCTCCTCGCCGATCGTGGTCGGCACCGTCGCCTGACCATCGGCGCGAAGGGCCTCGACCCGCTTCAGGCGGTCGGCGATCCCGGCATTGTCGGGCTCGACATGCGCGGCGAACTTCGCGTTCGATAGCGTATATTCGTGCGCGCAATAGACGACCGTCGGCGCGGGCAGCGCGGCCAGCCGCTGGAGCGCGGCGTGCATCTGCTCCGCCGTCCCCTCGAACAGCCGGCCGCAGCCCATCGCGAACATCGTGTCGCCAACGAAGACCAGCGCCTCCGCCTCGAAATGGAAGCTGACATGGCCGGCGGTGTGCGCGGGCGTTTCCCACACCCGCGCCTGCCGCCGGCCGATCGAAACGGTATCCCCCTCGGCAACCAGCTTGTCCGCAGTCGGGATCTTCGCCGCCTCCGCCGCCGGCGCGGTCACGACCGCGCCATGCGCGTCCTTGATCGCCTGATTGCCGGCGGTGTGGTCGGGGTGCCAATGCGTGTTCCAGACCTGGCCGATCCGCCACCCGCGCGCATCGGCGGCCGCCAGCACCGGCGCGGCCTCGCCCGGATCGACGACGACGGTCTCGCCGCTTTCGTCATCGTGGATCAGCCAGACATAATTGTCGCTGAGCACGGGCACGCGGACGATCTCGAGCGGGCCGTCCACCTTACCAGGTCCCGGTGTTCGGCATCGACGCCCACGGCTCTGCGGGCGGCAGCGCGTCGCCGGCCTGCAGCAGTTCGATCGAGATGTTATCGGGGGTCTTCACGAAGGCCATGTTGCCGTCGCGCGGCGGGCGGTTGATCGTCACGCCGCCGTCCTTCAGCCGCTGACACGTCTCGTAGATATTGTCGACGCGGTAGGCGAGGTGCCCGAAATTGCGCCCGCCGGTATAAACCTCGGGCGCGCTGCCGTCGTCGGCGGGCCAGTTATAGGTCAGTTCGACCTCCGCCTTCGCGCGCTCGCCAGGACCATTCATGTCCTCCGGCGTGGCGAGGAAAATGAGCGTAAAGCGACCGCCCTCGTTCTCCATCCGCCGCACTTCCTTGAGCCCCAATAGATCGAAGAATGCGATCGTCGCGTCGGGATCGGTCACACGGATCATCGTATGGAGGTAATTCATCGCCACTTGGCTCCATTCGTCGTATGTCAGCAACGGTTCATCGGCCGACACGTAGCATCGCCGCGTTGAATATGGGGAGTCGATAACGATGGAAAAGCGGGGTTCGTTCACCTTAATCGCAGCTGCGCTGGTGGCGCTGGGGCTAATCATCGGCGGCTATCTTCTGGGCGATGGCCTGCGCCGCGCGCGGGCGGCGGACCGGTCGGTGACGGTGCGCGGGCTGGCCGAGCGGAACGTGACTGCCGATCTTGCCGTTTGGACGCTCAACTATGCGCGATCGGGCGAGGATCTGGCGGCGGTGCGCGCGCAGATCGACGGCGATACGGCGGCGATCCGCCGCTTCTTCGCCGGCCTCGGCTTCCCCGCCGATGCACTGCGACCCGCGGGCGCGAGCGTCATGCAGAACTTCGACAACAACGGCGTCCAGCGGTTCACCGTCACACAGCGGCTGCAGCTGCGCACCGGCGACGTGGCGCGAGCGCAGAAAGCGGCAGCGCGGCAGTTCGACCTCGTCCGCGACGGCGTGGTGCTTCAGGAGGGGTCGGGCCTCACCTACAGCTTCACGCAGCTCAACGACATCAAGCCGGCGATGGTGGCCGAGGCGACCCGAGACGCCCGCGCCTCTGCCGAGCAGTTCGCTAAGGACAGCGCGACCGGCGTCGGCGCGATCAAGAGCGCGACGCAGGGCTATTTCTCGGTCGAGGCACGCGACGGGGACCAGGCGAATTACGGCGTCGCCGACACGCCGTTCAAGAAAGTGCGCGTCGTGACGACGGTGGACTTCTATCTTCGCTGACCTGCTCGTCGCCCCAGCGAAAGCTGGGGCCGCTGGCCTCTTTCGCGGCGCTCTGCAATTCGGCGATCCCAGCTTTCGCTGGGATGACGGGTGCGGCCGCAGGGAGGATCAGACCACCTCTTCCACCGCCCGGATAATCATCGCCACGTCCTGCTCACGCGAGAGGCGGTGGTCGCCGTCCTTGACCAACCAGCATTGCACGTCTTCGCCCTCTATCAGCTGCGCCAGCCGCGCGGCGCGTTCCCATGGCACGTCGGGGTCGCGCATCCCCTGGACGATCCGGACGGGTAGCCGGAGCGGGATCGTCCCGTGCATCAGCCGGTTCGCCTCTCCCGCGGTCCAGAAGGCGCGGGTCGTGACGGTCGGCTGGTCCGAATAGGGCGACGGCTTCTCTAGCCGGCCCTCGGCCAGCAGCGTCATCTTGTCCGCCTGACTAAAGCCCCAGTCGGTGAAGTCGGGCGCGGGCGCGATGCCGACCAGCGCGGTCACGCGGTCCGGCCGCGCCTTCGCGACCAGCAGCGCGATCCAGCCGCCCATCGACGATCCGACGAGCACCACCGGCCCCTTCGCCACCTGATCGACGACGAGCAGTGCGTCTTCGCGCCAGTCGGCGAGCGTGTAATCCTCGAACGCCCCCTCGCTCTCGCCGCAACCGCGATAGTCGAAGCGGACGAAGGCGCGGCCGTTCGCCTTGGCCCATGCCTCCAGCGCCAGCGCCTTGGTGCCGCTCATGTCGCTGGCATAGCCGGGCAGGAACACGATCGTCGGCCCCTCCCCCTCGGTCACGCGAAAGGCGATGCGGGCGTCGTCGGTCATGGATAGGTCCTCTTGTCGAGCGCGGCGAGCATGTCGGCGGCAAGCTGGCTCAGGGTGTCGTCGCGCGCGCCCATCACGACGATGCGATCGCCGGGCTGCGCGGTCGCGACGAGGTGCGCGGCGGCGGCGGCGCGGTCGGGGATGTGACGCGCGGGGGCGCCTTGTGCGGTCAGATCGGCGACGATGTCCGCGCTCGTCACCTCCCGGCTGGTGGTGCCGCCCTGATAGACCGGATCGGGCAACACGAGCTCGTCGCCGGGCCGCAGCCGCGCGGACAGGCTCTCGACCAGTTCGCGGCGCATCACCTTGAGCGGGCCATAGCCGTGCGGCTGGAACAGGAGCTTCAGTGCGCCGGGAAACGCCATGAGCGTGTCGAGCGTCGCGGCGATCTTGTCGGGGTTGTGCCCGAAATCGTCGATGACGGTGACGCCGCCCGCCTCGCCGACGAGTTCGAACCGGCGCTTGAGACCGACGAACCCCTCGATCGCGCGCGCGGCATCCTCGATCGGCACCCCGCTTGCCACGACGGCGCCGATCGCGGCGAGCGCGTTGGCGACGTTGTGGCGGCCCGGCACCGACAGACGGACGGGCAGACGCTTGCCCTCCCCCTCCAGCGTGAAGCCCATCGCGAACGGTTCGGGGACGAGGTCGCGGGCGACCAGATCGGCCTCGCCCTCGATCGCGAAGGTCGTGCGCCGGTCGCTGCCGATCGTCGCTGCCAGCGCCGCCGCCTCGGGATCGCCGGCATTGACGATCACCCGCGACGCCTTGCGCGCGAAATCGCCGAAGAGGGTACGCAGCTCTTCCAGCGACTTGTGGTCGAGGCTGACATTGTTGAGCACCGCAATGTCGGGCGAATAGAGCGCGATCGACCCGTCGCTCTCGTCGACCTCGCT
This sequence comes from uncultured Sphingomonas sp., assembly GCA_913775795.1. GTDB lineage: Bacteria > Pseudomonadota > Alphaproteobacteria > Sphingomonadales > Sphingomonadaceae > Sphingomonas. The sequence goes on along the minus strand of CAJYLT010000053.1, from coordinate 2,678 downwards.
GACGAACGCGTCGCCCGCGCCTACCAGCGCGCTGGCGAAGGGGCGGTCGGCGGTCGCGAAATTCTTCATCACCGCGCCGTTCATGACCGTGGGATCGCGGCCGAGCGCGTGGAGCATCCAGCCGATCATGCCGGTAACGGTCGACTTGCCGCTCGTCCCCGCGATGCCGATCCGCACGCGGCTGTCGTTGAACAGCGAGGCGAGCAGGTCGGCGCGGCGCATCCGCTGCGCCCCGACGCGCGTGGCCGCGGCCATGTCGGGCACCGTCTCCTCCACCGCGGCCGACGCCACGACGATCTGCTCGGACGACGTGATTCCGCTGCCGTCCTGCGGGTAAAGGTCGGTGCCGAGCGCGCGGAGCGCAGCGAACTTCGGCGCCAGCCGGCCCTGATCGAGCGTCCGGTCGGACCCCGCGATCGCCGCGCCGCGCCCGGCCAGGATCATCGCCAGCGGCATCATCCCCGACCCGCCCACGCCCACGAAGAAATAATGCTGCTGCATGGCCGCCGCTATCGGCACTTGCGCGGACGAGGGCAAGCCTAGAGACAGGCGCGCATGAGGATCGCCGTCGTCGCCCCCGCCCGTTCGATCCGCCCCGAATCGGCCGCCCGCGGCGCGGCGTTCGCGGCGCTGGAGTTTCCCGAGGCCGAACTCGTCTTCGACCCGCAATGCTTTGCCGAGGCGGGGCATTTCGCCGGCCCGGATGCGCTGCGTGCCGAAACCTTCCTGCGCTATGCCAACGATCCCGCCTATGACGCGATCTGGTTCGCGCGGGGCGGTTACGGCTCGAACCGGATTCTCGCCGAGGTGATGCCCAAGCTGAACGATGCGGCGAGGGCAAAGACCTATCTGGGCTTTTCGGACATGGGTTTCCTGCTCGGCGCGCTCTATGCCCGGCGGATCGGGCGGCCGTGCCACGGCCCCATGTCGACCGAGGCGACGGCGCGCAACCGGGGCGGCCCGGCGTGGCGCGCGCTGGCATGGCTGACGGGCAAGGACCGCCGCGCGCTCGAACCGGGGCTCGACGGGCGACCGGCGGCGGCGTTCAACCTCGCGATCATCACCGCGATGCTGGGCACGCCCTGGGTCCCGGACCTCACCGACCATGTGCTGATCCTCGAGGAGGTGGGCGAGAGCTATTACCGGATCGACCGGATGATGTTCCAGCTCGCCAACGCGCCGCAGCTTCGCGGGCTGGCTGGCATCCGCATGGGCAGCGTCACCGACGTGCCCGACGGCGACGGGCCGGAAGCGTTCGGCGAGACGATCGAGGCGATCATGACGCGCTGGTGCAGCGAGATGCGCGTCCCCTATCTCGGCCGCGCGAAGATCGGCCACGATGCGGAGAACACCGTCGTCCCCTTCGGCATCGCCTAGGCCGGAAGCCCCAGCGCGCGCAGTTTCGCGGGCGCGCCGCTCTTCACCTTGAAGAACCCCGCCGTCGCCAGCGGCCAGATCGCGGCGTCGTAGTCCCGCACGAAGCTCGCGACACCGGGCAGAGCCGGGGCATTGCCCAGCGGGACATAGGGGGCGACGACCGGGCGACGGTCGGCCACGGCCCTGATCGCCTCCGGCGCCTCGCATCGCAGGATCGGGCAGCCATAGGCACTGCTCGCCCGCGCCGAAGCATCCTCCACTGCTGCACGTCGGAACGCCGCCACCGGCACGGCCAGCCCCTCGTCCCGCGCGGCCAGCGCGATCACCCCGGCGGGCGGCGTCGGCAGCTGATGGTCGATCGCCAGATCGCCCTCGTGTAGCAGTAGCAGCCACTCGCCTTCGACCTTGACCTTCGGGGGCGGGCCGAAGCGGGTCAGCGGCGGCTCGAAATCCTCGGTCAGCGGCTCGACATGACTGGCCAGCCCCTTCGGATCGAAGCGACCGTCGGTGTATTTCGCGATGTTGTCGGCCCGCGCGGCGTAGGCCTTGCCGCGCGTATGCAGCCCCGCGACCCAGCGCCATGACAGCGTGTTCGACGCCGAGTCCCCGTCGAGCAGATGTCGCAGGAAAAAGTCCGCCCCCAACGCCCAGGGCAGCCGCAGCGTGAAGATCCAGATGCTCGCGAACCACATCCGCGTGTGATTGTGCAGCCAGTTATGCTCGGTCAGGTCATTCGCCCAAACATCGAAACAGTCGATCCCCGTCCGCCCCTCGACCGCCGCGCGATAATCGCGCGCCAGCCCGCCATTCGCCTCCACCGCCGCCAGCGCCGCATCACGCTCGGCGAGGTAACGGTCCCAGACCGCCGGCCGCTGCTCCAGCCAGCCGCGGAAATAGCCGCGCCACAGCACTTCGGTGACGAACTTCTCGGCCCTGTCCGGCCCATGCTCGTCCAGCGCTCGCGCCAGCACTTCCTCCTCGTTGACCAGCCGGTGGCGCAGATAGGGCGACAGCGCGGACACGTTCGCCGGCCATTCGCCCGCGCGCCCATGATCGTGGTTCCGCTCGGCGGCGTAGCGGCGGCCCATGGCGGGGGCGAAGGCGTCGAGCCGGGCAAGGCCGGCGGCGCGGGTGGGCTCGTGGCTCATCCCATCGAGCTAGGTCGACGCCGCCCCGCCCCCAATCCCGCTTTTGGTCGGGCCGCGGCGATTGCCAGTGCGGGCGCGGGCGGGCATATGCGCCCCTTCCCACCACAAGCGACGAAAGCCCGCGCGAATGTCTGCGATGTTCAAGATCACGCT
>CAJYLT010000052.1 GCA_913775795.1 uncultured Sphingomonas sp. | reverse complement strand
CGGCGAAGTAGAGCGGGACGATGGGGATGTCCTCGAGCTGGATGTATTGCCACACATCGAGCTCGGTCCAGTTCGAGATGGGGAAGACGCGGATCGACTCCCCCTTGGCCTTGCGCGTGTTGTAGAGGTTCCAGAGTTCGGGTCGCTGGTTCTTGGGATCCCAGCGGTGGTTGGCCGATCGGAAGCTGAACACGCGCTCCTTCGCCCGGCTCTTCTCCTCGTCGCGGCGCGCGCCGCCAAAAGCCGCGTCGAAGCCGTGAAGGTCGAGCGCCTGCTTCAGCCCTTCGGTCTTCCACATGTCGGTGTGGAGCGGGCCGTGGTCGAACGGATTGATCCCGCGCGCCTTCGCCTCCGGGTTTTGGTAGACCAGCAGTTCCATCCCGGTCTCTCGCGCGATCCGGTCGCGAAGCTCATACATCGCCCGGAACTTCCACGTCGTATCGACGTGCAGCAGCGGGAAGGGCGGCGGCGCGGGGTAGAAGGCCTTGCGCGCGAGATGCACCATCACCGCCGAATCCTTGCCCACCGAATAGAGCATTACAGGCTTCTCGCACTCGGCCACAACCTCGCGCAGGATATGGATGCTCTCGGCTTCGAGCCGCTGGAGGTGGTTGAGATCGGTCATCGGGCGCTCCCTGGTAATGCGACGTACCTCACCCGATGGCCTTGCGTGCGCACCTCCCATATGGGAAGTTTGGCTGCGATGGTTTTATCTCGCATCGACCAAGACGAATTGCTGGGCGCGCTGTATGCGCTCGACGACATCCAGCCGTTCGCCGCCTTTCTCGAGCGGCTCCGTCGCCGCACGCATGCCAGGGAAGCGGTCCTGCTCACACGCAGCGTCACTTCCGGGTGGAAATCGCATGTGTCCCGCATCTTGGACGCAATCGTGCTTCCTCCTGTGCCGCGCGGGTTGCTCCAGACGTTGCGATCCGGCCGCCTTTATGACTTCGAGGAACTCGGCGAAGGGGGATCCGGTCGGATCATTCGCGCATCGAGCCACCGGAACGATGTCTGGCTCGGGATCAGGGGCGGCGCGTCAGACTGTTTCGAGGCCTCCGACGGGGCGTTGCTGTCGGCGTTGTCGTCCCACGCGGCAATTGCCGTCACCAACATGGCGCGGCTGCGCGACAGTCGGATCGAACTTGCCGCAGCAAATGCTGCGCTGGACAGGGCGGGCGTGGGATGGGCGGTGCTGGACGAACATGGGGAGGCCGGCGCCGGCCAGAACCTCGACGTGTCACCCCGTCAGCGAGCCGCGCTGGTCAACGGCGTGAAGGATGAGGCACGCGTTGCCGTCTCGGGGCAGGCGATCGCGATCCCGTTTGCCGCCGGTGGTCGCGGCGCGGCGCTCGCGTTGTTCCGCAAACCCGTACAGTCGATCGACCGGGCCGCCGCCTTCGCCGCTGCGTACGGGCTGACGGGCGCGGAGTCGCGGATGGCGATCGCGCTGGCAGAAGGCGCGTCGATCGTCGAAGCCGCCGCAAGGCTCAATCTCACCGAGCAGACCGCCCGCCACTATTCGAAGCGATTATATGCGGCGACCGGGGCGCGTGGTCAGGCCGAACTGGTGCGCCTCGTCTGGACCAGCGTGGCGGCGCTGGCCTGACGACATTCCGACCGGGACCGGCTGACGAGCGCCGCCTAACCCTTCACGGCGGATGGAAATCCCGGGAATCCGGGCACGCCGGCGAACATCGCCTGGCCGTGCGCGCCAAGCCGGACATATTCGAGGTAGTGACCGAGTTCCGCGACGGTGTCGGCGTAGAGATAGGCGGCGAAATCCGGCACCTCTCCTTCCATGACGATCGCGCTGCCGTTCTCGACCACTCTCTGCCGCATCGCATCCCAGTCCGCGGCTTCGTCGATCAGCAGACCGACGTGATGGAAACGGCATACGAACGACGTCGCATCGGCGATCCAGTCCGCATACAGCGCGCGTCCGTTCTCACCGGGCTGGATCAGCTCGATGTTGGTCTTTCCGGCATAGCCGAGCGCGACATGGATCTTGCCATCGGCATCGGGCGTGTCGCGCATGATGTGGAATCCGCCGACGCCGTAACGCGACGTGAACATCTCCACCGCGCGATCGATGTCGTTGGTGACGTAGGCAAGCTGAAAGGCGTTCTGGAAAAGCGGGTAAGACATCTGGCGTCCTTTCCTGAGCTGGTTGGCGCCGACAGGTCGTTAGCCGCCGCCGCCCGATTTCGATTTCGTTGCGCCGGGCGCGGCCTACCAGCGGCGGCGTTGCTGGGCGCCGCGACTGCGATTGCGGATCGCGTCCGCCCGCGCCCCGGGCGAGACGCTGGGCGTGTCGGGCGGTAGGTGATCGCGGACTTCGGACAGCTTGACGCGCCGCAGGACGGGGGTCGGTGCATCACTGGACCGATACCATCGGCCCACCAGCGTACCGGTCGGATGGCGGAGCGTATCCAGCCAGTTCGGCACCCCCGGATCCTGCGAGGCGACGACGGCGCGGAACATCCCGTCAGCGTTCAGATGCGCCTGATGCCCGTTCAGGCTGGACTGCGCGTTCACATATTCGATCGTGTTCCAGATTTCGTCGTTCAGCTGCACGTTCCAGTAGCGTACCTGGCGCGGGACTTCCGTTTCGACGATCAGCGCCTCGTCCGGCCCGATCTCGAAGATCGCCTCCCAGTAAACCTGCGCCTTCACGCCGCCCATTTCCTGAAACGGCGCGACATGGACGGTATTGGGCGCATGTCGCTCCTTGATGCCGTTGACGAAGTTCAGCCAGAATCGGCTGAGCCGCTCGGCGAACGCCATCATCCCGTCGAGACGCTGTTCGATTTCTTCCGTCGGCATCCGCCTCTTGATCGGGTCGTTATCGAGCCGCTCGATCGACAGGCGGGCATCGGCTTCGTTCCCCCAATCGTAGCTCCGCTGGCGAATGAGCACATATTCCGAATCGGGTCGGATCTGGAGCCATGCGCCTGAATGGCCTTCGGGTTTCTCCACCGAGAGAACGATGTCGACCTTGCCGTCGGGCCGGGGCGCCAGATCGTCGACATCCACCTCGAGATGCTGCTGGCCCAGTTCCTCGACCATGCCCATCATATTCTTGCCGATCGTGATGGTCAGCAGATGGACCGAGCCCCGATCACCCGAGATGCGATAGACTCCGTCGCCGCTGATATGCGCAACGACATAGGCGTCGTCGGGGTTCGGCTGAAGGAGGTAGACCGAGTTCAGGAACGGCGCGAAGTCGGGATGTTCGGGGCTGGACTGGAAATACAGGAAATAGCCCAGCGACAGGTTCATCATGATCTGCCGGTGCAGTTCTGCCCGCACCTGTTCGTCGTTGGGGGCCCATGTGCGCGCCCAGAGGTCGCCGGCATGTTCGATTTGTTTGAGCCGATCAGGCCATGGAAGAACCGTCATCGTCCGCCTCCTTACGCAAAGCCGTAGCGCTCACGATACGCCGCATTACGCTCCACCAGGCTGCCCGTGCTCCCGCCCCAATCCTCGGGCGTGAAGCGCTGCATCGTCGTCGACCTGCGCGGATTGGTGGCGAGCCAGTCGCGCATCGCGGTTTCGGCCGCGCTACTGAGCGTCAGGTCGAAATGATCGTAGATCTCGTGAACGACGCTCATCTGGTCGTGCACGAACTGCCCGAAATCGATATCGATGGCGCGGCCCGGGATCGTCGCCTTGACGGCATCGGCCCGTTCGACCGCCAACGCCCACATTTCCTGCTCGCGCGCGAAGACCTTGGCCATGTCGGCGTGCTCTCCGACATAGAAGCGATGCGCGCCCGCGAGCAGGTTCACGATCGACGGTACCGCCTGAAGCGGATCGCGATGGGTCTGCACGATCATCGCGTCCGGGAAGACGTTGAGCACCTGCTGGAGGGAGAAGGTGTCCGTCGGGTTCTTCAGCAGCCAGGTGCGATCCGGATCGTTCGCGCCGATCAGGCGGAGGTTGTCAGCGAAATGGCGATAGCTGAATGTGTCGTCCGTCGCCTTGTACCAGGCGTCATACGCCGGAATGCTCGTCTGCGACGGAAACATGTTCGAGCAGAAGCTCTGCGGCAACAGGTGGAGCGATTCCTCGACCGTATCGACGGCCATGCCGTGATCCTCGATCACTTCCGGCGCGACGGCGGCCATCGCAGCAAGCTTTGCACTGGCGCGCTCGAAATCGGGGTTGCCGGGCCAATCCGGACGCGCAGGGCGCGGCTGGGGCGCTAAGGTGATCCAGTGTTCGATTCCCTGGAATTGCGGATCCATCGACAGCAGCTTGTGCAGTGCGGTCGTGCCCGATCGAACGATCCCGGTAATGATGAGCGGGCGAGCGATCGGCCGCGCCATCGCGTCGCGCTGCTGCTTGAACCCCGCGACCGAGCGTAGGCGGCCGGTCAAATAGTCGACGATCTGCTCGCGCATCGCCGAGGCGCCCGCGTCCGACAGGCCGATCCCGTCCAGTTCCCCGAGCAGGCGGTCATATCCTTCACGATAATCATCCGCCCCGAAGTCGTCGTGGCCGGCTCGACGAATTGCCTCCTCTCGCAACCTATCATGTGCGGTAGCGAAAGCGTGGTCGGTCATCGAAGCTCTCCATCCGGGCGGCGTGCGAGCGCCAGGCCGCACGTTGACGTTCTTTTTTTGCGTGGACGACCCGACCGCAAAGTCCGGCCGATTACAACGGCGGAGATCGGTTGATCGTTCTGACGATATGTCTGTCGGCCGATACGCACAGCCGTCTTCGCGCCTGCGCCACATGCATCACGGTTGCGATAGACAATTCGTCGGCATGATCGTCGCGAAGAAACGCGCTTTAAACTCGATCCGAGGACAATCGGGAGAAGCCGCGCATGCTTCTATCCGATGCAATGGCCCCGATTGCGGCGTTTCGGAGCCGGCGATCCCACGATTGCCTGTTTGCCGAGCGCGGGGGCGGGGCGAGTTGCCCCGCCCGCCCGAAGCGGATGAAGGCGCGTTCGTTTTGAACGAGTCTCAGTCGCAGCGCGCGATCATCGCATCCGAATGGCGCGAGGGGTGGAGCACCGGCGTCGCGACGATGCTCGGCATGGGATTGGGCGCGGCGATCATGCCGACGGTGTTCAGCCTGTTCGTCCGGCCGCTCGGCGAGGCTTTTGGCTGGACGCCGGGACAGATCGGCCTGGCGCAGAACGCAGCGCTGCTGTCCGCCATCGCATCGCCCTTCGCCGGCCGGCTGATCGATCGCATGGGCGCACGGCCCTTCATTCTTTGCGGCCTGGCGGGGATGGCGGCGGCCTATCTGGCGCTGGCGGCGATGCCGGGGCGGCTCGCGCTTTTCTACATGCTCTGGGCCACGGCAACGGTTGTCGGCGTTGCGACGTCGGGGCTCGGCTTCTCGCAAGTCATGGGCCTCGTCTTTCCAAAATCGCTCGGCTTCTCGTTGGCGGCCGGTCGAACGGGTCAGGCGCTGGCGGGCATCGCCCTGCCGCCCGCCCTTTACGCCGCCATGGACGCACATGGGTGGCGCGCGGGTTACGCGCTGATGGCGGCGTTGATCCTCCTGGTCGCGTTGCCGGCGGTTTGGCGGTGGCTCGGGCGTACGGCCCCGAAAGCACCGGCACCTCAGGCGCTTCGCGAAAGCCACCGGCGCCGTTGGACACGCCTGTTTTCCGACCGACGCATCATCATCGTCGCGCTGGCGGCCGCCCTGGCTTACGCCGCTTTGATCGCGATAGTCTCGCAGCTTCAGCCGCTACTCGTCTCGAAGGGCATCGCACCGGCGTCGGCGGCAGCGATGATCGGGTTGATCGGAGCGTCCAGCTTCGCCGGAGCGTTCGTGACAGGACTGCTCCTCGACCGGTTCTGGGCGCCGGCGGTCGCGCTGGCGATGATGCTGGCCGCGGCATCGGGTGCGGCGCTGCTGCTATGGCGCGGTGGCGACCCGCGCTACGCGGCGGCGGGGCTGCTCCTGCTGGGGCTGGGGCAAGGGGCGGAATTCGACATCGTCGGCTTCGTCGTCGCGCGCTACTTCGGCATGCGCGATTTCGGTGGCCTGTTCGGTATCGTCGTCTTCTCGATCGCGATGGGGGTGGCGGTCGGTTCCTCGCTGATCGGATTGTCGTTCGACGCATTTCACAGCTACGATCCGGCCCTCGGCGCCGCGGCGGGCGCTCTCGTGCTGTCGGGCTCGGCCTATCTCCTGCTCGGACGTTATCCCGACCGTCCCGACGGCTGAGGTACCTACCGGGCCATCCGACACAGTCATCGCAGGCGCGATGCACGGTTCGCCATAAGCGGTGCTATGCAGGCGGCGGAGAGGATTGGTCGACAGCCGCGGCGTAGCCGGTTGCGACAGGTTCAGCGGGGCAGCGACCAATCCTTTTCGTGCGCTTTCAACGAGGAACAACAGCATGCGCGCTGCCGTATTCAAAGGTGCCGACCGTCCCTGGGCCATCGAAACTTTGCCCGATCCCGAACCCGGCGTGGGCGAGGCCGTCATCAAAGTCGGTCGGTGCGGCATCTGCGGCACCGATCTGAACATGACGTCCGGCAACGGATACGACTTTCCCTGCGGTTCGGTGCTGGGGCACGAATTCTGCGGCGAGGTCGTGGCACTCGGCCAGGACACCCGTTCGTTGAAGGTGGGAGACGTCGTGACGGCGATGCCTGCCGCAGGTTGCGGGCATTGCGACATGTGCCGGATCGGGATGCAGGTCATGTGCGCGACACCGACCCACTATATGGGCGGGTTCGGCGAATATATGCGCGTTGCGGAGCGCGCGTCCGTCAAGTTGCCGTCCGCGCTGTCGCTCCAGGATGGCGCGTTGGTCGAGCCGTTGGCGGTCGGCTTGCACGGCGTTTCGCTGGCACGGCTGAAGCCGAACGCACGGGTGCTGGTGCTTGGTGGCGGTACGGTCGGTTTGACGGCTACCTTCTGGGCGCGGCGGCTGGGTGCCGGACGGCTGGTCACGGCATCTCGATCGAAGCGACGTGAATCGCTTGCGCTCGCGATGGGGGCCGATGCCTTCGTCACCTTGGGTGAGGGAGAGGGCGAACGCATTGCCGAGGCGCTTGGCGGTCCGCCGGACTATGTCTTTGAGGCGATCGGTGTCGTCGGCGCGCTCCAGCAAGCGGTGAACCTGGTGAAACCGAATGGCGAGGTCATCTCTCTGGGCTTCTGCATGGCGCCCGATCCCGTCATTCCCGGCATCGCGACGTTCAAGCAGGTGAAGCTGACATTCTCGATGGCGTGGACGCTGGAGGAGTTCCAGACCGCCGTCGATCTGCTCGATCGGGGCGATGTCGAGGCGCGGGCCATGGTGTCGAACACCATTCCGCTTGAGGCTTTGCCGGGCATGATCGAGACGCTGCGGGGGCCGCACAACGAAACCAAGGTACAAGTCGACCCATGGAGCTAGGCAGCAGGCGTTCTTCCGAAAGACGATGAGCCGAAATTACTGATTTGCTGCGCCGGCGAACCGCAGACTGGATCGATAAAACTCCGAACAGCAAAGGCAAATGACAGATATGCAGATCGCGGCATCCGAGAGGAGCAAGCGGGAACGGTGCGTCGTGCGACGGCAAGTCGCTTCATGCGTTTCACTCGCCGAGGCATGAGCTAGTCCAGGAGACGCAATCGCTCCGGCGGCGCTAATGGCGAAGGTAAGTGGAAAGCGGAATGGCCGCTTTCCTGTGATCGAGCGCGGTAAGTTGCTGCTCGTTCAGTTGAGCCGGCGGAGGGACGTCCAACCGTCGCGAAGGGTGGTAAGCGGGACGGCCCTTTTCGATTGTATACAGGCGAATAGCCGAGGGCCGTTCACGAAAGATGTGGGGCGGGTCGGCTTCCATTCCGGTCGCAAGCTGCCATTCACCTCAACATTGGTTAGCAAGAACAGCGGCTCCGCCTTCGAAAGGAGTTGCCGTTTGCTGCAACGGATACCTGCGCCGTGATCGAACACCATTCGGCGGTAGCCCTAAACGCCGTTGCGGCTTCGCGGCCATGCCGGGAGAGCCGCCAACTGGTCGACGCTGTTATTTACGGCATGGGCAAAGAAGCCCAGTCCGCCACTGCACGGGTCGCGATTTGAAAAATCCGCGCAGCCTTACGGCCGAAGGACAAGCGGCTGGCGACCCCGGCAGGATTCGAACCTGCGACCTAGTGCTTAGAAGGCACTTGCTCTATCCAACTGAGCTACGGGGCCGGCGCGCATCGGGCTAATCGGGGCAGGCCGGCCCTGCAATCCCTTATTCGGCGGGCGCCATCTGCGGCGTACGGCCGACACGCAGCTGGCGCAGCGCCGGCCACAGGAACCACCCGCCCATGGCGAGCAGCGACAGGTCGAGGAGGTAGAGCGGCAGGATCGCGCTTCCCATCATCGCCAGGTGGATCGCCCCCGCCGCCGCCATCGACAGGCCGAGCGCGAGGCGGATCGACCGCGCCCATGCGTCGGCGCGCGGCGCGAGGATGCCGGCGGCGATCAAGAGCGCAAGGCCGATCCAGAACAACGCCACCATCGGCGCCTCCGGCCCCAGCGTGGCGCGAGCGGCCAGCGCGACCATCAGGAGCAGCGGCGATCCCCAGAGCGTCGTCGCCCACATCGCCTCCAGCCGCGGGCTGGCCCGGCCGCGCTGTCGGCGCTTGACCAACCAGATCGACATGCCCGTGCCGCAGATCACGGTGACCGCGGCGCCCAGCAGCACATAGACGATCCGCACCGGCCACCCGCCGAACGAGCCGAAATGCAGGTCGTAGGTGGAGGCGGCGAACTGCTGCCCGATCGGCCCGTCGCTCAGCCCCACCTTGTGCGTGGGCTGGCCGTTCGCGTCGAAGGCGTAGGTCTCGCCATAGATCAGCCGGCGCGGATGCTTGGCGAGGATCGTCAGATACTGGCCGCGGGTGCCGGGTTCGTGGAGGATGACGTAGCTCGGCTCGACATCCGGGTGGGCGGCGGTCAGGTTCGCCATCGCCCGGTCGATGCGGGCGAGCGGGGCCTTGCCCGCCACATGCGCGGGCTCGCCGCCGAAAATCGGGGCATAGGCCTTTTCCATGTCGCCGCCATACCACTGGTTCGCGACCGCCCAGAAGCCGACGCCGGCGAGGCCGATCATCGCGCCGGTGAGCGCGAGCGCCAGGCCAAAGGGGAGCGTCCACACCCCCAGCCGATTGTGCCAGTCGGCGAGCGCCAACTGCTTCTGCCCTCGCGCACGCAGCCGGAACGCGTCGCGAAAGATGCGCGGATGCGCGAGCACGCCGCCCAGCGTCAGCGCGGTCATCATGACGCCCAGCGCCCCGACGATCGTCAGGCCGAGCGTGCCCGGCACATGCAGATAGACGTGCAGGTTGATGAGGAACTCGGTCCAGCCATGCGCCTCCTTGTCGGCGATGGCGCCGGTGCCGTCGACATAGACCGCCTGATTATCGGTGGTGACGACCGCGCGGGGCAGCGCGCCATTGGGCAGGCGGATGTAGAAATGCTCGGTCGGTTTCTTGCCCGCCTCGCTCGCCAGCACGTTGCGCGCGGCGGTCTGAAGCGCCTGCGGGCTCATCGCCATCGTCTCGGCGACGTTCGGCTGTTCCCAGCGCTGGATCTCCTCGCGCAGCACGACGATCGTGCCCGACAGGCAGATGAGATAGAGCAGCCCACCTGCGAGCAGCCCGATCGCGGCATGGCCCGACAGCGCGCGGCGGACGAGATCGGCGGAGGGAAATCGCATCAGGGGTTCCTCAACCGAGCAGCCAGAAGGTCGCGCCCGAAACCGCGCCGATCGCGGCGAGCGGCCTCAGCATCGGGGCTGCGCGCGGCCGGAGCAGCAGGACGACACCGAGCACGCTCCAGACCAGCGGGGTGACGAAAAGCGCGGTGGTGATCGTGTCGGCCTCCAGCGCCCCGGACGCAAGCGCCGCGGCGGCAAGCGCGAGACCCACGAGCAGCGATACGGCGCCGGCGATGGGCACGGCGATCAGGAAGATGGCGACACGGCGGCCCACGTCGCGCCAGTCGGCGGCGTGGAGGCGGACGCTCGGCTCGGTCTCGGCGATGCGGGCAGCGCGGGCCGGGGCGGTGGAGGCGAGTGCCTCACGCGCAAGAAAGCCGAACGCGACGAGCATGACCGGGAGCGCGCCCATCGCGATCCCCCATGCCCCGTCGCGCGCGGCGAGCACCGCCAGCGCTGCCCCGATCGCTGCCCACCCGGCCAGCGTGAGCCGGATTTGCGTCGGCTCCCGCGCGTCCCATGCGAAGCGCAGCGCGATCGTGCCTGCCGCGGCGAGGAGAAGCAGGGCAGTCGTCAGCATGAGCGAGGGCGGCGGCTTGGCATACCGTCTTATGACGCGCGACTCTTTTGAGAGCAAGTCGCAATAGCAGGTTTTTGGGACGGGAGCCTATTCCGCCGCCACCGCCTCGCTCCCCCCGCGCGCCAAGAGCGGCGCGAGGTACCGTCCCGTATAGCTCCGCGGCTCCTTCGCCACTTCCTCCGGCGTGCCGGCCGCGACGATTTCGCCGCCTTTGACGCCGCCCTCGGGGCCGAGGTCGATCAGCCAGTCGGCGGTCTTGATGACGTCGAGATTGTGCTCGATCACCACGACGGTGTTGCCCTGGTCCACCAGCGCGTGGAGCACCTCCAGCAACTTGCGCACGTCCTCGAAATGCAGGCCCGTGGTCGGCTCGTCGAGGATGTAGAGCGTCTGGCCCGTGGACCGACGCGCCAGTTCCTTGGCGAGCTTTACGCGCTGTGCCTCGCCGCCCGACAGCGTCGTCGCCTGCTGCCCGACCTTGACGTAGCCGAGGCCGACTTCCGCCAGCATCGCCATCTTCTCGCGGATCGGGGGGACGGCCTTGAAGAACTCGACCGCGTCCTCGACCGTCATGTCCAGCACGTCGGCGATCGACTTGCCCTTGAACTTCACCTCCAGCGTCTCGCGGTTGTAGCGCGCGCCGTGGCACACGTCGCAGGTGACGTAGACGTCGGGGAGGAAGTGCATCTCGATCTTGAGCACGCCGTCGCCCTGGCACGCCTCGCACCGCCCGCCCTTGACGTTGAAGCTGAAACGGCCGGGCTTGTAGCCGCGCGCCTGCGCCTCCGGCAGGCCGGCGAACCAGTCGCGGATCTGGGTGAAGGCACCGGTATAGGTGGCGGGGTTCGAGCGCGGGGTGCGGCCGATCGGCGACTGGTCGATGTCGATGACCTTGTCGCAATGCTCGAGCCCGGTGATCCTGTCGTGCTTGCCCATCAGCACGCGCGCGCCGTTCAGCGTGCGCGCGGCGGCGGCATAGAGGGTGTCGATCGTGAAGCTCGACTTGCCCGACCCCGATACCCCGGTGACGCAGGTGAAGGTGCCGAGCGGGATCGAGGCGGTGACCCCGGTCAGGTTGTTGGCGGTCGCGTTGTGGACGGTCAGCTTCTTCTTGTTGCCCTTGCGCCGCTTGGCCGGCACCGCGACTTCGCGCGTGCCGTTCAGGTAATCGGCGGTGACGCTGCCGTTGGCCTTCAGGATCTGCTTGAGCGTCCCCTTGGCGACGATCTCGCCGCCATGCACGCCTGCGCCCGGGCCCATGTCGATGACATAGTCGGCGGTGCGGATCGCATCCTCGTCATGCTCGACGACGAGGACGGTGTTGCCGAGGTCGCGCAGGCGGCGCAGCGTCGCGAGCAGCATGTCGTTGTCGCGCTGGTGCAGCCCGATCGACGGCTCGTCGAGGACGTAGAGCACGCCCGACAGCCCGCTGCCGATCTGTGACGCCAGGCGGATGCGCTGGCTCTCGCCGCCCGACAGCGTGCCCGACGTGCGGTTGAGGTTAAGGTAATCGAGGCCGACATTGTTGAGAAAGCCCAGCCGCTCGTCGATCTCCTTCAGGATCGCGCGCGCGATCTCGCGCTGCTGGTCGGTCAACTTGTCGGGCAGCGACTTGTACCAGTCGAGCGCGTCGAGCACCGACAGCCGGGTGATCGCGCTGATGTCGGTGCCGGCGATCTTGACCGCCAGCGCCTCAGGCTTCAGCCGCGCGCCGCCGCAGGTCTCGCACGGATGCGCGGCCTGATATTTGGACAGCTCCTCGCGCGTCCAGGCGCTCTCGGTCTGGAGCATCCGGCGGTTGAGGTTGCCGATCACGCCCTCGAACGGCTTTTTCACGTCATAGGATTTGCGCCCGTCGATGAAGGTCAGCGTGACCGCCTTGCCCTTCGTGCCCGTCAGGATCACCGCCTGATGCTCGGGCGACAGGTCCTTCCACGGGGTATCGAGGCTGAACCCGAACTCGCGGGCGAGGCTGCCGAGCACCTGCATGTAATAGGGGCTGGGCGGGTTCGACTTGGCCCAGGGGACAACCGCACCCTTCTTGATCGACAGGTCGGGGTTGGGAACGACGAGGTCGCGGTCGAACTCCAGCCGCTCGCCAAGGCCGTCGCACGCCGGGCACGCCCCCTGCGGCGCGTTGAACGAGAACAGGCGCGGCTCGATCTCGGGAATGGTGAAGCCGGAGACCGGGCAGGCGAACTTCTCGCTGAACACAATACGGTTGGCGGGAATACCCGCGCCCTTCATCGCGCCCGCGTCGGTCGCCTCGTTCTCGCGCCCCGGCACCACGCCATCGGTCAGGTCGACATAGGCGAGGCCGTCGGCCAGCTTCAGCGCGGTCTCGAAACTCTCGGCCAGCCGCGTGGCGATATCGCCGCCCACGACCAGCCGGTCGACCACCACCTCGATGTCGTGCTTGTATTTCTTGTCGAGGGTCGGCGCTTCCTCGATCAGGTAGGTCTCGCCGTCGATGCGGACGCGCTGGAAGCCGGCCTTCTGCCACTCGGCCAGCTCCTTGCGATATTCGCCCTTGCGCCCGCGAACGACGGGGGCGAGCAGGAGCAGGCGAGTCCCCTCCGGCAGGGCGAGCACGCGGTCGACCATCTGGCTGACCGTCTGCGCCGCGATCGGTAGGCCGGTGGCGGGCGAATAGGGGATGCCGACCCGCGCCCAGAGCAGGCGCATGTAATCGTAGATTTCGGTGACCGTCGCGACGGTCGAGCGCGGGTTGCGGCTGGTCGTCTTCTGCTCGATCGAGATCGCCGGCGACAGGCCCTCGATATGGTCGACGTCGGGCTTCTGCATCATCTCGAGGAACTGGCGCGCATAGGCGCTCAGCGACTCGACGTACCGCCGCTGCCCCTCGGCATAGATGGTGTCGAAGGCGAGGGACGACTTGCCACTGCCCGACAGGCCGGTGATGACCGTCAGCGTGTCGCGCGGGATGTCGATATCGACGCCCTTGAGATTGTGCTCGCGCGCGCCGCGCACGCTGATGTGAGTGAGGGTCATGCGATCCGTTCTAGCTTTGTTCCGGGGCGAGGGCCAGAGCGAGAGATAGGATCGGGCATGCCCGGTTACGAGGGGCGCTTGCCCCGCCAGACGAGCGACCGGCGGTTGAGCTCGGCAAGGTCCGCAGTCCCCGCGATCGCCGCTTCACCCAACGCGACGGCGCGGGCGAGTGCGGCGGCATCGGCATGGGCGTAGGCGGGACGGTCTGGGACATGGTCGTACCACACCCCGACGAACGCGTTGTCGAGCAGGATGCGCTGGAAGCAATGATCCGCCCGCACCGGCCAGCCTCTTTCGGCGGCGAGGGCCGGCAGTACCGCCCGCGTCAGATCGAGCCAGCGCGCTTCGAGGGTCTGGCGGTCGCTCAGATCAGCTCCACCGCCATCGCCGTCGCCTCGCCTCCGCCGATGCAGAGCGACGCAAGGCCGCGCTTCTGGCCGTGGGTCTGGAGCGCCGACAGCAAGGTCGCGAGCACCCGGGCGCCCGACGCGCCGATCGGATGGCCGAGCGCGCAGGCGCCGCCATGGACGTTGAGCACGTCATGACCGATCGACAGGTCGCGCATCGCGATCATCGCGACGACAGCGAACGCTTCGTTCACCTCGAACAGGTCGACGTCGCCGGTCTGCCAGCCGGCCTTTTCCAGTGCCTTGCGCATCGCGAAGACGGGCGCCGTCGTGAAGTGCGCCGGCGCGTGCGCGTGCGCCGCGGTCGAGACGACGCGCGCGACCGGAGTCAGCCCGAACTTCTCGGCGAGCGACATGCGCGTCATCACCAGCGCCGCCGCGCCGTCGCTGATCGACGAGGCGTTGGCGGCGGTGATCGTTCCGTCCTTCGAAAAGGCGGGCTTGAGCGTCGGGATCTTGGCGACGTCGCCGCGCGCGGGCTGTTCGTCGAGGCGGACGGTGTCCACGCCCTTGCGGGTCTTGATCTCGACGGGCACGATCTCCCGATCGAACGCGCCCGATTGCTGCGCCTTCTGCGCGCGCTCGAGGCTCGCAATCGCGAAATCGTCCTGCGCGGCCCGCGTGAAGTGATATTCGGCCGCGGTCTCCTCGGCGAAGCTGCCCATCAGGCGGCCGGGCTCGTAGGCGTCCTCCAGCCCGTCGAGGTACATGTGATCCTTCAGCATGTCGTGGCCGATCCGCGCGCCGCTCCGATGACGCAGCGACAAATAGGGCGCGTTGGTCATGCTCTCCATGCCGCCCGCGACGATCCAGTCGGCGCTGCCCGCGGCCAGCGCCTCGGCCGCCATGATCGCCGCCTGCATCCCCGATCCGCACATCTTGTTGACCGTCGTCGCCTCGACATATTGCGGAAGGCCGGCACCCAGTGCCGCCTGACGCGCGGGCGCCTGGCCGAGGCCGGCGGGCAGGACGCAGCCCATATAGATGCGCTCGATCGCCTCGCCCTTCAGCCCCGCGCGCTCCACCGCCGCGCCGACCGCCGCTGCGCCAAGCTCCGTCGCGGTCGCGCCGGTCAGGCAGCCCTGAAAGCTGCCCATCGGCGTGCGGGCATAGCTGGCGATGACGACGGGATCGGCGGACATATGGGCTCTCCGGGATTTGCTTTGCCCGCGATCTAGGACTGAATGGTCGCGATTGAAACCTTGGCGAGCGCGTGGCGGGGCGGGTAGGGGCAGGCGATGGTCCCGCTGCTCCTCTGGCCCGTGCTGCTCGGCGTGCTGGGCGCGGTGTTTGGCAGCTTCATCGCGGTGATCGCGATCCGCTGGCCGGCGGGAAAGCGTGCGGATGGGCGGTCGCGTTGCGACGCGTGCGGGGTCGAATTGCGAGCGCGGGAATTGGTGCCATTGCTGAGTTTCGTGCGCCAGCGCGGGCGCTGCCGCCATTGCGGGGCGCGGATCGGGCGGTCGCATGTCTTCATCGAGGCGGTCGGCCTGACGATCGGGATCGTCGCCGGGGCGGTCGCGCCGGGGATCGCAGGTGTGGCCGGCGCGGTCTTCGGCTGGCTGCTGCTTGCGCTCGGGGCAATCGATCTCGCCGCGTTCTGGTTGCCGAACCGGCTGGTCGCGGCGCTCGCGCTGGCTGGTCTGGCCAGCGGCGCGGCCGGCCTGCCGCCGGCATGGACCGAGCGGCTGATCGGCGGGGTGGCGGGGTTCGGCGTGCTGTGGCTGGTCGCTGCGCTCTATCGCCGGATGCGCGGGCGTGTGGGGCTTGGCGGGGGTGATCCCAAGCTGTTCGGCGCGATCGGGCTGTGGCTCGGCTGGCGGGCGCTGCCCGGCGTGCTGCTGGCGGCGTGCGTCATCGGCCTCGCCTGGGCGGTCGCGATGCGGATGCGGGGCGATTCGCGATTGCCGCTCGGCACGCTGCTGGCCGTGTCGACATGGCTGTTCTGGGTGACGGCGACGCTGTTCTAGCGCGCCAAAAAAGCGGGCGCGATCCGGGTTGCTGTCCGTTGGATCGCGCCCGCCACTTGGCCGCTATACCGCCAAAATCCGAACGGATCATTAACCGATACGCGGCTTTGCGCCCAACCGAGCGAATGAAAGGGAGCTAAACCCGTCTGCTGGGCGGGGATCAGTCTCCGCCGATTTTATGCGATCCGCTATCCCCTTAATTGAGCAAGCTCGCCGAAATGTGAGCCTGATGCGGTGAGCCATTTGCGCGCCCTCCCGCGCCCGCTATGCCCGGCCAATGCGTTCGCTCCTGACCCTCGCCGCCCTGATCGCCGTTCCCGCCGCCGCGCAGGACATGGCGCCGCTTCCGCCCGAGATGCCGTGGCGGGGGGCGAGCGAGGCGCTGATCGCCCGCCCCGGCAGCCGCTGGATCACGCCGGCGGAAGCGGCGAACTTCGACCGCACGCCCGATTACGCCGCGACGCGCGCGTTCGCCGAGAAGCTGGTCGCCGCCTCGCCGCTGCTCAAGCTCGAGGTGTTCGGGCGCAGTCCGGAGGGACGCGACCTGTTCTTCATCCGCGCGAGCAAGGGGCCGGGCAAGCCGGTGGTGCTGGCGCAGGCGGGCATCCATGCGGGCGAGATCGACGGCAAGGACGCCGGCCTGATGCTGCTTCGCGACATCGCGTTCGGCGGCAAGGCGGGGTTGCTCGACAGGGCCGATCTGGTGCTCGTCCCCATCTTCAACGTCGACGGGCATGAGCGCGCCTCGCGCTACAGCCGCCCGAACCAGCGCGGGCCGATGGTGCAGGGGTGGCGCACGACCGCGCAGAACCTCAACCTCAACCGCGATTACCTGAAGGCGGATGCGCCGGAGATGCAGGCGATGCTGGAGCTGATCCGCCGGCTCGACCCGGTGCTGTACCTCGACCTGCACGTCACCGATGGCGTCGATTACCAGTATGACATCACCTACGACTTCAACGGACTGTACGGGCAGTACGCCGCCAGCCCGGCAATCGGTCGCTGGCTCGATACGCGGCTGCGCCCGGCGTTCGATCGCGATCTGACCGCGGCGGGACATGTGCCGTCGCTATACATCGACGCGCTCGACAATCGCGCGCTGGGCAAGGGGATCGCGCACAATGCCGATGCGCCGCGCTTCTCGACGGGATGGGGTGACGTGGCGCGCGTGCCGACGGTGCTGCTCGAGACGCACAGCCTCAAGAACTATCGCCGCCGCGTGCTCGGCACCTATGTCTTCATCGAAACCGCGCTGAAGACCGCGGGTGACGAGGCGGCGGCGTTGCGAAAGGCGATCGCCGCCGATCGCGCCGCGCGGCCGACGACGATGGTCACCGGGTGGAAGGACGATCCGAAGCCGCTGTTCACGATGGCGTTCAAGGGCATCGCGCAGGAAACCTACCGCTCCCCCGCCTCGGGCCGGGACGAGGTGCGCTGGACCGGGCGGCCGGTGACGATGCAGGTGCCGGTGATGGGCCAGTCGCCCGCCGCCAAGGTCACGCTGCCGCGCGCCTGGTGGATTCCGGCCAGCGCGACCGCGATCCAGAAGGTTGCCGGGCTTCAGGGCCTGAAGATGGAGATGATCGACCGCCCGCGCGAGATCGAGCTCGACATGGCGCGCGTGCTCGACCCGAAGCTGGCGGCGGCGAACGAGGGGCATGTGCCGCTGTCGGGCCGGATCGTGCACGAGCGCCGCCGCGTGACGATGCCGGCGGGGTCGGTGCGCGTAGCCGCCGACCAGCCGCTGGCCCTCGTCGCCGCCGCGCTGCTCGAGCCGGAGAGCGAGGATGGGGCGGTGGCCTGGAACCTCGACCCCGCGATGCTGATGCGGACCGAATATATCGAGGGTTACGCCATCGCCCCGCTCGCCGACGCGATGCTGGCGCGCGATCCGAAGCTGAAGGCGGCGTTCGAGGCGAAGCTGGCCGCCGATCCGAAATTTGCGGCGGACGGACAGGCGCGGCTGACCTGGTTCTACGAGCGGACGCCCTATTATGACGACCGCTACCTCCTGTATCCGGTCGGCCGCGAGGTTCGCTAGAAGATCACCTCCGTCACCCCGGACTTGTTCCGGGGTCCACGTCTCGGCTTGAGCTACCGCCGCTGGGTGTGCGGCGCGGTGGACCCCGGAACAAGTCCGGGGTGACGTTTTGGTTTGGGTTGACACCTGCGTCCATTCCGCTAATGGCCTGCGCTTCGCACGGCGGCTCTGTCGCCGCGCGTCCGTCCGAGACAGCAGGGGATGGGGTTCGCCCATCTTAATATCCTGCCGAGACGGGGAATGTGTTTCTGCCGGTCCGTTCGCGGATCGGGTCAGCCGCCGGGCAGTGTCCGGCCACGACGACCATGCCCCCTTGGACGAGGGGACCGGGCAGCCGCCCGATCCTCGACGTAACCGGACCTTCGGGTCCATTGTGAGGAGACCGGCATGGATCGTTCGCAAAAGACCGAAGCCGTTGCCGAGCTGAACCGCACCTTCAACGAGGTTGCCGTGGTGGTCGTCACCCGCAACCTGGGGCTTACCGTCGCCCAGTCGACGCAGCTCCGGAACAAGATGCGCGAAGCCGGTGCGAGCTACAAGGTCAGCAAGAACCGCCTTGCCAAGATCGCGCTCGAGGGCACCGAGTACGCAGGTATTTCCGACCTGCTGACCGGTCCCGTCGCACTCGCCACCTCGACCGATCCGGTCGCGGCCGCCAAGGTCGCGTCGGATTTCGCCAAGACGAACGACAAGCTCGAGATCGTCGGCGGCGCGATGGGCAAGCAGGTGCTCGACGCGGAAGGCATCAAGGCGCTGGCGTCGCTGCCGTCGCTGGACGAACTGCGCGCCAAGCTCATCGGCCTGGTGCAGGCGCCCGCGACCAAGCTGGCGACCATTACGCAGGCACCGGCGGCACAGATCGCCCGCGTGCTCAGCGCCTATGCGGAAAAGGACGCCGCCTGATTTTCAGGCGGGTCCGGACACTGACCACATTCAACCCATTCAGAATTGGAGTTTACCATGGCTGACCTGAACGCGCTCGTTGAGTCGCTGAGCGAACTGACCGTCCTCGAGGCCGCTGAGCTCTCGAAGATGCTCGAAGAGAAGTGGGGCGTCTCGGCCGCTGCGGCCGTCGCCGCTGCGCCCGCCGGTGGCGGCGCCGCCGCTGCCCCGGTCGAAGAGAAGACCGAGTTCGACGTGATCCTCACCGGCGACGGTGGCAAGAAGATCAACGTCATCAAGGAAGTCCGCGCGATCACCTCGCTCGGCCTGACCGAAGCCAAGGCTCTCGTCGAGGGCGCGCCGAAGGCCGTCAAGGAAGGCGTGTCGAAGGACGAGGCCGAGAAGATCAAGAAGCAGCTCGAGGAAGCCGGCGCGACCGTCGAGGTCAAGTAATCTCGAACGGCTCGCCCGCATCCCGTGGATGCGTCGAGACAGGGAAGGGGCGGTCCGGCAACGGGCCGCCCTTTTTCGTGTCGGCGGTTGCCCGATACGTGTCCCGACCTGCAAGAAATGCACCGCCTGCGCCGGGTTCACCTTTGCGGGGGACGGCGGGGGTCGCTATGTGGGTGGCGACAGGCGCGCGTACCGGCGCCGATGCGAGGCGGGTTGATGGCTGGCGACAAAATGAAGCGGTTCGGAATGGTCCTGGGTGCGGCGACGATGCTCGCCGGCACGGCGCATGCGCAGCAGTCGCTGCTGCCCGCCGATATCGTGCCCGAGACACAGGACGCGCCCGCGGCCCCCGCCGCCCCGCGCATCCAGGTGCCGACCGTCCCCGTGCCGTCGCCCGCCGCACAGCGACCGCTGCCCAAGCTGTCGGGCGAGCAGGCGGCGCTGCTTGCACAGTTGCTTGGCAAGGACACCAACGAGCAGGGGCTGCGCTTTTCGGGCAAGGCGGCGCCCGCGCCCGTGGACAACGACGCGCTGGTGCGCGCAGCGCTCGACCATGCGAAGGCGGTGCGGGCGGGGCGGCTCGACACCGCGGACTTCCAGGCGGACTGGGCGCTGCGGCCGCAGCCCTACGACCCCTATCCTTCGTTCGTGCAGGCGGTGCAGGCCGATCGCCTCGGCCAGTGGTTCGCCGAGCTGCCGCCGCCCTGGGCTGGGTATGAGGGACTTCGCAAGGGCCTGGCCACCTATCGCGGCATCGCGGCCAAGGGCGGGTGGAAGGCGGTCCCCGCCGGTCCCGACATGGGGCTGGGCGCCAAGGGCGCGCGCGTCGCCGCGCTGCGCGAACGGCTGGCGATCGAGGACAGCGCGGTCGCGGCCACCGGCGCCAATTATGACGAGGGCCTGCGTGCCGCGGTCCAGCGGGCGCAGCGGCGCTATGGCCTGAACCCCACCGGCGTCGTCTCCACCGGCACGCTCGCCGCGCTCAACGTGCCCGTGGCGGCGCGCGTGCGCCAGATCATGGCGAACATGGAACGCTGGCGCTGGCTGCCGAGCGAACTGCCCAAGGATCGCATCCAGGTGAACATCGCCGCCGCGGTGATGACGGTGTTCGAGGGCGATCAGCCGGTCATGTCGATGAAGGCGGTGACCGGCAAGCCCGGCGGCGGCGAGACGCCGATGCTGTCGTCGAGCATCCATTCGGTCGTGCTCAATCCGCCGTGGAACGTGCCGTCGGGCATCGCCAAGCGTGAGCTGTTCCCCAAGGGTGCCGGCTATCTGAAGGCCAATGGCTTTCGCGTGATCGGCGAGGGGCCGGACGCGCGGCTGCAGCAGGCGTCGGGCGACACCAGCGCGCTCGGCCGGTTCAAGTTCGACTTCGACAACCCGTTCGCGGTCTATCTGCACGACACGCCGGCCAAGGGCGGTTTCTCGCGCTTCGACCGGCTGGCGAGCCATGGGTGCATCCGCCTCGAAAAGCCGAATGCGCTGGCCAAGCGGCTGCTGCGCGACGTGCCCGAATGGACGCCCGAGGCGATCGACGACTTCACCACCAACTCGACCAAGACGGTGCGGGCGAAGCTCAACACGCCGGTCGCGGTGTATCTGCTCTACTGGACCGCGTTTGCGAGCGGGAACGGCCAGATCAACTTCCGCGACGACCCCTATGGCTGGGACTCGACGCTCGCCGACAAGATCGAGAACCGCTCCGCCGTGCAGACGCAAGTCGCGGCGCGTTGATATTCACTGACTGGAGACTGTCCCCGATGCGCTTTCCGCTCCGCCCGGCCCTCGTCCTCCTGCCGCTCGCGCTCGCGGCCTGTTCGGGCGAGCCCGAGCAGCCCGCGCCCGAGGGTCCCGACGCCAACCTGACCGAGGCGATGCCGACGCCCGAGCCGCTGCCGACCGCGACGCCCGAGCCGGTGGCGACCCCGTCGCCGACCCCGACCTTCGACGCCGCCCCGCCGCCCAAGGTGGCCGAGGACCAGCAGATGATCGACGATGCCGAAGCGACGGGCATGACCGCGCGCGTCACCCGTGACGAGCAGCGTCCGACTGACGAGGAAACGCCGGTCCCGGTCGAAGAGAAGCAGTAAGGTCGAGAAGAAGAAGCGGCACCCCGGATCAAGTCCGGGGTGACGGTGCTTTTGGAGAGCGAACCTCTTAAACCACGTCATCCCCGCCTTGAGCCGGGATCCCGCTTCTTCTTCTGAATCACCTCCCGTTCGCCATCCGCATCGCCCAGGTGGCATAGAGCGCGCCCCAGCCATGCGCCGGGTGCTTAGGATCGAGCGCCATGCCGAAGCCATGGCCGCCCTTGTCGTAGAAATGCGCCGCCACCGACACGCCGGCGGTGCGCGCCGCGGCGATCATCGCGGTGCTCATCTCCAGCGGCACGATCGGATCGTCGGCGGCGTGCAGCAGGAACAGCGGCGGCGTGCCGGCATCGACGCGGCGTACTGCATCGTAGCGCGCCGTCGCCTCGTTCATCGGCGAGGGGCCGAGCAGGTTGGCGCGCGACCGGCTGGGCGATCCCGATTCCGCCAGCGTCGTCACCGGATAGACCAGCCCCGAGAAATCGGGCCGCGTCCAGGCGCGGTCGATCGCATCGACGGGCTCGTAAACGGGATCGTTATACGCCGTCGACAGCGACGCGGCGAGGTGCCCGCCTGCCGAAAAGCCGAGGATGCCGAGCTTCTTCGGGTCGATCCCGAACTCGGCGGCCCGCGTACGGATGATCCGCATCGCGCGCTGCGCATCCTGAAGCGGCACGTCGGCGCGGTTCGCCCAGCCCTCACCCGGCAGGCGATAGACCAGCGCGAAGACCGTGAAGCCGAGCGGGTTCAGCACCTTGGCGACATTGTGCCCCTCATTCTCGACCGACACGAACTGGTATCCGCCGCCGGGGATCGACAGGATGCCGATGCCGTTGGGATTGGCGGGGCGATAGACCGACAGGGTGGGCTTCGCGATCCCGCGCAGCCACAATTCGCGCCCGTCGGGGCCGTAGCGGACGAGGGTGGGGAGCTTTGCCGGCGTCCCAGGCGCCTTGCCCGGCCACAGGTCGAACGTTTCGCGCGGGGGCCAGGGCAGGTCGCTCGGTCGGTCGGGCCCGGTCTGTGCCCGGGCGGTCCCGGCCGCGACCAGACCCGCGGCGGTCATGCCCAGCATCGTGCGTCGGTCCATCGTCATCCCCTCAATTGTCATCGCCGCTTCATACTGAAGCGCGAGGCTTTGCATCCGGTGGCCGGGTCCCATATGGGACCGCCATCCCCTTACTCGCGCGAAAGGCGACGATGTGAAAGACGTTCTGGTGATCGGTGCGGGCGGCGTTTCGTCGGTCGCGGTGCATAAGATGGCGAAGAACCCCGACCTGTTCGGGAAGGTGACGCTCGCCAGCCGCCGCAAGTTCAAGTGCGACGCGATCGCCAAGTCGGTCCAGGAGCGTTTCGGCGTCGAGATCGCGACCGCCGAAGTGGACGCCGACGACGTGGACGCGACCGCGCGCCTGATCGATCAGGTGAAGCCCAAGCTCGTCGTCAACCTCGCGCTCCCCTATCAGGACCTCAACCTGATGGAGGCGTGTCTCAAGACCGGCGTCGATTATCTCGACACCGCGAACTACGAGCCGCGCGACGAGGCCAAGTTCGAATATGGCTGGCAATGGGCGTATCAGGACCGCTTCAAGGAAGCCGGGCTGATGGCGCTCCTCGGCTCGGGCTTCGATCCCGGCGTCACCAGCGTGTTCGCGACGTACATCAAGAAGCATCTGCTCGACACGATCGAGACGCTGGACATTCTCGACTGCAATGGCGGCGATCACGGCCAGCATTTCGCGACCAACTTCAACCCCGAGATCAACATCCGCGAAGTGACCGCGCCCGCGCGCCACTGGGAAAACGGCGGCTGGGTCGAGACGCCGGCGCTCAGCGAGCGGCAGGTGTTCATCTTCGACCAGGTCGGCGCGAAGAACATGTACCTGATGTACCACGAGGAGCTCGAAAGCCTCGTCAAGCACATCCCCGAGATCAAGCGCGCCCGCTTCTGGATGACGTTCGGCGAGCAGTATCTGACGCACCTGCGCGTGCTCCAGAACGTCGGCATGACCTCGATCGAGCCGGTGATGTACGAGGGGCGCGAGATCATCCCGCTCCAGTTCCTGAAGGCCGTCCTTCCAGAACCCTCGACGCTGGGCGAGACGACCAAGGGCAAGACCAACATCGGCGACATTGCGACCGGGACGAAGGACGGGGCGGAGAAGACCGTCTATGTCTACAACGTTTGCGATCATGAGGACGCTTATGCCGAAACGGGCAATCAGGCGGTGAGCTATACCACCGGCGTGCCGGCGATGATCGGCGCGGCGCTGATGCTGAACGGCCAGTGGCGCGGTGAGGGCGTGTTCAACATGGAGGAGTTCGATCCCGATCCTTTCATGGACATGCTGAACGCGCACGGCCTGCCCTGGCAGGTCAAGGAACTGCCCGAGCCGCTGAAGTTCTGACGGCCGCGGGCGGCAGGACGCGGCCGTCACCCCAGCGAAAGCTGGGGTCGCTGGCCGCTGGGGTCGCGCGTGTGGAAGGCGACCCCAGCTTTCGCTGGGGTGACGTTTTTGGTTGGTTGAGAGTGTGACATGAAGCCCGACGACACCCGCGCCGCCTCGCCGATGACGACCAAGTCGGGCGGGGCGGGCGCCTTTGCCGATTTCGACCTCCACCGCGTGCCCAGCCCCTGCTTCGTCGTCGACAAGGCAGCGATCGAGCGCAACCTGTCGATCCTTGCCGACGTGCGCGACCGCGCGGGGGTGAAGGTGCTGCTGGCGCTGAAAGCGTTCTCGATGTGGTCGCTGGGCGATCTGGTCGCGCAGTATCTCGACGGCACCGCCACATCGGGCCTGTGGGAAGCGCGCCTCGCCGCCGAGCATTACAAGGGTGAGGTCGCGACCTTCTGCGCGGGGTACAAGGCGGGCGACATGGTCGAGGTGGCGACGCTGTCCGACCACATCATCTTCAATTCGCCCGGCCAGCATCGCCGCTTCGCGGATCTGCTCGCCGCGGCCCGGCACGGCGGCGCCTCGTTCGACGTGGGCCTGCGCCTCAACCCGATGCATGCCGAGGGTGAGGTGCCGAAATACGACCCCGCGCAGCCGCATTCGCGCCTCGGCCACCCCGCCGACCAGTTGACCGCGGCGGACATGGAGGGGGTGAGCGGCCTGCACTTCCACACGCTGTGCGAACAGGACTTCCCCCCGCTCCGCCGGACGTGGGAGGCGCTACGCCCGCGGATCGAGCCCTATCTCGGCCAGCTCAAATGGCTCAATTTTGGCGGCGGCCACCACATCACCCGCAGCGACTACCAGCGCGACGACCTGGTCGAGTTCCTGCAGGCGGTGAAGGCCGACACCGGCCTCGAAGTCTATCTGGAGCCCGGTGAGGCGATCGCCTTCGACGCCGGGATTCTGGTGGGCGAGGTGCTCGACGTGCTCGACAACGGCATGCCCGTCGGCATCGTCGATATTTCGGCGACCTGCCACATGCCCGACGTGATCGAGGCGCCCTATCGCCCGGCGATGCTGGGCGAGGTGGAGGGCGGGGTGCCCGTGCGGCTCGGTGGTCCGTCGTGCCTCGCGGGCGACATCCTCGGCGACTATCGCTTCGCCGAACGCCCCGAACCCGGCACGCGCATCGCCTTTCTCGATCAGGCGCATTATTCGATGGTCAAGACGACGACCTTCAACGGCGTGCCCTTGCCCGCCATCGCCCTCTGGGACTCGCGCGACGACAGCCTCGAAATGGTGCGCGAGTTCGGGTGGGAGACGTTCCGGGATCGGCTGTCCTGACCGCCCGCACCTGGGCAAAAACAAGAAGGGCGGCGGAAGCGTGATGCTTCCGCCGCCCTTTGCTTGTCGGTTACCGCGATCAGCCGCGTCGTGCGCCCAGCCGCACCACGTTGCCGCTGTCGGCATCGTCCTCAAGGCCCGCGTACAGCGTCGCCATCGGCTCGTCCGACACCTCGATCGTCTCGTCGGTGCCGAAGCCGTTGAAGGCGGTGCGCATCGCCGAGCCATAGGCGCCGAGCATCCCCACCTCGATATAGTCGCCCGTATCGACGTCTGCGGGCAAGTCGAACGGCCCGGCCATGTGGTCGAGATCGTCGCAGGTCGGCCCGTAGAAGCTGAACGCCACGTCCTTCGCCCGGCTCTCCTCGGCGCGCAGCAGCGTCACCGGGAAGCGCCACGCGACGTGCGCCGCGTCGAACAGCGCGCCGTAGGCACCGTCGTTGATATAGAGCTCGTCACCGCGGCGCTTTTCCACGCGCACGATCAGCGAGCTGTACTCGGCGCACAGCGCACGGCCGGGCTCGGCCCAGAGTTCGGCCGAATAGCTGATCGGCAGGCTCTCGAACGCGCGGTGGATCGTCTCGAAATAGCGCTCGAGCGGCGGGGGCTCCATGCCGGGATAGGCCGAGGGAAAGCCGCCGCCCACGTCGATCACGTCGACCGTAACCGCCGCCTCGACGATCGCCATGCGGACGCGCTCCATCGCCTGGGCATAGGCGTCGGGCGACATTGCCTGGCTGCCGACATGGAAGCAGATGCCGAGCGTGTCGGCCGCCTGGCGCACGGCGAAAAGCAGCGCCTTGGTCTCGCCCGGACCTGCGCCGAACTTCGACGCGAGGCTCAACTTCGACAGCTCCGACGACACGCGGATGCGCACGCACAGCGTCAGATCCTCGGCACCCTTGGTGGCGCGGACGATCTTGTCCAGCTCCTCGATCGTGTCGAGCGAGAAGGTGCGGACGCCGTGCGTGAAATACGCCTCCGCAATCGCTTCCTCGGCCTTGACCGGGTGCATAAAGCACAGCGTCGCCTCAGGCAGCGTGCGCGCGACGAGGCGCACTTCACCGATCGAGGCCACGTCGTAATGCGTGACGCCGTTGTCCCAGAGAATCTGGAGTAGGTCGGGCGACGGGTTCGCCTTGACGGCATAGAGCGTCCGGCCCGGGAACTTCTCGACGAAGAACCGAGCCGCACGAGCCGCAGCGTGCGGACGAACCAGCGTTACCGGCTGAACCGGTCGAAGGGTGTGAGCTACCCCCAGCGCGCGATGATGCTTGGCCAATTCAAGGGACCTCCAATTGCCTTTCGGCATACGGTGAAAAAAGCTGCCTTGCGGTTGGAAGTCCCATGGGGCAGCGGAGGGCGCACATAGGGTCCACACCCCTGGGTGTAAAGCGATTCTGCGCGGCTTTTTGGGCGATGGGACGATTTGTGACGTTTATGCGACAACCCACCCGCGCCGGGGTGCGCGACGCCGCCGCCAAGATCGCCGCGGTGGTGCCGGCGACCCCGCTGCTGACCGCGGAAATCCACGGGCAAGTCGTCGCTTTCAAGGCCGAATGCCTCCAGCCGATGGGCGCGTTCAAGCTGCGCGGTGCGTGGCACCGGCTGACTGCGATCGCGCCGGAGGATCGCGCGCGCGGCGTGGTCGCCTTCTCCTCGGGCAACCATGCGCAGGGCGTGGCCTGGGCGGCGAGAGCGTTGGGCATGCCCTGCGTTATCGTGATGCCGGCGGACGCGCCCAAGGTGAAACGGGACGCAACGCTCGCCATGGGCGGTGAAGTGGTGAGCTACGACCGCCGGACCGAGAGCCGCGAGAAGATCGCCGC
>CAJYLT010000051.1 GCA_913775795.1 uncultured Sphingomonas sp. | reverse complement strand
ACTTATCCGCCCTTAGGGGCGTCGGCGATTTCGCGCGCCCCTAAGGGTGACTTCGGCCTTATTTTCCCCCTGGTGGCGCATGGGCGACAGGCCCGGCCCCGCGCGTGAGAGACGAACCGATGCTGCGCGATCCTTCCTCGAAATACCGACCCTTCCCGCCCGTCGCCCTGCCCGACCGCCAATGGCCGTCGCGGACGATCGAGCATGCCCCAATCTGGCTGTCGACCGACATGCGGGACGGCAATCAGGCGCTGATCGACCCGATGGATGCCGAAAAGAAGCACCGCTTCTTCGACCTGCTGGTCGAGGTCGGGCTGAAGGAGATCGAGGTCGGCTTCCCCTCTGCCGGCGCGACCGAGTTCGACTTCATCTCGGGCCTCGTCCGGTCGGGCCGCATCCCCGACGACGTGACCGTCCAGGTCCTGACGCAATCCCGCCGCGACCTCATCGAAAAGAGCTTCGAGAGCCTCGAGGGCGCGCGCACCGCGATCGTCCACCTCTACAACGCGGTCAGCCCCGCGTGGCGCAAGATCGTGTTCGGCATGAGCCGCGACGAGGTGCGCGAGATCGCGATCACCGGCGCAAAGATCCTGCGCGACGGGGCGGCCAAGCGCCCCGGCACGCACTGGCGGTTCGAATACAGCCCGGAAACCTTCTCGACCGCCGAACTCGATTTCAGCCTCGAGGTGTGCGCCGCGGTGATGGACGTGCTGAAGCCCACCTCCGAAGACCCGATCATCTTCAACCTGCCCGCGACGGTCGAGGCGGCGACGCCCAACATCTATGCCGACCAGATCGAGTATTTCTGCCGCAACGTGCCCAACCGCGACGCGGTGATCGTGTCCTTGCATACGCACAACGACCGCGGCACCGGCGTCGCGGCATCCGAACTCGGCCTGCTGGCGGGCGCCGACCGGGTCGAGGGGTGCCTGTTCGGCAATGGCGAGCGGACGGGCAATGTCGATCTCGTGACGCTGGGCCTCAACCTCTACACGCAGGGGGTCGATCCGGGCCTCGACTTCTCCGATATCGACCGGGTCATCAAGACGGTCGAATATTGCAACGCGCTCCCGGTGCATCCGCGTCACCCCTATGCCGGCGAACTCGTGTTCACCGCCTTTTCGGGCAGCCATCAGGACGCGATCAAGAAGGGCTTTGCGGCACAGGCCGCGCGCAACGACGATCTGTGGCAGGTGCCCTACCTCCCCATCGACCCCGCCGACCTCGGCCGCAGTTACGAGGCGGTGATCCGTGTCAATTCGCAGTCGGGCAAGGGCGGCGTCGCCTGGGTGATCGAGCAGGACAAGGGTCTGAAGCTGCCCAAGCGGCTTCAGGCCGATTTCAGCCGGCATGTCCAGGCGCTGGCCGATGCCACCAGTCGCGAGCTCGACGCCGCGGATATCTGGGGGGCGTTCGAACGGGCGTATCGCCTGACCGGTGACCAGCATTTCACGCTGCGAGCCTATGAGGAGACGCGCGGCGCCAATGGCGACCGCATCTTCGCGGGCCATGTCGATGCGGGGGGCGAGGCGCGATCGATCAGCGGGCGCGGCAACGGCCTCATCTCCAGCGTGCTCGACGCGCTGGGGGGCGGCCTCGGCATCACGCTCGAGGTGGTGGATTATAGCGAGCACGCGATCGGCACCGGCTCCGATGCGCGCGCCGCCGCCTATGTCGAATGCCGCGACGCTGCCGGGCGCACCCATTGGGGCATCGGCATCGACGAGGACGTGGCGACCGCCAGCGTCCGGGCGGTGCTGTCCGCGGCAAACGCGGCACGGGGATAATCCTTGCTCCCCCTTTTGAAGGCGGAGGACAGCGAAGCTTGTCGCTTCAGCGGCTAAAGCAGCTTGGAGAGGGTGAGCGGCGCACCTGCGCCGCGCGCCGTAACGCTGTCGCTCCCCTCTCCAACTTCGACCAGGCGGCACACCGCCAAGTCTTCGTATCCTCCCCCTCCCAAAAGGGGGAGAACCTCTCCTCACCGCTTACCGATCAGCGCCAGCACTTCCTTGCGGCTGCGTTCGTCGTCGCGGAATACGCCCATCATCCGGCTGGTCGTCATCGTCACGCCGGGCGTCCGCACCCCGCGTGACGTCATGCAGCCGTGTGTCGCCTCGATCACCACGGCGACGCCGCGCGGGTTCAGATGCTTCCAGATGCAATCGGCGACCTCCGCGGTCAGCCGCTCCTGCACCTGCAGCCGCCGGGCGAAGCCGTGCAGCACGCGCGCCAGCTTCGAGATGCCGACGACATGATCCTTGGGCAGGTATGCGATGTGCGCGCGCCCGGTGATCGGCGCCATGTGATGCTCGCAATGCGACTGGAACGGGATGTCGCGAAGCAGGACGATATCGTCATAGCCCCCCACTTCCTCGAACACGCGTTCCAGATGATGGCCCGGATCGTCGGCATAGCCCGCGCAATATTCGCGCCACGCCTTGGCAACACGGCGCGGGGTGTCGACCAGCCCCTCACGCGCCGGATCGTCGCCGGACCAGCGGATCAGCGTGCGAATCGCCTCGGCGACATGGTCGGGCACTTCGACCTCCGGCAGGCCGGCAACCAGGTCGCCGTCTTCGGCGTCGTCGTGTTCGTGGGTCATGGGACGGTCCTTTAGGCGGCGGGCGCCGCAAACGCTACGGCAAGCATGGTCCCGGCGGGGCACAGGCCGGACCCGATCTTCGAAAAGCGCGCGAAAGCTGCGGAAACAACATGATGCGCCATTGACCAGCGCGAAATCGGCGCATTACGCTATCACCACAATATGGACGAAGAACCGATCGGCCAAAGCCGGGGGTCGCCATTCAAGAGGGGATGATGATGAAGGCTCGTTTGCTCGCCGCCAGTGCGCTCGCGCTGCTGCCCGCCCTGCCCGCGATGGCGCAGACCACCCAGTCGAGCGACCGCGCCGCCAGCGACGCCACCGGCGCCGCATCGGTCGCGCAGACGCAGGGCGACGACTACGAATCCGCCAACGACATCGTCATCACCGCGACGCGCCGGAACGAGACGGTACAGGACGTGCCGATCGCCGTGACCGCGGTCGGCAGCGAGCTGCTCGACAATGCCGGCGTCACCGACATTCGCGGGCTGGAACAGCTCGCCCCGTCGCTTCAGACCTCGACCGGCCAGTCGTCGGCGACGGGCAGCACCATCTACATCCGCGGCATCACGACGGGCGGCGACAATCCGGGGTTCGAGCCGGCGGTCGGCGTCTTCATCGACGGCGTGTTCCGCGCGCGCGCCGGCATCGCCGTCGCCGAACTGCCCGAATTGGAGCGGGTCGAGATCCTGCGCGGACCGCAGGGGACGCTGTTCGGCCGCAACACCTCCGCCGGCGCGCTCAGCATCTTCACCGCCCAACCGCAGTTCGACCTCAAGGGCTATGTCGAGGGCAGCTACGGCAACTACAACGCCTATGAGGTCAAGGGCGGCCTGACCGGCCCGGTCTCAGACAAGCTCGCGCTGCGCGTCGACGGCGGCTATCGCAAGCGTGACGGTTACATCAGGGACGCCAACAGCGACCGATCGATCAACGACATCAACCGCTGGTACGCCCGCGGTCAGGCGCTGTTCGACGGCGGCGCGACCACCTTCCGCCTGATCGGCGACTATTACGAGACCGACGAGAATTGCTGCGGCGCGGTCAGCGTCGTGCGCGGCGCGACCGCCCCGGCGATCCAGGCGATCGCTGCCGCGCGTGGCCGCGTCGGCCTCTACACCGGCGCGCCCTCCGACCGCATCCAGGCGATCAGCCCCAACCGCGACTATTCGGAGCGGGTGCGCGACTGGGGCGTGTCGGGCGAGCTTAATACCGAGATCGGCGACGCCAAGTTCACGTCGATCACCGCGTACCGCCAGTGGCGCGCGTTGCGCAATCAGGACATCGACTTCTCGGGCATCGACCGCGCCTATCGCGACGGGTACCGGACGCAGCTCAAGGACTTCACGCAGGAACTGCGTCTTCAAGGGTCGGCGTTCGGCGGCAAGCTCGACTGGCTGATCGGCGGCTTCTACCTCAACGAATCGAACAAGCTGCGCGACACGGTGCGCGTCGGCGACGACGCCAATCTCTATGTCGACACGCTGCTCGGCGGTGCCCTCGCCGCCCCGCCCGCGCAGGGCGGCATCGGCCGGCGCGCGCAATTCTTCGGCACTTCGCCCGTGCCGACGTTCCAGCAACTCGCCGTCGCGCTACAGGGTGGGCCGGCGCTGCCGCAGGGCACCGTGCCGCTGTTCAGCCAACTCCTGTTGTTCCAGAGCCCGCAGCTGCTTCAGGCTGCGCTCGCCAACCCGGCGCTGCTCGCCTATTTCAACACGCCGCTCACCGGCAATGCCTCGGGCCAGGGCAACAACGACGACAATTTCGAGGTGAAGACCAACGCATTCGCGATCTTCACCCACAACATCATCAACGTGACCGACAAGCTCTCGCTGACGCTCGGCGCGCGATACAATTACGAGAAAAAGGACCTGACCGCCTCGATCAACAACAACATCGCGGCTTGCGGGCTCTATTCCTCGAGCGATCCACGAGCGGTGACGCTGCGCAACGCGATCCGCGCCGCCAGCCCGACGCTGTTCACCAATCTCTTCCTGCTGAGCTGCAACCCGGCCGTGAACCCCGAGTTCAACGGCAACTATACCGACGACCGCTCGGAAAGCCGCGTCACCGGCACGGCCAAGATCGCCTACAAGTTCAGCCGCGACGTGCTCGGCTATGCGAGCTATGATCGCGGGTACAAGTCGGGCGGCTACAACCTCGACCAGGCGACGTTCGATTCGGTCACGCTCGGCGGCAACGGCGGGCAAGGGTCCGACCTCGGCTTCGGCGGCGAGACGGTCGACGCGTTCGAGATCGGCCTGAAGACGCAGCTGACGCGCAAATTCACCTTCAACATCGCCGGCTTCTATCAGAAGTTCTACGACCTTCAGTCGCTGGTGTTCGCGGGCAACAACTTCGTCGTCCAGAACGTGCCCAAGACGGTCAGCAAGGGCGTCGAGGTCGAATCGATCATCCAGCCTGTCCGCGAACTCGTGATGCGGCTCGGCTACAGCTATATCGACGCGGCCTATTCGAGCAGCAACGACTTTACCGGTACCCCGCTTCAGGGTCAGGAAGGGCTTCAGGTCCAGAACCAGCCCAAGCATACCGTCAGCATCGCGACGACGTGGACGCCCAAGCTCACCGATCGCCTCAACGCGCTGTTCCATGTGGACATGCGCTACAACAGCGAGGTCAGCATCCCGTCCGGCCCGCCCAACCCGGTGACCGGTCGCACCGCGCTATACAATCAGGGCTATCCGCTGATTTCCGCGCGTGTCGGCCTTCAGACCGAAGATCGTTCGAAGAGCCTGGAGTTCTTCGTCGAGAACCTGACCAACCAGTTCTATTACATCACCGGCTTTGCGGTGCCCGAGCAGACGGGCACCTATGCCGGCTATCCGGGCATGCCGCGCTTCTACGGCGTGCGGGCGCGGGTCGGCTTCTGAGGTGAAGCTGTTGCGTCTGGGCAACAACGTCGCGGCGACGGCGGCTTTCCCCGCCTTCGCTGCGTCGAAAACCGCTTGATCTTGGGTGAATAGCCCGGAACAGTCGCAGGCGTGACGACCGCAGTGTCGCGGGACGTAGCGTGAATAAGGGGGGCGTATGGCCAAGGAAACGACTGCATCGAAGGGCGGGGCGCGTGGCGGGATCGCGGCGCCGGTGACGCCTTCGCCCGAACTCGCCGAGATCGTCGGCAAGGGCCCGCTGCCGCGCAGCGAGGTCGTCAGCAAGGTTTGGGAATACATCAAGAAGCACGACCTTCAGAATCCGAAGGACAAGCGCGAAATCCTCGCCGACGACAAGCTCGAGAAGATCTTCGGCAAGAAGTCGGCAAGCATGTTCGAGATGAACAAGCACCTGAGCGCGCACCTCAAGGCCTGATCGCCTCAAGCGAGCTTTGAACGGCCCGGCGGTCCCCTGACCGCCGGGCCGTCTTGCGTCGGGGACCCGCCGCCCCGATGTCGGGTGTGTGCCGAGCCTGCCCCGCCCCCTCGCCGATGCCGCGCGCACTGCCCTGATCGGCCGCGTCCGTGCGACCTTCAACGACCAGTCGCGCGGCGAAACGCCGGTGATGCGCAGCGACGATGCGCTGTTCCCCGGCGACAGCGTGATCGCCCGCGTCCACGGCGACGTGACGACGATGATGGTCGGCGGCATCGCCGCGCTCCTGATGCAGATGCTGCACCCCGCGGTGCTGGCGGGGGTGTGGGACCATTCGAACTTCCGCACCGACATGCTCGGCCGCCTGCGCCGCACGGCGCGTTTCATCGCCATCACCACCTATGCCGATGCCGCCGCTGCCGAGGCGGCGATCGACCGTGTGCGGCGCATCCACGCCAAGGTCTCGGGCACGCTACCCGACGGCACGCCATATCGCGCCGACGATCCCGCCAGCCTCGCCTGGGTCCATGCGTGCGAGGCGCTGTGCTTCCTCGATGCGTGGATCGCACATGGCGAACCGGACATGAGCCACGCCGATCAGGAGCGCTACTTCGCCGAGGCGGCGGTGGTACCGCGCGCGCTGGGCGCCGATCCGGTGCCGACCACCCGCGCTGAAATGCTGGATCTCGTCGCGGCGATGCGCCCGGCCCTGCGCGTCGACCACCGCACTCGCGACGTGGCGCGCCGCGTGATCGAGGCACCCGCCCGGACGCTTGCCGAACGCCCCGTCCAGCGGCTGGCGGTCCAGGCCGGAATCGACCTCCTGCCCGACTGGGCGCGCGCGATGCATGGCCTTCGACGCTCTGGCATTGCCCGTCCCGTCGTGGCAGGCGGGATCGATGCCGTCGCGGGCGCGCTGCGCTGGGCATTTCGTACCCGAACCGCTTGAACCTTCGGTCAAACGGGCCGTTGTCCAGCGGACAAGTGATTGAAGGAACGGCCGATGAAGCAGCATGACGACAAGCCCGAGATCGAGCCGTTCGAGGGGCCTGCCGGTGGCTGGGGTTCGGTGCGCAGCCTTGCCGACATCCTGCCGCGCGAACGGGTGAAGCCGTCCGCGCTCGCCGAGCTTGCCCGCCAGAACAAGCCCGACGGCTTCCAGTGCACGAGCTGCGCCTGGGCCAAGTCGGACAAGCCTCTGACGTTCGAATTCTGTGAGGAGGGCGGCAAGGCGACCGCGTGGGAGCTGACCAGCCATCGCACCACGCCCGACTTCTTTCGCGAGCATAACCTTACCGACCTGCGCAGCTGGACCGACTATGAGCTGGAGCAGCACGGCCGCCTGACCCACCCGCTGCGCTACGACCCCGCCACCGACCGCTATGTTGCGTGCGACTGGGAGGAGGCGTTCGACCATATTGCCGCCGAACTGAAGGTGATAGATCCGAAGTCGGCGGTGTTCTACGCCTCCGGCCGGGCCAGCCTCGAGACGTCGTACATGTGGGCGCTGATGGCGCGCATGTACGGCAACCAGAACCTGCCCGACAGCTCGAACATGTGCCACGAATCGACCTCCGTCGGGCTCAAGGCGGCGATCGGCGAGGCGGTCGGTCCGACGCGGCTCGAGGATTTCGAGCATGCCGACGCGATCTTCTTCTTCGGCCAGAATGTCGGCTCGAACGCGCCGCGGATGCTCCACCCGCTGAGAGACGCGCGCAAGCGGGGCTGCGAGATCGTCGTGTTCAATCCGCTGCGTGAGCGCGGCCTCGAACGCTTCACCGATCCGCAGAACCCGCGCGAGATGCTGATGCGCGACGAGACGCGGATCGCCACCCAGTACCACCAGCTCCGCGCCGGTGGCGACATCGCCGCGATGACCGGCATCGCCAAGCTGCTGGTCGAATGGGACGACGACGCCAAGGCGTCGGGCGGCGAGCGCGTGCTCGACTGGCCATTCCTCGATCAGCATTGCCACGACGTCGAGCCGTTCCTCGACACCGTACGCGCCGCCGACTGGGACGAGATCGTCCGCGAGAGCGGCCTCGACAAATGGGCGATCGAGGAAGCGGCCAAGGTCTATGCCCGGTCGAAGGCGGTCATGGCCATCTATGGCATGGGCCTGACCCAGCATGTGAAGGGCGTCGACAACGTCCGCATGGTCGTCAACCTCCTCCTCCTGCGCGGCAACATCGGCAAGCCCGGTGCCGGCCCGACGCCGGTCCGCGGCCATTCGAACGTGCAGGGCCAGCGCACCGTCGGCATCACCGAAAAGACCGAGCTTGCCCCGGTCGAGAAGCTCAAGGAACTCTACGGCTTCGATCCGCCGACCGAGAAGGGGCTGGATACGGTCGAGACCTGCCACGGGATCATGGACGGATCGGTACGCGCATTCATCGGCCTCGGCGGCAACTTCATCCGCGCGGTCGCCGACACCGGCCCGATCGAGGCGGCGTGGCACAAGCTGCGCCTGTCGGTGCAGATCGCGACCAAGCTCAATCGCAACCACCTGTTCCCCGGCGAGGTGACGTACCTCCTCCCCTGCCTCGGCCGCATCGAGCGTGACGAGCAGGTGACCGGCCCGCAATCGGTCAGCGTCGAGGATTCGACGAGCTGCATCCACGGCTCCTATGGCCGCGTCGATCCCGCCAGCGAGCATCTGAAGTCCGAGCCGTACATCGTCGGTGCGATCGCCAAGCGGCTGCTGCCGCCCAATCCGGCGGTCGACTGGGATGCGTGGGTTGCCGACTATTCGCTGGTCCGCGACGCGATCGAGCGAACCTATCCGGAGAAGTTCAAGGACTTCAACAAGCGCATGTGGCAACCCGGCGGCTTCTGGAAGGGTAACAAGGCGGCCGAGCGCGTCTGGCAGACGGAGAGCGGCAAGGCCGAATTCTTCGTGCCGACCACGCTCAACGCCACCGGCTTCGACGATGCCGAGGGGCTGTTCCGGCTGATGACGCTGCGCTCGAACGACCAGTTCAACACCACCGTCTACGGCTATCACGACCGCTTCCGCGGCATCAAAGGCACGCGCGAAGTGCTGATGATGAACAAGGAGGACATGGCGGCACAGGGGCTGGCCGAGGGACAGCGCGTGGCGCTGGCGACCGACTATGGCGACGGGGTGGAGCGGCGGCTCGATAACCTGCTCGTCACGCCCTACGACATTCCGCGCGGATGCCTGGGCGCCTACTACCCCGAGGCGAACGTGCTGATCCCCCTCGACCACCATGCCGAGGTCAGCCACGTCCTCGCGGCCAAGTCGGTGCCGGTACGGATCGTCGCCTGACGGATGGGCGTCGGCGCGGTCAGCGCGCCGACGCCAATGCCTTTGCGAGCGGGTCGATCTGTTCCTCGGGAATGCGACGTGCGATCACCGGCATTGTCGCGTGCGGCTTGCGCGCATCGACGATCTTTTCGTCCCCGCGCCAGTTCGTCAGGCGATCGGCAACATAGGTCGCCTTCTGCCCGGCGATCAGCGGATACGACTTGCTCGGCGCATGGCAGCTCGAACAGGCAGGCAACTGATCGTCACGCCGCCCGGCGGTCAGCAGGGGATGCGTCGCCGGCAGCGCCACGTCGCGAAGCCCCGGCATCGCCGCGTAATGCCCGGCCAGCGCACGCATCTCGGCGGGCGTCAGCGCGGCGGCTGCGACCTGCATTACCCCGCTCGCCCGGTGCCCGGCGGCATAGCGGCGAAGCGCGCCCTCCAGATAAGCCGCCTTCTGCCCCGCCAGCACCGGCACATCCGGGCCGCGGCCGAGGCCGCTCGTGCCGTGGCACCCGGCACAGCTTTCGATCAGGCCGGGCCGCAAGCCGGCGACCGGCGCGACGCCCCGAACCTCGGTCAGTGCGCGATACTGAGCAGGCGTCATCGTCGGCAGGCGGCGTACGAACGCCACCATCCGCCTGATCTCGTCGGGCCGCCCTTCCGCGCCCCAGGCGGGCATGCCCGAATATTTGACGCCGTGCTCGAGGATCCAGAAGATCTGCCGGTCGGTCCATTCCTTCGCATTGACCGACAGGCTTGGCGCCGGCGGCATCGCCTTTTGCATCACCGGATTGGGCCGCACCCCCGGCGCGCCGTGACAGCTGGCGCACGCCTGCTTGAAGTGACCTGCCGCGCTGACGAGACCGGTGTCGTCGCGCACCGTCTCCGGCGTCTGGAAGGCGCTGTAGGTCTTCACCGAATTGCGCATGACCCAGTGGAGGAACCACTCGGTCACCTTCCAGTGCCCCGACGACGCCGCGATCTGGAACAGCCCCGACCAGGCGAATGCCATGCCCGCCGCGAAGACCGCCAGCAGCGTCAGGACGACCCGCTTCCAGGTGATGCGGATCGTCATGCCCGCGCCTCTCGCCCCATCAGCAGCCGGGCGAGCAGCGCGAGGCCGCCCGCCATATAGCTGGCTGCGCCGATCATCAGCATCACCACGCCGCCCAGTTGCTGGTCGGCGAGCGGATCGAGCCCGTGGTGCATCGTCATGTCCTGATAGAGCGGCCGCGGCGCCAGGCCGATCAGCGCGCCGAGAAGCGTCATGTGCATCGATGTGAGGAGCAGCGCGCCGATTCCGCTCGCCCGATTGCCCGCGGCGACCGCGGCGCTCCACAGCGCGAAGCCGGCGGCGAGATACATCGCCTGCTCCAGCACCATCGCCCCGCGCGAAATCGCCGCCCATTCGCGCGCGGCGGGCAGGTGCCAGCTCCAGACGATGACGAGCTCGGCCAGCATCGCCCCCATCGGCGTCACCAGCCGCGGCCAGCGAGCGGCGGGATCGGCGCGGGTGCCCGACAGCCCCGCGGCGATCAGCGGCGCAGCGACCGCGACCGCCAGCATGTGCCCCGCCATATGCCCCGTCATGCCGAGCCCGCCGGCCGCCAGCCACCAGCCGAACGGCAACGTCGCCGCGCCCAGCCCGAGCATCCCCCGCCTCACCGGCAATCCCCGATGAACACGACCGGCAGCGCGGTAAAGATCACCGCGACGAAGCTGAGGCCCGACAGCAGCAGCGTCGACTTGGCGAGGAAGCGCAGCCGGTCGACGTCGGTCGATTCCTCGTGCGGCGGCGCATCGCCCGGCACGCGCGATTGCTGCCACGCGATCCAGCCGGAAGCCAG
The DNA here is from genome assembly GCA_913775795.1 of uncultured Sphingomonas sp. Classification (GTDB taxonomy): domain Bacteria; phylum Pseudomonadota; class Alphaproteobacteria; order Sphingomonadales; family Sphingomonadaceae; genus Sphingomonas. The sequence goes on along the minus strand of CAJYLT010000051.1, from coordinate 20,713 downwards.
GATGACGAGCAGCGCCGCGACGGTGCCGGCCACGAACAGCCATGGAAACGTCGCGAACTGCCCAACCTTGGCGCAATTGATCGCCGCCCAGAGGTACGCGAACAGGAAATGCGCCGCCCATGTCGTTGGCGGGACGATCAGCGTCCACAGCGTCACGCGCAGGCGCGCGGCCCAACCGGGCAGCCCGCGCTTCACGACACCCCCGGGAACAGCCCGATCGTCGCATAGGTGACGATCGCGGTCAGCGCGAAGAAGTGCATGTAGACGGTGATGTTGCGCACGTCGGCGTCGTATCTGGGCGTCATTCGCCCGGCGATGCTGCGCGCCAGCGTATAGCCCTGCATGATGATCGCCACACCCGAATGCGCCGCGGTCCAGATCGCCAGCGTCCACACGATCGCAGGATAGACATGCGCCTCCGGGTCCATGCCCGACAGCCACGGCCCGGCCAGCCCCGCATAGACGCCGTACGCGCTGAACGCCGCGCCAGCCGCCAGTGCCCCGCGGGCAGCACCCACCGACCCCGCCGCATTGAGCTGCCGCGCCGCGACCGTCAGCGCCCAACTGGCCAGCGCCACGGCCAGCGCCACCATCGGCCAGAACGCCCCCGGTGCCGCGGCCATGTCGGCGGGCGGGAAATCGGGATGCCGCGTCCAGAAGAAGAAATAGCCGAAGACGAGGCCTGAAAACGCCGTCGCGTCCGCCATCATCGTGATGAACATCGCCCACCACCCCGGCGCCTTCGCCCCCGAAATATAGAGCGGCAGCTTGATCCCGTGCCCGATCGGCTTGCATTCCTTCTCGGGAATCTCGGCGGTGCCTGTCCACAGCCACAGCAGCACCATGAACAGCGTTGCGAACCCGCAGGCAAGCGCCGCCCAATAGAGGTGGAAGGTGGTGAGGATGAACACCCCGCCCAGCGCGATCGCGGTCAGCATCGGCTTGAAGCTCGGCGTGCCCAGGCGGATCACCGATACGGGCCGCGCGTCGAGGACCGAGGTGATGATCGTCTCGCGCCGCCCCTCCTCCGCATCGGGCAGGAAGAAGCGGCCCTCGTCGACCTTCTTCACGAAATCCTTCTGGTCCCAGATCGGATAGCGGCTGGAAATCAGCGGCACGCAGCGGACGCCCCAATGCGCGTCGTCGGCCGGATCCTCCAGCCATTCGAGCGTCCCCGCCCCCCAGGGATTGCGCGCGCCGGTCTTGCGCCGCGGCGACAGGGCGAGGTCGAGGCACACGACCGCCACACCCGCCGCGAACAGATAGGCGCCGAGCGTCGAGACGAGATTCAGCCCGCCGATCCCGAGCTCCGCGGGATAGGTGAACACGCGCCGCGGCATCCCCTCCAGCCCCGAGAAGTGCATCGGGAAGAAGGTGATGTTGGCGCCCGCGAACAGCATCCAGAACGCGATGCGGCCAAGCCGGTCGGACAGCTTCTTGCCCGTGATGAGCGGCCAGTAGTAATAGAGGCCCGCGAACAGCGGCATCAGCGTGCCGCCGATCAGCACGTAATGCAGGTGCGCGACGACGAAATAGGTATCGTGCGCCTGCCAGTCGAACGGCGCCACCGCCACCATCACACCCGTCAGGCCGCCGATGACAAAGATCGCGAGGCTCCCCGTCGCATAGAGAAGCGGCGTCGACCAGGTGACGCGGCCCGCCCAGAGCGTGGCGATGAACACGAAGATCTGCACGCCGGTCGGGATCACCACCGCCTCCGACGCGGCGGAGAAGAAGGCGAGGCTGATCTTGGGCAGCCCCGTCGTGAACATGTGGTGGACCCACAGCCCGAAGCTCAAAAACGCCGTCCCCACCGCCGCCAGCACGATCCACGGATAGCCGAGCAGGTGCCGCTTGGCGAAGGTCGGCACCAGCATTGCGAACAGCGCGATCGAGGGGAGGAAGATGATGTAGACCTCCGGATGCCCGAAGATCCAGAACAGGTGCTGCCAGAGCAGCGGATCACCGCCGCGCGAGGCATCGAAGAAAGGCCAATTCAGCAGCCGCTCCATCTCGAACAGAAGGTCGCCCGCAATCAGCGGCGGGAAGGCAAACAGAATCATCACCGCGACGACGAGGATGTACCAAGCATAAAGCGGCATCAGGTTGAGTCGCATCCCCGGCGGCCGGCACTTGAGCACGCCGACGATCAACTCGACCGCGGCGGCGACCGACGACACCTCGATGAAGGACAGCCCCAGCATCCAGATATCGGCGCCCAGCCCCGACTGGTCGGTGCGGGTGGTGAGCGGCGGGTACATGAACCACCCGCCGTCGGGCGCCTCGTTGAAGAAGATCGAACCGGCGACGAACACCCCGCCCAACAGGAACGACCAGTAACCGAATGCCGACAATCGCGGGAACGGCAGGTCGCGCGCGCCCAGGAGCTGCGGCAACAGGATGATCGACACCGCCTCGAACATCGGGACGGCGAACAGGAACATCATCATCGAGCCGTGCAGCGTGAACAGCTGATTGAACGTGTTCGCACTGACGAGGTCGTTGTCGGGCACGGCGAGCTGCGTGCGCATGATCATCGCCAGCACGCCCGCGAACAGCATGAAGCCGAACGCGGTCAGCGTGTACCAGACGCCCACCCGGTCGTTGTTCGTGTCAGTCCATCGAAGGAACAGCCCCTGTGGCGGCTTCCACACCTCGCGAAGCCGGGCCTCCTGCGCGGCGCGGAGTTCAAGATCGTCCTGCGCGTGGAGGCTCATTTCAGGCCCTTCAGATAGACGGCGATGGCGCGGGCCTCTTCAGTCGACAATTGCGGATAGGCGGGCATGCGGACGCCGGGCTTGGCCTCCTGCGGCGCGCGGATGAATTGAGCGGTGCGCTCGACGGTGGGCGGCAGGATGCCGGCACCCAGTGTCAGGCGCTCGCCATAGCGACTGAGGTCGGGGCCGATGCGCGAGGCATGCTCGGTCCCGCGGATCGCGTGGCATCCGCCGCAGCCGTTTGCCGCGAACAGCCGCGCACCCTCGCCCTGCCCCGCCCCGGCGGCGGGCCGTGCCTGATCGGCGAGCCAGACGTCGAACGTGGCCGGTTCCATCGCGATCACGTCGAACGCCATCAGCGCATGGCTCAATCCGCAGAACTCGGTGCAGACGCCGCGATAGCGCCCCGCCTTGTCCGCGCGGACGACGAGGCTGTTGGTGCGGCCAGGGATCATGTCCATCTTGCCGGCGAGACCTGGAATCCAGAAACTATGGATAACGTCCCGCCCGGTCAGCTCGAACGCGACGGTGCGCCCCAGCGGCACGCGCACCTCGTTGGCGGAGACGAGTACGCCGCCGCCCGGCCGCTCGTAACCGACCCGCCACCAGAACTGCTCGCCCTCGACATGGATGGTGAGGTCGCCCGGCCCGGTGACGCGCGGACGCATGGCGGGCAGCGCGAAAATCAGGATGACGGTCAGAATGATCGTCGGGCCGATCCCGCCAAGCCACAGGACGAGGCGCATCCCCTGCTTGTGGGTCAGCTGCCCCTCGGGCGCGCGGACCGCCCGCCAATAGACGCCGATCATGATCGCGATGATGACCACCGCACCCACGACCAGCGCGATCGTGATGGTGCGGATATTCTCGGCCTCGGCCCCGAAGGTCGAGAGCGCGGATTGATGGCGATTACATGCAGATAGCAGCGCCAGTGCGGCCAGACTCGCCCCTATTCGCCGCATCCGCCCGTCGTCCCCCTTTATTGGCCCCGACGACGGAAACCTTCAGTCGCTGAACGGTTCCCCAATTTCTGAGGCTCGGAACGGAGACGGCATGACCGACTGGATCACCAACTTGATCGAAAGCACCGGCTATGTCGGCATCATGCTGCTCATGTTCCTCGAAAACCTGTTCCCGCCGCTGCCGTCGGAGGTCATCATGCCGATGGCGGGGTTCACCGCCAGCCGCGGCGACCTCAGCATTGTCGGCGTAATCGGCGCCGGAACCGCCGGGACCGTCCTCGGCGCGCTGTTCTGGTACGGCGTCGCGCGGTGGCTGGGCGAGGAGCGGCTCAAGAACTGGGCCGGCCGCCACGGTCGCTGGATCACGCTTCACCCGCGCGAGATCGATCGCATCGACGACTGGTTCGACCGCCACAGCCGCTGGGCGGTGCCGGTCGGGCACCTCGTCCCCGGCATCCGCACGCTGATCTCGATCCCGGCGGGACTGTTCGGGATGCGGCCGCTGCCCTTCATCCTGCTGACGACGCTGGGCGCGGGCGCGTGGACCGCGGCGCTGGGTGCGGCCGGTTATATCCTCGGCGCGAAGTTCGACAGCGTCGAGCGGTGGATGGGACCGGTCAGCACCGCGATCATGGCCGGGATCGCGCTCTACTACATCTACCGCGTCGCGACCTTCCGCCGCGGCGAGGCGGCCTAGGGTCCGTACTCAATCACAACAGGGTCGTGACGGAGCGGATTTTGGCGCACGGGTAGGAGCAAGGAGGGAGCGATGCTCCCGCATCGTGACCGACGCGCGACGCCGCCGTGCGCCAAAAGCCGCCCGCCGCGAAACGGTCGCCCGTGGAAGACCATCGAGCGTCGTCGCTTGCTTGCGGGTAGCGCAGCTACCCGGCTGCGCCGCGCTCCTCGTCGATGGTCTTCCACGGGCGATCACGATCCCTGTCGTGATTGAGTACAGACCCTCAGGCCGCCTCCGGCTCCTCCGCCGCGTCGAGACCGTAGGCGGTGTGGAGGACGCGGACCGCGAGTTCGGTATAGTCCTCTTCGATCAGCACGCTCACCTTGATCTCGCTGGTGGTGATCGCGAGGATGTTGATGCCCCGCGCGCCGAGCGTCGCGAACATCGTCGCGGCGACACCCGCATGGCTGCGCATGCCGACGCCGACGACGGTGATCTTGGCGATCCGCGTGTCGTGGATGAGCTTGGTATAGCCGATCTCGCCGCGCGCCTTCTCCAGCAGGTCGATCGCGCGCGCCAGATCGGCCTTGGGCACCGTGAACGTCACGTCGGTCGAGCCCGTCGCGTGGGCGATGTTCTGGACGATCATGTCGACGTTGATGCCGCCCGCCGCCAACGGGCCGAAGATCGCCGCGACCGCGCCGGGGCGATCCGGCACCTCGACGAGCGTCACCTTCGCCTCGTTCTTGTCGTGCGCGATGCCGGTGATGAGCTGGCGTTCCATGTCGTCGATCTCCTCCTCGCCCACGATCAGCGTGCCGGGGCGCACCACACCGTCCTCTCCCACGAAGGACGAGAGCACCTGCACGCGCACCCCTTCCTTCATGGCGAGCCCGACCGAACGCGTCTGGAGCACCTTGGCCCCCACGCTCGCGAGCTCGAGCATTTCCTCGTACGTGACCTTCTGCAACTTGCGCGCCCGCGGCACGATGCGCGGGTCGGTCGTGTAGACGCCGTCGACGTCGGTATAGATGTCGCAGCGATCCGCCTTCATCGCCGCCGCCATTGCCACCGCCGAGGTATCCGACCCACCGCGGCCCAGCGTCGTCACGCGGTTGCCCTCGGTCGCGCCCTGGAAACCGGGGATCACCGCCACCTCGCCCGCCGCCAGGCTGCGGTCGAGTTCGGTCGTGTCGATATCCTCGATCCGGGCGGAGGCGTGCACGTCGCTGGTCTTGATCGGCAACTGCCAGCCGAGCCAGCTTCGCGCCGGCACGCCCGCCGCCTGCAAAGCGATCGCGAGCAAGCCGCTCGTCACCTGCTCGCCCGACGAGACCACCACGTCGTATTCACGCGGATCGTAAAGCGAGGAGGCTTCGCGACAGAAGCCCACCAGCCGGTCGGTGTCGCCCGCCATGGCGGAAACGACGACCGCGACCTGGTTGCCCGCTTCCCATTCGCGCTTCACCAGCTTCGCGACGGTCCGGATACGCTCGATGCCCGCCATCGAGGTACCGCCGAACTTCATCACGATGCGCGCCATGGTGCCTTATTCCCCCCTTGGGTCCGCTGGGGGCGGCTGATAGGGGGAGCGCATGGCAAAGGCAACGACGATCGACCCCGGCGAGGCGGCGCATTTCGGCAAGATGGCGGCGGAGTGGTGGGACCCGCGTGGCAGCTCGGCGATGCTTCATCGCCTGAACCCCGTGCGCCTGCGCTATGTCCGCGAAGCGATCGACCGCCATTGGGACGACGATTCGGCAAGCTTCACCCCGCTTGAGGGCAAGACCGCGCTCGACGTCGGCTGCGGCGCGGGGTTGCTGACCGAGCCGCTGGCGCGGATGGGCGCGGCGGTGACGGGCATCGATGCCGCGCCGGAGAATGCCGCCGTCGCCGCGGCCCACGCCGAGGCAGCCGGGCTCGACATTCGCTACCTCGCCGGCGAGCTGGAGGGGCTTGACGGCGGACGCTACGACCTCGTCACCGCGATGGAGGTGGTCGAGCACGTAACCGACCCGGCGGGCTTCGTCGCGGGGCTCGCCGCAGCGCTGGCGCCGGGCGGGCTCCTGGTCATGTCGACGCCCAACCGGACGCCGCTGTCGAAGCTGGCGCTGGTCGGCGTTGCGGAAATGACGGGCATGATCCCGCGCGGCACGCATGATTGGGACAAGTTCCTGACGCCCGAGGAACTGACCGTGCATCTTCAGGCTGCGGGCCTCACCGTCACCGACGTGACCGGCCTCGCCTTTTCCCCCGCGCGCGGGTTCTCGCTGGGCGAGGATCGCAAGCTCGATTACCTCCTGAGCGCGCGCGCCGCCTGATCGTCAGAACAGCCGGCCGCCGTTCGGCACCGGCTGCGATGGCGCGACGAGCACCACCTTCCCTTCTGCATCGGGGAAGCCGAGCGTCAGCACTTCCGACATCATCGGCCCGATCTGGCGCGGGGGGAAGTTGACGACCGAGGCCACCTGTCGCCCGACCAGCTCATCGATCGCGTAGTGCTCGGTGATCTGCGCCGATGACCGCTTGGTGCCGATCGTCGGACCGAAGTCGATCGTCAGCCTGAAGGCGGGCTTGCGTGCCTCGGGAAAGGGTTCGGCGGCGACGATCGTCCCGACGCGGATATCGATCGCGAGGAAATCGTCGAAGCCGATCGTCGGCGCGGGCGGGGCAGCGGAGTCGTGGTTCAGGTGCATGGAAAGCCCCCTACCCCACGCCCCCGCCGCCCGTCACCCTCAACGCGCCGCTGTGCTGGGTCCCTCGGGCACGCGGTACATCGTCATCTGCATCGCCGAACAGGCATAGGTCGCGCCGTTGGTCAGCGCCGCCGCCTTCATCGCCGGGGCCAGTGCCGGCTGGAACGCGGCCAGCGTCGCGCGCGCATCACCCTCGTTTCGCGACCAGGCCATCGCCGGGCCACGCTCGTCCCCTGGCAGCGCCGTCATCGTGTACGGCACGAACTCGCCGAGATACGCGACCTCCCCCGCCGCGACCGGGAAACGCGGCGCGCCGAGGCAGAAGCTGTTGGTGATCGCCACCGCCCCCGGCGCCGCCCCCGCGACGACATAATCGCCCGGCGTCACGCGGATCAGGTGGTATTCGAGCGGCAGCTTCTTGTCCGCGCTTTTCACGGTGAGGCCGTAGCTGGTCTTGTCGCCCGTCTTCTTCCAGTCGCGCGGTCGATAGGAAAGGTCGCTGCCCGCCGCGTCATAACGCGCGATCGCGACCGAGGCGGACTTGCCCGCGCTTTCGTCGTCGGGGCGGCGAAATCCGACGAGGATCGCCGCCTCGCCGGGCTCCAGCGTGACGGGGGCCTTCGGATCGACCCTCTTGCCCGTCACCAGCCCGCCTGGCGCAGCGATCGCCACCGGCCTGCGCAGGCCATTGGCGGCGGGTTCGGCGAAACCGTTGTGCCAGACCATGGTCTTGCCCTTCACCTCCGCCGCACCGACGATCCCGTCGAAATAGGCGCTGCGGTCGGCGTCGCTCATCGCGTTCACCCGCGCCGCCTCGGCATCGCTTACCTCGACCAGCCGCCAGCCACGCGCCATCAGGCATTCGCGCCGGTTCTCCCGCCGTTGCTGGCCCTGTGCGATCGCGCCGCCGATCAGTCCGCCGATACCGCCCGCCAGCCCCGCCGCGACGGGCGAGACCATCGCCGGATTGTAGAACATCGGCACGCTGCCAGAGGGGGTGCGCGATCCGCGCGCGATCAGCCGGCACGCCTGCCACGCCGCATCGTAATCGGCGCGCGTCGCCCCCGGCCGGTTGTAGAAACGGCTGTCCTTCAGGTCGCGCGCGGCATCGGCGGCGATCTCCTCGGGCGTATCCTCCGGCGGCGTGGGCGCAGGCGTGGACTGGCCCGCGACCAGCGCGAGCGCGGCAAGCGAAACGAACATCGACAACCTCCCCCTTTGCCGCACGCTGCGGCAACGACAGGGCTAAATCGCTGAAATGCCGCTTGCAAGTCGCCTCAATCGGCGACCGCCGCCACCGCCGCGGGGTCGAAGCCGCTGGCATCGGCGACATCGAAATAGCGCGTCAGCAGCGTCCGCTCGATCTCGGTCAGGTGCGGGTTCCAGACGTCGAGGATCAGGATCACGCGCGGCTGGTCGCTGTCGTTCCATGCCTCATGCTCGATCGTGTCGTCGAAGGCGAAGGCCTCGCCCTCCCGCCACTCCCGCGTCTCGCCGCCGACCCTGAATCCGCAGCCGGGGGGCACGATCAGCGGCAGGTGTATGATCGCGCGCGCATTGCTGACCCCGGTATGCGCGGGCAGGCGCGTATGCGGGCGCAGGATCGAGAAGAAGACGTTGGGCGTCCGCCGCCCCATCTGAGCCAGCGGCACGATCGCCTCGAGCGCGGCGACCGTCGCCGGACAGCGGCGGCAATGCGCATCGTCGCGCACGCCGAACCGCCACAGGTGAAACGCGCTCCAATCCATCGACCGATCGAGCGGCGACCATTTGCTCTGCGGCGCGCCCCGCTCCAAGGCGACATAGGGTTCGACCCCCTCCACCCGGTCCCGCAACAGCGCCTCCGCCTCCTCGCGGATCGCCGGCGCCTGTGCTTCGAGCGCGGGCATCCAAGGGAAGTGCTGGCGGTCGAAGAACTCGTCGGCGGGCAGGAACGGGAAGTGCAGCCCGTGGCACTCGTTCTGATAGATCTGGCGCCGCCCGAACATGCGATCGATGCAGGCATCGAACCGCCGCCGGTCCCGCCGTTCGAGCGGATCGCGAAGGCTGGCGATCCCGCTCTCGATCGAACTGGCAAGCCGCCCGCCCTCGCTCGCGACATAGTCGCGGGCGTGATCCAGCACGCGCTGGAACGCAGGCGCCGGGTCGGTGATGCCGCGCGACACCTCCAGCACCTGCGACCAGCGCAGCATCGCAAGTGGCGCCTCGCCCCGCCGCTCGTGCAACTCGGCCAAGCGGATGCTGGCGCCGAGGTGATGCGGATTGAGGTCGAGGGCGCGGCGAAGCGCATCGCGCTCGCCGTCGTCGCGGCCGAGCCGGCGGCGGGCGGTCGCGACGTTCATCCACAATTCGGGCGCGTTCGCGTCACTGCGGGCGGCGCGTTCGAACAGCGACTCGGCCTCGCCCACCCGGTCGCTTTCGAGCGCGATCATGCCGAGCGCGTTGAGCGCCAGCGGCTCTTCAGGCGAGCGCGCCAGCACCGCCTCGAACTCACGCACCGCGCCAGCCACGTCGCCGCGGCTCAGCATTCCGCGAGCCTGTTGAAGTTGTTGCGCAATCGCCGCCGCTGCCCCGTCCATCTAACTGAGGTTAGCGACAGCAAACCTGCCGACAACCACCCTAAAGTATTGGTGTGCGAGGCGCCAAGCAGCCGCCCCGTCACGGGCCGCCGGCGGGGCGGCCCATCTGGTTGTCCTGGATGTATTGCGCGTTATTGCGCGCTGCCTCGGCGATCCGCGTCCATTCGGCGCGGGTGAAGCATTGCCGCGTCTTCTTGACCAGCGAGCCGGTCTCCAGCGTCTTGCGGCAGATCTTCTTCTCCGGGTCAGGCTGCGCCGCCGGGGTCTGCGCGATCGTGGCTGTCCCCATCGCGAGCACGGCCAGCGCCGCCATCGTCGTCAAACCACGCATTATCCTTGCCTCCCAAGCACTAGACCGTGGCAGGAAGCTACCCGAACCCGTCGGCGATACAAGAGCCGACGACTTGCGAACTCGGCGGCGACGGCGCAGCAGATGGCACATGCAAGTTCCCGACACGCTCGCCGATCTGATCGGCAACCCCGCCTGGCTCGCGCATCGTTACGATCCGGGTCACGACGCCTTCCATTTCCGCTGGGTCGACCGCGATCGCCACGCGGCGACGACGTTCCTGACCGAGGAGGCGCTCGCCGACGCGCCCGGCCCCGTTCCCGTCGCGCGCGCGGACACGGCGCCGCCGCTCGCTGCGCCGCTCCACTTCATCTTTCACTCCGCCTATTGCTGCTCGACGATGCTGGCCCGCGCATTGGACGCCCCCGGCACGTCGATGGCGCTCAAGGAACCGCTGCTGCTCAACGACATGGTCGGCTGGCGGCGACGCGGCGGCGAGCCGGCGCGGGTGGCCGAGGTGCTCGACCGGACGCTGGCGCTGCTCGCCCGGCCCTTCGCACCGGGCGAAGCCGTCGTCGTCAAACCCTCGAACGTGGTCAATGCGCTCGCCCCGGTGATCCTGGCATTGCGGCCGGAGGCGAAGGCGCTGCTGCTTCACGCGCCACTGCCCGCCTATCTGCGCTCGATCGCGAAGAAGGACATGTGGGGCCGACTCTGGGTCCGCGAATTGCTGGTCGGGCTGCTGAAGGACGGGCTCGTCGACCTCGGCTTTGATACCGAGGGCTATCTCGGCCTCACCGATCTTCAGGTCGCGGCGGTGGGCTGGCTGGCACAGCACGCGCTGTTTGCACGCACGGTCGAGCGATACGGCCCGGCGCGCGTCGCCACGCTGGACAGCGAAACGCTGGTCGCACGCCCCCGCGACGCGATGGCCGCGCTGGTTCGCCTCTACGGCCTGTCGATCGACGCGGCCGGCATCGACGCGATCGTCGCGGGGCCGGCGTTCACCCGCCATTCGAAGCTCTCGGCACAGTTCGGCGCGGCCGAGCGCGCCGCCGAACATCGAAACGCCGCCGACCTGCACGGCGACGAGATCGCCAAGGTCGTCGTCTGGGCCGAGGCGACGGCGAAGGCCGCGGGCATTCCCCTCACGCTTGGCGCCCGCCTGATCGACTGACGAAAAAAAGGGGGCCGGACCGAAGTCCGACCCCCCGTTTTCCGATCTAATCCGAAGATTAGAACTTGAGGCGAGCGCTCGCCGAGAAGCGACGGCCCAGCGCGTCGTAGGTCGACGGATAGACATTGCCGCTGTTGTACGTCGTGGCGCCGACCGTGTTGCCGACGACCGTGGGCTGGTTGTCGAACAGGTTGATCGCCGCGATCGAGAACGCGAGGTTGTCGGTCGCGTTGAAGCGCATCGTCAGGTCGAAATAATGCTCCTCCGGGATACGGCGGAACTCGGGGTTGACGATGCAGCCGTCCGGATCCGCACCCTGCGGGTCCGCGCAGCCCGCGCCGACCGCAGCCGCGAGGTCGTCGGCGAACGCCGCCGGCTCGTACTGAACCGAGTCGATGAAGCGCCACAGCAGAGAGATGTCGACATCGCCTACGGTGAGCGTGGTGCGCTGCGAGAACTGGAACTCGGGCTGGATCGAGCCCGTGAACGAGCAGTTCACGCTGTAGAAGCCGACGCACTCACGATCGAGGCCGGTCGGGGTCGCCTGGTACTTGGACGAGTGCGTCCAGTTGCCGACGAAGCCGAGCGACAGGCGGCCGAAGCTGCCCAGACCTGTGGTGTAGTTCATCGTCACGTCGACGCCGTCGGTCTCGAGCTTGCCGAGGTTGCTGAGCGGCGCGAACAGGCCCGGCGCGAGGTCCGGCGCGCCATCGAGCGCACCAGTGACCGAGTTACGACGGATCACGGTGCAGGCCGTGCTCGTCGCGCTGGCCGCCGACAGGTTGTTGAAGCACGCACCGATCAGGTCGCCCGGCAGCGGCGCGCCGACAACATCCTTGACCTTGATGTTGTAGTAGTCGGCCGACAGCGTGAAGCCCGGGATGAACGAAGGCGTCAGCACCGCGCCCGCCGTCCACGTGCTGGCGGTTTCCGGCTGGAGGTTCAGGTTACCACCGCTGGTGATGTTGGCCTGGCCCGCCGTCGGGTTGTTGATCGAACCGATCGTGCCGGCCGGCGCACCCTGCGCAAGGCAGACCGCGCGCAGGTTGGCGTTGGCTACCGGCGCCGCACCGGCGCAGGGATCGATCGACAGGTTGGTGAGCACCGTGTTCAGCGGCGAGAAGAGCTCGCTGATGTTCGGCGCGCGGACCGCGCGGTTGTAGTTGCCGCGGATGCGGACGCCGTCGGTGGGCTCCCAGGTGCCGCCGGCCTTCCAGGTCGTGGTCTCGAACGTCGGGTTGCCCGGCGAGTTGACCTTGTAGCTGGAATAGCGAGCGCCGCCTTCGATCGTCAGGCTCTTGAAGAAGGGCTTGTCGCTGACGAGCGGCACGATGAGCTCGCCGAACGCTTCCCAGACGTTGAAGCCGCCGTTGATGTTCGGGGCCGCACCGCCCGCACCGCCGAGCTCGCCCGGCGTCTGCGCCAGCGTGTCCGACGCCTGCTGCGCGGTGTATTCGCGGAACTCGCCGCCGACGGCGATACCGACCGCTTCGGTCGCCCACGGGAGCGAGAAGCCGAGGTCACCGCTGACGGTGCCGCGAACCTGACCCAGCGAGGTGCGGTTCGTCGTGCTGCTGGCAGCCGACAGGAAGTTGGTCGCCGCGGTGGTCAGCGAGCCCTCGGGCCCGAAGAAGTTCGCGGGGACGCAGCCGCCGTTCTGGTTCTGGCAGACCGGCGCCGCAGCGGTGCCGTCGACCAGCAGCGACTGACGGACGCGCGAGGTGAGGATGTAGCCACCCAGCGTCTGGATGTTCTCGCTCTCGCCGTACGAACCGCCGATATCCCAGTCGAGGTTGTCGGTCAGCGCGCCGCGGAAGCCGAGGCGGTAATCGAAGAACGTCGTCTGGAAGGTCGAGGTACGCGGGCCCGCCTCGGTCGTACGACGCGACAGGTTGAACGTGACCTCGCGGTAGTTCGGGTCGGTGCGGCCCGTCGCGGTCGCGGCGGCGGCGCACTGCGCCGGCGTGAAGCGCGGCGTGTAGGTCGCCTGGCCCGAGACCGAGGCGCCCGCGGCGTTCACGCCGGTGACGGTCGGCGCAACGTTGAACGCGCAAAGCTGATTGCGCAGGTTCGCGGGCAGGAACGGGTTGTTGAGGTTGACGGTGACCGACGAACCGAACGAACCCGACGGCGCGATGATCGTCTCGACGGTGTTCTTCGAGAAGATGCCGCGCGAATAGACCTCGATCGCGTCCGAGATCTCGTAACGTGCCGAGCCGAAGATGTTGTAGCGCTCGAACGGCGTCTGGAAGATGTTGTACGGGTTGAAGTTGAACGGCGCGTACGCGGCGCGCGCGAAGCCGGTCGCCGGATCGATCTGACGGTTGCCGCCGTTGGCGACGCCGCCGGTGACCGGGGCGAGGATCGGCACGCCGGCCGCCGTCACGCCCGTCTGGACGAACGCCGGGGTCGTGTTGATGACGCCGTTGGTCTGAGGACGCGTGCCCGAGATCGTCGAGGGCACCGAGGTGCCCGAACCGCCGCCGCGGCCGGTGTAGCTGTCGACCTGCGTGATCGAGAAGTCGCGATCGCCCTGATAGACGGGATCGGCTTCCTGATAGCCGATGCTCAGCACCGCGTTACCGCGGCCATCGGCGAAGTTCGCGCCGATCGTCGCGTCGATGCGGAAGATGTTGCCGTCGCCGCGCTCGGTGATCTGCTCCGAGGCGTTGACCTCAAGGCCGGCGAAGTCGGTGCGCGTGACGAAGTTCACGACGCCGGTGATGGCGTCCGCACCATAGGTCGTCACGGCGGCGCCCGTCAGCGAGTCGACGCGCTGGACGATCGCGAGCGGGATGTTGTTGAGGTCGACGCGGCCGACCAGCTCCGACGGGGCCAGACGCACGCCGTCGAGGAGGACGACGTTGCGGTTCGAGCCGAGGCCGCGAAGGTCGACGTACGACGCACCGCCGTTGCCGTTGTTGACCGCCGAACCGATCGACGGAACCGCACCCGGCAGTTCGCGCAGCAGCTGCTCGGCCGTGTTGGTCTGGCGAAGGTCGATTTCGTCGGCGCCGACGGCGTTCACCGGGCTCGACGAGACGAGGTTGGGGTTGCGGATCAGCGAGCCGGTGACGACGATGTCCTCGCCGGTGTTGGTCGCCTCAGCGGCCTGCTCGCTGGGCGTCGCAGTGTCCTGGTTGACGGTGGGGGTCGTCTCCGGCGTCGCGGGCACGGCCTGTGCGAAGGCCGGCGTGGCGGCGAAGGCCGAGCCGATAATCAGCGTCGAGGCCAGCAGCCTCTGGCGAGTCAGCTTCTTCATTGGTTGCGCTTTCCCTTTTTACCTCGCGCCGTTTTCCGCACGACGCGATTCACCGGTCCCTGAAACCGGCATAGTCAAAATCTAAGGCCAGCATCGTTCCGCGAGCAACGAGATTCCATGGCCGTGCGCGGTTTCGAACGAAACGGTGGCATTATAGTCACAGTTCTGTCACGCCCCGCGATCAGCTAGCAGCGACCAAGACACGGACGAAGGGCAGGACGATATGCGGGGAGCGTTGATTCTGGGCATCACCCTGGCGGCGGCGGCGGGTGTGCCCGCCGCGGCGCAGGACGGGCGCGGCGAAGCGCGCGCGGACGGGCTGGCGGGCGCACTGGCCGCGTGCCGCGCGATCGGCGGCAATGCCGAGCGGCTGGCCTGCTTCGACAAGGCCGCCGCCGCGCTCCTGTCTGCAAAGGACGACGGGCAGGTCGTGATCCTCGACCGCGAGGGGATGCGCCGTGCCAAGCGCCGCGTCTTCGGTTTCCAGCTCCCCCGCCTCGGCTTGTTCGGCGACGGCAGGGACGACGAGGGCAAGGGTGAGCCCGAGGTGAAGGAGATCGATTCGACGATCACCCGCGTCGTTGCCGCGGGCGGCGGCACCTACATCCTCGGTCTCGCGGATGGATCGACCTGGCAGACGACCGAGGGCCGGACAAACTTCGTCCCGCGCCGCGACGAGGCGGTGAAGATCGAGGTCGGCATCCTCGGCAGCTATAATCTGAAGGTCGCGGGCTCCAACCGCTCGGTCAAGGCCAAGCGGGTTCGCTGACGAACGGGGGGGGCGGCGCTGCACGGGCGCCTGCCCCCCCTCGCCTTTCAGCCGGCGAGCTGTCGCTCCAGTTCGCCGAGCACGCGGTAGCAGGGCAGCACCTGCGCGACGCTCGAATTGGGCTCGCGGCCTTCGCGGATCGCGGCGACGAACTCGCGGTCTTGCAGCTCGATGCCGTTGGTCGACACCGCGACGCCGCTGACATCGATCGGCTCCTCCTTGCCTGTCACCAGGTCGTCGTAGCGCGCGATGTACGTCGCGCTGTCGCCGATATAGCGGAAGAAGGTGCCGAGCGGCCCGTCATTGTTGAAACTCAATGACAGCGTGCAGATCGCCCCGCTCTCCGCCTTTAGCTGAATCGACATGTCCATCGCGATGCCGAGCTCGGGATGGATCGGCCCCTGCATCGCATGTGCGGCGACGATCGGCCCCGCCTGATAGGCGAACAGGTCGACGGTGTGCGCCGCGTGGTGCCAGAGGAGATGGTCAGTCCACGACCGCGGCTCGCCCTTGGCATTGATGTTCTTCCGGCGGAAGAAATAGGTCTGGACGTCCATCTGCTGGACGTTGAACTCGCCCGCCTGAATCCGGTCGTGCACGTACTGGTGCGACGGATTGAAGCGGCGCGTATGCCCGACCATGCAGACGAGGCCCGTCTCGCGCTGCTTGGCCATCACCGCCTCCGCATCGGCCCAGCTGTCGGCGAGCGGGATCTCGACCTCGACATGCTTACCCGCCTCCATGCACTGGATCGCCTGCGCGGCATGCATCTGCGTCGGCGTGGCGAGGATCACCGCGTCGAGCCCGGGTTGCTCCAGCGCCTCGGCAAGGTCGGCGCAGGCATGGGGGATGCCGTACTTGGCCGCCACGCCTCGCGTCGGTTCAAGATTGCGGCCGACAATCGAGATGACCTCGACACCGGCGATTTGCTTCAAGGCATCGAGGTGTTTTTCGCCGAAGGCACCGGCACCGGCGAGCGCGATTTTCATAGTTGTTGCTCCCTCTCCCCCTCGGGGAGAGGGTCGGGGAGAGGGGAAGTCCCGCCCCGACCCGTAAGGTTTGATTGTCGAGGACTGCCCCGCTCCCAACCCTCTCCCCGAGGGGGAGAGGGCATTTGGTCACCCCGCCGCGACCACGTGGATCGCGTCGCTGCCGGTCGTGTCGAAACCCTCGCCATTGTCGGGGCGAAGCACCGCATGGCCGATCGCGGTGTTCGAGCAGGGCACGTGATAATGCCGGTGAAGCAGCCGCGTATTCTTTCCCAGCGCGCCCCGCATCACCAGCCACATGACCATCTCGATCCCTTCGGACCCTGTCTCGCGCAGATATTCGATATGCGGAATCCGGCGCAGGTGATCGCTGTCGCCGACAAGCCCGTCGAGGAAGCGGTTGTCCCACTCCCTGTTGATGAGCCCCGCGCGCGGTCCCTGAAGCTGGTGGCTCATGCCGCCGGTACCCCAGATCTGGACGTTGAGATCGCCCTCGAAGCTCTCCACGGCCCTGCGGATCGCCTCGCCCAGTGCCCAGCAGCGATTGCCCGAGGGCGGCGGATAGGTGACGACGTTGACGGCGAGCGGAATGACCTTGCACGGCCACGCGTCGGGCTTGCCGAACATCATCGACAGCGGCACCGTCAGGCCGTGATCGACGTCCATCTCGTTGATGATCGTCATGTCGAACTCGTCGAGGATCAGGCTCTGCGCGATGTGCCAGGCGAGGTCGGGATGCCCCTCGACATCGGGTACCTGACGCGGTCCCCACCCCTCGTCGGCGGGCTTGTACCGCTCACCGCAGCCGATCGCGAAGGTCGGGATGATCTTCATGTCGAAGGCCGACGCATGGTCGTTGTAGACGAGGATGACGACGTCGGGCTTCTCCGCCTTCTCCCACTCGCGCGTCCATTCGTACCCGTCGAAGATCGGACCGAAATAGTTGTCCGCGTCCTTGTTCTGGTCGGATGCCACGCCGAGCAGCGGCACATGGCTGGAGGCGACGCCCGCGGTGATCTTCGCCATGTCAGCGAGCTCCTTGGTTGTCCGTGGCGCCTTCGGCGGCACGGTTGGCCTTGATGCTGCGAAGACCCTCGGGCGAGCGGCCGCCCGCCATCATCATCTGCGTATACTGGTCGAAATCCATGTCGGTCATCGTCGCCACCGCCTTTGCGAAGGGCAGCCCGTCGGTCGAAAACAGCTTGGCAAGGAAATAGACGTTACCGCCAAGGTCGAGGCAGCGATTGTAATCGCGATCGAGCAGCGCCTGACGCTGCTCGTCGGTCAGCGACCATTCGGCCATGTATGCTTTCTCGTCCGCCTTGAACCGCTCGCGGTTCTCGGCCTTCATCAGGCTCATCGCGAACTGGTTCATGTGATAGCCCTGCCGCGCACGCGCCGCGGTGAAGACGCGCGTGCCGGGGATATCCTCGAACTCGGCGAGATAGGCGTGGATGTCACGCGGCTGGGTCATCGTTGCCTCTCCTTGGCTATTCCGCGGCTTCGGCGCGAGTACGGCCGAGCAGCGTGTCGAGTTTGGCGGTCAGGCCATCGGGCACCGGCTCACCGGGCCGCGCAAGCGCGTCCTGCCGCTCGACCGTCGCGCGCGTCATCGCGCTGCCGGTGCCGAGCGCGTCGAGCGTCTTCACCACTTCGCGCATTTCCTCGGCCCGGCGGCGGCCGTGGAGCATCATGCGGTCGAGATTATAGTCGGCGGTCGCCGCCCAACCGCGCGGCGGCGGGCTGGCGTCGAGCGAGGCGATCACCGCATCCAGCACGCCTGCGGTCTCGGCGGCGAGCACGCATTCGGCAGTCAGCGCTTCGATCCCCTTCACCATCACGGAGCGGATCATCTTGACCGAGGATGCGGCACCGACCGGGCCGTCGAGTACGGCAACGTTGGTAAAACCCGCACTGCGCAGCGCCGTGGCGGCGTCGGCAGCGTATTCGCCGCTCACCAGCAGCGGCACGGCAAGCTGCTTCGGAAACACCGGCGCGAGCACGGCGACATCGACATAGCGGCCCCCTGCCCGCTCGATCGCGGCCTGTCCGGCACGCTTGGTATCGGGCGCGACGCTATTCAGATCGCAGTAGAGCTGACCGGGCGCGATCGCGTCGGCGGCGACGGTCGCAACGTCCAGCGCACTCCCCGCCGTCACGAGCGAGAGGACGAGGTCGGCGCTTTCGATCGCCGCCGCAACGTCCCACGCGGCAACGACGCGGTGCGCGGCCATCCGCGCGAACATCGTCTCGTGCGCCGCCGGATTGTCGAGCTTCAGATCATAGGCGACGGTCGGCACCGACCAGGCGCCGGCAAAGGCGCCCGCCGCTTCCCCGAACCCGATCGTGGCGATCCTCTCGACCATGAGCGGACCCTGCCGGCCCCGCCCCCGCCCCACAAATCGAAAGCCGCCGCCGGCTATTCGATTTGCGGAAGTCGGCGTCGAAGGTGCCCGGTTACTCGGCCGCCTCGGCGAAGCGCGCGGGGGCCGCCTGGCGCACGCCGTCCTCGACATGCTTCTCGAACGGCGCGAAGTTCTCGACGAACAGATCGACAAGCCGCGCCGCGGCCTCATCATATTCGGCGGGGTTCGCCCACGTCGAACGCGGGTCGAGGATCGACGCATCGACGCCGGGCACTTCGACCGGCACCATGAAGCCGAAGTTCGGGTCGCGGCGGAACTCGGCATCCTTCAGGCTGCCGTCGAGCGCGGCATTGAGGAGCGCGCGCGTCGCCTTGATCGGCATCCGCTTGCCGACGCCGTACTTGCCGCCGGTCCAGCCGGTGTTGACGAGCCAGCAATCCACGCCGCCCTTCGCGATCCGTTCCTTGAGCAGATTGCCGTAGACCGAGGGATGGCGCGGCATGAACGGCGCGCCGAAACAGGTGGAGAAGACGGGCTCGGGCTCGGTCACGCCGATCTCCGTCCCCGCCACCTTCGACGTGTAGCCCGAGAGGAAATGGTACATCGCCTGCTCGGGCGTCAGCTTGGCGATCGGGGGCAGCACGCCGAACGCGTCGGCGGTGAGCATCACGATGTTCTTCGGCACCGGCCCCAGATTGTCCGCGCTGGCATTGGGGATGAAGTCGATCGGATAGGCGCCGCGGCTGTTCTCGGCCAGCGTCGCGTCGTCGAGGTCGAGCTCGCGCGTGTCCGCGTCCATCACCACATTCTCGAGAACCGTGCCGAACCGCTTGGTGGTGGCGAAGATCTCCGGCTCGGCCTCTTCGGACAGGCGGATCATCTTGGCATAGCAGCCGCCCTCGAAATTGAAGACGTTGGTGTCCGACCAGCCATGCTCGTCGTCGCCGATCAACGTGCGGCTGGCATCGGCCGACAGCGTCGTCTTGCCGGTGCCCGACAGGCCGAAGAACACCGCGCTGCCCCCCTCTGCACCGATGTTCGCCGAGCAGTGCATCGGCATCACGCCCTTTCCGGGGAGCAGGTAGTTGAGCAGGCCGAACACCGACTTCTTCATCTCGCCGGCGTATTTGGTGCCGCCGATCAGGATCATCTTCTCGCTGATGTTGACCGCGATCACCGTCTCCGTCCGGCAGCCGTGGCGCACGGGATCGGCGCGGAAATCGGGCAGGTCGATGATCGTGAAGTCGGGGACGAAGTTCGCGAGTTCGGCCGCCTCGGGCCGCACCAGCATCGTGCGGATGAACAGGTTGTGCCACGCCAGCGTGTTGATGACGCGCACGTTGACGCGGTGCTCCGCCTGCGACCCGCCGTAGAGGTCCTGGACGAACAGCTCGTCGGCCTTGGCGACCTCGGCAAGAAAATCGGCCTTGAGCGCCGCGAACGCCTCGGGAGTCATCGGCTTGTTCGACTTGCCCCACCAGACGCTGTCCTCGGTTTCGGCATCGCGGACCATGAACTTGTCTTGCGCCGAGCGGCCGGTGTGGCGGCCCGTCTCGACCACCAGCGGCCCGTCCTTGGCCAGCCGCCCCTCACCGCGCGCGACCGCCTGCTCGACCAACGGCGCGGTGCCGAGGTTCCAGTGGAGCGTGGCGCGCGTCGAGATGCCCTGCGCGTCGAGGCCGTGGCGGGGGGTGCGATCGGTCACGTCAGTCTCTCCTGTGGGCGGATGCTGCGCCGCCGCATACGTATGCAGAATATGACTGCGCATATGCGGGGGGCACGCTTTCGTCAAATACTCGGATCAAGCCGATGCAGTCCGGCACGATACCGCTCCGATACCGCGTTCGATCATGTTCTTGATATGTTCTTGGCGAAATACTATCAGAGGCTATGCCCTCAACTCGCCCCGCGCGCGGCGCGACACTCAACCGTGAAAGTACGCGCTTCAACCTTGCCGAGCGCCAGGAAGACGGCGACTGGCTGGACGAGCGCACCGCAATCGACGGCGAAGCCGCGCCCGTGCGCACTACCGTCACCGTCGAGCACCCGCGCACGATCATCGCGCGCAACCAGTCGCCCGACGTGCTCTTCGACCGCTCGATCAATCCGTATCGCGGTTGCGAGCATGGCTGCATCTACTGCTTCGCGCGGCCGAGCCATGCGTATCACGACCTGTCGCCGGGCCTTGATTTCGAGACGCGGCTGTTCGCCAAGCCCGACGCCCCCGC
>CAJYLT010000050.1 GCA_913775795.1 uncultured Sphingomonas sp. | reverse complement strand
CGCTCGGCCGCCAGACTCCGGCGAAGCTGGTTATCGGCTGCGACGGAACATCGAACCATCGCTCCACCTTGGCGCCGGCTTCACCCTCCCACTCGCAGAACATCGTGAACGGCACGAGGCAACGCCGTGCCGGCACCTTCAGGGCGCTACGCCAGAAGGGCGAGGCGTAGTTTCGGACGTTGGTCACGGCCTTCTCGATCGGCTTGCCGCTCTTGCCCTTGATCGTCATCGGAAAGCCCCACGCCATCGGCTCGGCGATCCGTGCCCCGCCCTCATCGCGGATCGTCCAGGCGGTTCGCTTGGGGAACAGCTCCGGCGGCGGGAGCTGAAGGTCCGGCGGGAAGCCGACGATCCCATAGCGAGCCGCGAGTTCGGCCTGGTTGGCGGTCATGCGATAGCGATTGCACATCGGGCGAGCATGCGCCCGGCAATGCTGCCGCGGCAAGCCTAGCCGCGCAGGCGGGCGGCTAGGCGTCGCCACTCCGCCTCGGTGCGCGGCGGACGGTCGAGGGTCGGGCGCTGGTGCGTCACGCGCAGGATGTCAGGCCGCGCCCCGCACCGGGCGCAGCGGATCCGCTGCCGGATCAGATGCACGCGCTTGTCCCACCGATGCACGTTGAAAACGCGCTCGAGCCATTCGCCCGAGATCACCGCCCGGCGCTGGCACCCCGAGCACCCGACGGCGATGTTGCCGCGCTTTCGGGTGATGTCGCCCAACGTCTCGAATCGCGTGTTCGCGCTCATCCCGCCGGGGTGCCAACTTTAGAACGGATAGGGAACATGCTATGTGGACGGCATGACGAGTCGCCCACAGGAGATTTCGATGCTCGCCCCGCAATCGCGCTATGAAACGAAGCGAGAGCCCTTCGGCCGATGGCTCCTCGTCCAGCGCAGCCGCGGTGACTGGATCGACCAGCTCGCGGACATGGCCCGCGCCGATCGCGGCTTCCCCAAGGACGGCGATCCCGACGCGGTCCGCCGCCGGATGGGCGAGCTGGGCGCCGATCCCGACACGTTCGAGGCGCTCGACGATGCCGAACTGGACTGGCTGTCGCTGTGAGGATCGTGACATCGCAGGAGGCCCGCGAGAACCTCAACGCGGCGATCGCGCGGATGGGCGTCACCCACGCCGGCGTTTCGCGGCTGCTTAACCGCGCGCCCAGCTATATCGGGCGTCACATCCGCGACGGCGTTCCCGCGCTTCTGGCCGATCGCGACGCAAAGCTCGTCGCTGACTTCCTCGGCGCCGACGCACGTCGCCTGGGCGTCATTCTCCCCCCGGCGAAGCGGCCCGACACGCGGCCTTGGTGGCGAAAGCCAATGCCGGCATGTTGATCGAAATCCCGCCGGCGGGCACGCCCAAGCGCACCGAACTCGTGCGCGCGCTCGCGGCGCGACTGTGGGCACCGCGGCACGATGAGCCCTTCAGCGAGGTCGGCGAATATTGGGAGAAGACCTTCCTGACGCTGGCAGAGGACGCGCTCGCTGGGCTAGAGCGGCATGATGCGACGACCGACGCTTCTTGAAGTCGAAGCAGCGATCCTCGGCGCGGCCATGTTGCTCGCGCTGCTGTCGGCCGCGATCTGAGCAAGCCGCGCCATGTACGAGATGACCCTAGCCGTCGTCGGGCTCCAGCATCCGAACGCTGACGGCTCGAGCCGAATTTTCGCCGCCGCGACCTTGCGGCAGGGTGACCCGGTTCACCTCGTCCCCGAGCCGAAAAATAAGAAGGATCGAAACGCCGTTGCAGTGATGACCGGGCTGGGGATGCAGCTCGGCTATCTGACAGCCGAACGCTGCGGCTATATCAGCGCGCGGATCCAGCGCGAGGTGTACGAGGTCGCCTTTCAGGATTGGCATGGCCCTGTGGCCTATATCCGCATCCGCTTCGGCGGCGGGAAGATGACGATGCCGCCGCAGACCGAGGCGCCGGCGGCGCAGCGGCCGGCCGCGGAATGGCCCGAGGCGGTGGATCCTGATGGGCCTGAATGGGGCGCTTGACCGACTGGGCTGCCGAACGGCGATTCCGCGATCACCCATGTGCGGATTCGGAGGCGCTAAGCTATCTTGCGCAAATGGGGACGCTTACAGCTCCCTAGTCGGCCTCTTAGAGGATAACGTTTTGCCTGAGTGCTGCGCCTCATTGGGTCACGACACCCGGCCGCGATCGAAACCGCAATTTTCAGCTGTTGCGCGATGGCCCTGACTGTGCGGGATCGGACATTAACGCTCTTGCAGGGGCGCTGACATGGGCGGGGCCGCTTGCCGAGCCCACGCTGCACTCTTCATGTAGAAATTGCCCAGCTGCTTGGTACACTGACCACCACAATGCAGGCTCTACGCCCAAGGACCGGATGACCCTAATGACCCCTGAGGAACTAGACCGCCTGGCCATCAGCTTGCGAGCGGGAGATTATAATCTACTACTCGGAGCTGCCGTAAGCCTCGGGTCTAAGAACGCGAATGGTATTGATTTACCATTGGGCGGAGAATTGCGAGACGAGCTTTGCGACCTTAAAGGGGCGAGAAAGAGCAACTCGTTGCAACGTGTATATGGACTACTGGACGAGTCTGAGATTGCCACTCATATTACAGAGAGATTTGTAGGTTGCGTTCCGGGGCCTGCGCTTCAAGCCTTACCATCCTTCATTTGGCGGCGGATTTTCACCCTCAACATCGATGACGCTCTTGAGGCAGCGTACGGGCAGGCTGAGTCTTACCAGACTCCCCTCGTTCGGAATTTCCGCGACCTATACGAGGAGGTGAGAAGCAACGCCGAGGTTCCGATCATCCATCTGCATGGATACGCTCGGCAACCAGCTGAGGGCTATGTATTTTCCAGAGAAGAATATATTGGAATTATCAAATCCGCTAATCCTTGGAGCAACATTCTAGCACAGTCCCTAGCGGTAGACCCCTTCATAATTATGGGATCGTCACTTGATGAAGTAGATTTGGATTATTTTCTTTCCATGCGCTCACAGTCGAGTGCTAGAGCGGATAGAGGCCCGTCGATACTTGTTGAGCCTTTCGGCGACGTGGTAACTCAACATGAGTGTGAGAAGAGAGGTCTGGTCCTGTTCCCGGGTACGGCCGAGGAGTTTATTTCGTTCTTGGCAGAACGCGTGGTCAACCGCCCGAGACCTTACGAGCTTGTACCCGCGAACGATCGTGAGCTTTTTAATGATGATTTCACAACTGTTGAGGTCAGCGCGTTTTTTTCAGACTTCGAGCGAGTGCCAGCTGCGGCAGCGGTTGACACGCACGACGCCCGCTTCTTTTTCGGACATCCTCCCACATGGAGCGATATGACGCTCCAATACGATGTCTCGCGCTCTTCGGCGAACGCGATCTTCACGGAAGTTCAAAAGGGGCTAGATGGCGATTCTGACAAGAAGGTTGTATTTCTTTCCGAAGTTACAGGGTCTGGCAAAACGACCATTATGCGCCGCGTAGCCTTTGATTTTGCGCGGCAAGGTGTGACCGTAATCTCAGCCCTCCCGAACAGCCGACTTGATCCAGGACCCTCCGCGAAACTAATCAACAGTATTGCAGGCCGTTGCCTTGTTGTTGTTGATAATTTAGCGGACCAGGTATACGCCCTCGAAGGGATCCTTAAGGACCTTACTAAAAATGACGTTGTATTCCTTGTAGGTGAAAGGGCTTACAGACGGCGTTTTGTCATGGAAGCCTTATCTGGCTTCAAGATTAAGATTGCGAATTTAACGAGGCTTAGTCGCAATGAGGTTACTCAACTAATCAGCACCTATCAGGCAGTCGGTCTTGCTGGAAACGATGCACTTCTAAGTGGTCAAGAAAAGGCAGTTAGATCGCTTCAAGCAGACCCAATTGCTGTTGCATGTTGTCGGTTGATGAACAACTTTCATCCACTCGACCGAATTGTCGATTCAATTTTGAAGGAGGCAACGGCCTTCGACCGTAAGCGATATTTATGCGCTGCGATCGCTCAGTTCTGCTCGCCTGGTGGCGTGCGTTTCTCGATCATCGTTCAGGTCGGCGGCGGCGCTGGGGCAAACGGTCAGTTTAACGCTAACCACCCACTGCCCCTCGGATTCTCAGAAGAACGGGCACGAACATACGTGGTCCCGCTGAACGGAACGTTGGGACAGCGCGTGCTCGAGATTTGTAGCGAGCGCCATCCGAACGAAGTGTTTGATGCTTATGTGTCCCTCGCACGAGGGCTTGCTCCATGGGTTTCCAGAAAGACGATCCGCCAGCGAACCTCCGAGGCAAAGGTATCTGGAAGGCTTTTTGACATTGATCAGGTCGTTAACAAATTTCTCGGAGAAAGATCGCGGGAATTTTTTGACGAAGTGCATGACGAGTGGCAGTGGAACTCCCGCTATTGGGAGCAGATGGCACTTTTGAGACTTTCGGAAGCCCAATCCCTTGGTCTTGAGTCCTTTGAAGCCAGAGATTTGCTTGAACTAGCTGTGCAGCATGGACGCCACGCAACGGCAATCGAACGCCATCCATTAACACTTACTACGCTTGCGAAGGTGATTCTGGCCTCTATCAGCATTGCGTCCCTTTATCAGGAGCGCCTCTTCACTGAGGCTATGAGCAACCTCCGCGATGCGATTTCAATTGAGAGAGGCCGTAGTAGGATTAGTGTTCAGCCTTACGTCGTAATGTTTAGGGGATTCGTGAATCTACCTGGCTCGGTAAGTGCGCCAAGCATTGAAGTTGCCCACGTTCGCGGTCACATCAACGATGCCAAACGATTATTCGCGCGAGATCGAGAGGTGATGGAGATCGTGGATCAGCTAGAGAAGAGGCTCGGTTAGGTTGCAGTTGCACACAGTCTGTCGCGACTATAGCTCAGCGCGGACAGAGGGCAGCCTTTGGCACGTTTAAGCCCAAGAGCGGAGTGGGGGCCTTCGTGCCTATGGCTGTTATTCGACGGGGGCTCACGCCCCCGCCTGTTCAGTTTCGAACGATCAGCTCCCCCACCTTCCGCGCCGCGCCGGCCGCAACCGTGTACGTCGTCTCGACCTCGACCAGCTCAAACGCCCGGAAGCACTCACGCACGCCCGGCGTGTCGTTGATCGACATCAGGAACCGCCCTTTTAGCCCGGCGAGGATCTCGGCGAGGCGGTCGAAGTCGGCGCGGCCAAAGACGTCCTGCCCATAGTCGCGCTCGCAACCCCAATAGGGCGGATCGAGATAGAACAGCATCCCGGGCCGGTCGTAGCGCTGGAGGAACGCGCCGAAGTCGAGATGTTCGATCACGACGCCGGCCAGGCGCTCGTGGATCTCGGCGAGCAGCGGCTCGAGCTTGGTGACGTTGAATCGGGCACCCTGCGTCTTGTCGACGCCGAAGCCGCGCCCAGCCACCTTGCCCCCGAACGCGAGGCGCTGGAGGTAGAGGAACCGCGCCGCCCGCTGAAGGTCGGTCAGCCGCTCGGGCGGCAGCGCGAGCAGCCGCTCGAACTCGGCCCGGCTCGCGATGCGGAAGCGCAGCATGTCGACGAAATAGGCATAGTGCTCCTGGAGCACGCGAAAGAAGGTCGCGACGTCGCCCGACACGTCGTTGATGACCTCGACCCGCTTGGCTTCGCGCCGGCGAAGGAAGATGCCGCCCATGCCGACGAACGGCTCGGCGTAGCCGTCATGCTCGATCGCCTCGATCATGCGCGTCACGCGGCCGGCAAGGTTGCGCTTGCCGCCAATATATCCGGCCGCGGGTGCGACGGGACGGATTTTGGTACTGGTCATGTTGGAAAATCTCGCCTTCTAGGTTGCCCGCCCGGCGCGCGCGCCGGGTGCGGGACGGCCGATCGGCCGGTCAGTCGTGGCGAGATCATTCCTCGTCGGTTTGCAGGGCTGGACCCCCGGCGCCCCCGCGCGGCCGAGGCCGCGGTGGATCAGGTTGCCGCCGCCGCTTCGGGCAGGCGGATGACGTCGATGCCGAGGCGTTCATTCAGCTCGAGGAACGCCATCAGGATCGGCCGGATCTCCAGATCGACGAAGACGGCCTTCGCCTTCTCGGGATCACTGAAGGCCGAGCCCTGCGCCGGTACGATGCCGAGCAGCTGCGGCGGCACGCGGTGCGCAGCGAGCACGTCCTGCATCGTCGCCGACTTGATGCCAATAAACTCGTCTTTCGCGCCGGCCTCGGCGATCGGGATGATCTTGATGCCACCATCCTTGCCGCTGGGCGCATGGACGAACAGGTTGCGGAAATTGCCCGGCCCCTTTGACTTCTTTAGCGCCTCGCGCATCGCGTCGGTATCGCCGTTCGCGAACTCGCCGGTCGCATAGAGGATGTATCCGGCGTGCGAGCCGTTGAGGTAATAGCGGCGCCGGAACAGCGTCGCCGCCTCGTTGAGCAGCGCCGACTGCAGCGCGCTCAGATATTCGGGGATCCCGTAGATCTCCTGATTAACGTCGGGCTGCATGATCTGGATCACGCTTCCCGGCTCGAACTCGGTTTCGGGCGCGCCGCCGGGCACGTACCAGAAGCGGCCCGGTTCGACACCCCGACGCACATACTTCGCCGGCGCATAGTCGAGGCGCAACACCCCGCCCAGGCGGTTGCGGACGATCTGGAAATAGCAGTCGCCGAAGACGAGCCAATCCTGCACCGCCTTGGCGAACGTCGCGCGCGGCAGGATCGACGCCAGCTCGGCCGATGCGGCGACGAGGTTGCGCTTGAACAGAATCGCCGAGCTATGGTGCGCTGACGCGCGAAACGCGCGGGCGAGGCCCACGCGCGACACCGGCGGCTCGTACCAGCGATCATTCGCCCAGCATTCGATGAGGTCGAGCAGCTCGCGTCGCTCGAGCACCGGCTCGGGATCGCCGAAGCTGAATGCCTCGACCTCGCGGGGGGCGGCGGCGATCATCGCCTTGCCCGGCCCGCGGTCGTTCGCGGCCTCGATCGCGCCGAACCGCGCCGCCCGCGCTTCCTCGCGCGCCATGCGGCGCGGACTTCCCTTGCGTGCCATCAGATCAGCTCCATCGTGGCGGTCGGCTTTTCCTTGCCGTCCAGCGGTTCGTTCATGAGGATGTGCATCGTCGCCCAGGCGAGGTCGCCGTGCCCGTCACCGCCGCCTCGACCCGACTTGAACGTCATGTTCCGGCCGCTGTCGGTGATGGTCTTCTTGATCGAGATGAACGACGAGACGAGGTCGAGCATGACGTTGTCGAACGCCAGTCGCCCGCGGCGCACGACGTTCTGCGCCTTCATCACCATCGCGGCCTTCACCTCGAGCGAATATTCGATCTTGGTGACGCCGCGGATCCCGGCCTCGGGCTTGGCGAGCAGCTGATAGACGCCGGCGCCGACGCCCGTCGCGTCGATGCCGAGATAGCTGACGTTGTACCGGCTCAGCACCGCCTTGATGAACTCGGCCTGCTGTTCGAAGTCGAGGCCGCGCAGCTGATGCTTCTCGAGGATGCGGAAGCTGCCGCCCTGCTCAAGCGGCGGCGCGGCGATAACCAGCGCGGCATTGTCGCCGGTCTCGCTGTTCTGCGGATCATAGCCCGCCCAGACGGCGCGCTCGCCATAGGGGCGCGCCGCGTCGGGATCGAAGTCGGTCCATTCGATCAGGCTGTCGCAGCCGAGCTTGACCAGCTCGTTGAACTTGAAGGCCGAGAGGCTGTCGTCGACGAAGGTGCAGCCGAACAGGTTGGCGAACTCGTCCTCGGCATATTCGTCGCGCAGCTCGTCGAGATCGACGAGGTCGAACCCGCTGGCGATCGCATCCTCGACCGTGACGATCTGGCGCCAGACCGAGTCCGCGCACAGCATCCCGTCCTTCAGCGCCTTGTGCGTGACGTCGATCTCGACCCGGTCTTCCTTCTTGCGCCGGCGGTTGCGGCGCTCGCCAGTCCAATAGGGATAGGCGAGATGCGCGACGGTCGACGGCGTCGAGAAGTAGGTCTTCCGCCACCTTTTGTGCGTCGCCATGCCCGAGGCGACCTTGTTCAGCTCCTCGAACCCGTGGACCCAGAAGAACTCGTCGAAATAGAAATTGCCCGACCGCCCCTGCGCGGTGCGGAAGTTCGTGCCGAGGAAATGCAGCTCGGCGGCGGCCTCGCCCTCGGGGCGCAGGTCGCTCGTGATGAGCATCGGGTCGCCCTTCAGGTCGACACCGACCAGCTTGGCGAACCCGACGATGTAATTGCGGAACTGGTGCGCCTGCGCCTTCGACGCCGACAGGAAGATCTGGTTTCGACCGCTCTCGATCGCGTCGATCAGCGCCTCGAATGCGAAATAGTAGGTCGCGCCGATCTGCCGCGACTTGAGGATCATGCGGGTGCGGCGGTTCAGGTTCGCCCACCACGTCTCCTGGTAGCCGTAGAGCTGCTCGAGGAAGATCGTCTTAAGCTGCTCGGCCTGCTCGGCGGTGAAGTGGTTCGCCTTCTTCTTCGCCTTGCGCTCGCCCGCGTTGCGCTTGGCGATATTCTCGTTGAGGTCGCCCTCGTGCCCGCCGGGCTGCTCGTAGCGGCGAACCTTCGCCAGCGCGGCGATCTGGCGGCCGAGCAGGTCGATCTCCTTGAAGTCGGCCCCGGTCTTCGCGGTCTTGGCGATCAGCGTCTGCCAGCGGGCCTCGAGGCAGTCCTCCATGCGGCGGATGCTCGGCGCATCGTCCCACTTGCCCCGCGAGATCCACGAGCTGACCGTCGTGCGCGGCACCTGTAGCTCGCCGGCGATCTGCGACGCCTCCCACCCGCGCCAATAGAGCGAGCGCGCCGCGCGGCGGCGGTCCTCGATCGGCAGGGTCAGGGGATCGGCGAAGATGCTCATCGGCGCGGAACCTAGCCACGCGCCCGCCCATGCTTCGCCGCCGCGATCCGTTGGAGTGCGTCTCTACCGGTTGGCGCGCTTGAGAAGCGCCGGGCCTTCGGTCCCTGTTCGGCCTTCAGATGCGCGGCCCCGGCCGCCCCGACCGAACGCAACCGAGGACCGCAGCGCCATGGGCAAGAAGAGCAAGCTTTTCCGGGTATTCGTCGCCGGCAACACGATCAGCGACGGCCGCACGATCACGCCGGAAATGATCGGCGAGATCGTCGATACCTTCAACGCCGAGACCTACACCCCGCGCATCAACATCGAGCACCTATCGGGTTTCAGCCCCGAGCCGCCGTTCAACGGCTATGGCGATGTCATCGCGGTCGAGGCGCGCGACGTCGAGCTGTCGATCGCCGGCAAGGCCGAGACGCGCCGCGCGCTCTATGCCCAGATCGAGGCGAACGACCAGCTGGTGAAGCTGTTCGCCCGCGATCAGAAGCCGTTCCCCTCGGTCGAGCTGACGCCCGCCTATGCCGGCGTCGAGAAGATCGGGCTCGTCGGCCTCGCCTTCACCGACAAGCCGGCCTCGATCGGAACCGAGCGCGCCAAGTTCTCGCGCTCGGCGCCGGGCACCTTCTTCGCCGTCAGCGAGGAAGCGCCCTCGATTGAGTTCGAGGCCGAGCCGCAGGACGCGGCCGGTATGGGCAAGGCGATCGGCGACGGCATCGTCGCGGCCTTCTCCAAGCTGTTCGGCGCTAAGAACGAGCCCGCCGCGCCGCCGCCGCCCCCGGCACCGCCGGCCGCGAACGACAACGACTTCGCCGCGATCGCCGCTGCCATGGGCGAAACCTTTGCCGCCGCCATCAAGCCCATCGCCGACGCGCAGGCGAAGACCGCCGCGGACTTCGCCGAGCTGAAGGCGAAGCT
This sequence comes from uncultured Sphingomonas sp., assembly GCA_913775795.1. GTDB lineage: Bacteria > Pseudomonadota > Alphaproteobacteria > Sphingomonadales > Sphingomonadaceae > Sphingomonas. The sequence continues at coordinate 48,133 of CAJYLT010000050.1, read as the reverse complement.
GGAGGTCGAGCCGCAGGGCGGCAGCTTCAGCCGCCAGCTCTCGACCGGCGGCGCCGGCAGCGCCGTCCTGACCGAGTTCTGATCGGCCGCCCCGCCACCGCCCCCTGAACGCCTCACGCCCCGGAGTCCTCCATGCGCAACGAAACCCGCCTCCTTTTCAACGGCCTCGCCGCCCAGGTCGCCAAGCTTAACAACGTCGACGACGTGAAGGTGCAGTTCAGCGTCGCCCCCGTCGTCGAGCAGAAGCTCGAGGAGGTCATTCAGCTTTCGTCCGAGTTCCTCGGCAAGATCAACATCGTGCCGGTTCTCGCCCAGGAGGGCGACAAGGTCGGCGTCGGCGTGACGCGCCCGATCTCGAGCCGCACCAAGACCGACCCGCGCACCGGCAAGCGTCGCGTCGCGACCGATCCGACCGACACGGGGGATCGCGGGAAGTATCGCTGCGAGATCACGCACAGCGATGTCGCGATCCGCTACGCTAAGCTCGACCAGTGGCGCCACCGCCCCGAGTTCCAGAAGCTCGTCAGCGAGGTTATCGTCAAGCAACAGGGTCGCGACCGCATCATGATCGGCTTCAACGGCGTCGACTGCGCCGACGATACCGACGTCGAGGCGTTCCCGCTCCTGCAGGACGTCAACTATGGCTGGCTTTACAAGATTCGCACGTTCGCGCCCGAGCGCGTGATGGCCGAGGGCGACGTGAAGCCGGCCACCCGCGTCAACGGCGCCGTCACCGTCGAGGGCAAGATCTACGTCGGCGATGGCACGATCGGCGAGGACGTCGACTACGTGAACCTCGACGCGCTCGTCTATGACGCGACCGAGCTGCTCGACGAATGGCACCGCGATGACACCGACCTCGTCGTCATCGTCGGCCGCGATCTCGTGCAGGCCCACTTCGCAAACTTCATCAACACCGCAGGTAACACGCCGACCGAGGTCGAAGCGCGCAACCGGATCCTGACGCTGCCCAAGCAAATCGGCGGCAAGACCGCGGTGATGGTGCCGTTCTTCCCTGCCGATGCGCTGCTCATCACTCGGCTCGATAACCTGTCGATCTACTGGCAGGAGGGCTCGCGCCGCCGGCAACTGCGCGACGAACCCGATTACGAGCAGATCGCCGACTATCAGTCGGTGAACGAGAGCTACGTGGTCGAGGACTATGGCCAGACCGCGCTCGTCGAGAACATCGTCATGGGCAAGAAGCCGGCCTGATCGCCGGCGCTCGCCTCCGCTTAACCGCCACCGATCGGAAGTCGCAATGAGCCTCGCTCGACGCCACCAGGCACGCATCCTGGCCGCACAGTCCGCGACCCTTCCCTCGCGTGGTGGCCACGCCGCCGCCGGTATGCCCTTGCCGGCGGCGGCGACCAATTCGCCGATCTCGCGCGCCGCGGCCACCGCCGCCGCCCAGATCAAGTTACGCCTCACGCACGACCTGCGCCGCCTGCACGAGATCAAGTCGGTCGAGGCGAAGATCGCCGCGAAGCGCGAAATGCTGCCCGAGTACCGCGCATGGTGCGACGGCGAACTCGAGGCCGGGCGGATGACCAACGGCAACCGGATCGAGCCCGGCGCCGCGCCCGACGTGCTGCCGACCATCATGATCTGGTCGATCGACGTCGCCGACTGGCCGCGCGCACTCGAGCTGGCCGAGCATGTGCTGCGCTTCGATGTGGTGCTGCCGAGCCGCTACAAGCGCGACGCCGCCTCGCTCGTCGTCGAGGAGATCGCCGAGGCGGCGAGCAAGCTACAGGGCAAGGGCGAGCGCTTTCCGCTCGCCGTGCTCGAGTCGGTCGAGGCGCTGACCGCCGGCGTCGACATGCACGACGAGATCCGGGCCAAGCTCATGAAGGCGATCGGCGTCGAGCTGGACGCCGCCGCCCGCGCCGCGGCCGATGGCGGCGACGATGCCACCGCGATCGAACTGCTCTGCCGCGCCCTCCCGGCGCTCCAGCGCGCGAACGATCTGCATCCGCGGGTCGGCGCCAAGACAATCATCAAGGGCGTCGAGAAGGCGCTCGCCAAGGACAAGGCCGGCGCTGCCGACTGACTAGCTCGCCCCCCGGCGCTCGGGGGCGGATCGCGCATGGCGGGAGGGCCTTCGGGCTGCGGGCCGCCAACCGCCCGATCCCCACCCCCGTAATCACGCAAGGAACCGCCATGACGATCGCCGCCATCATCGCCCTCACGCTGTTCGCCCTGATCGCCATCGGCGCCGGCGCATGGCTGATACTGGCGGCGATCGTCGCCGCGATCGCGCCGCGGTTCGCGCTGCCGCTCGACCTGCCGGTGCCCGAGCTGCCACCGATCCTGCTCGCCCTGATCGCGGCGGTCGGCCTCTTCCTGTTCATTGCGGGGGCCAATGTCTTCGCCGCCGCGGCGATGCCCGCATGAGCGATTATCGCCTCGTCGCCGAGACGCCCGCGCCCGCCAGCGCGCCGATCGTCAACGACGGCTTCCTCCCCGACATCGACGTCGCCAGCTTCCGCGAGGTCGCCCGCATCCGGGACGCCGTGACCGCGCCGCGTGCGCGCGAGGCGCTGATCGGCGCGATGATTTCGGCCGCCCGCGATCTGAAGCCATGGGTCGCCGCGCGCCGTGCCGAGGGTGCCGCGACGCTCGCCGATGTCGAGGCCCCGACGATCGACGGGGAGAGCATCCTGATCCACGCCTACCGCCGGGCGATCTTCTGCTACGCCAAGGCAGATCTGGTCGAGCGATACCGCGACGTCGACACGACGCAGGCCGGGCAGCGCCGGGCCGAGGATCTGGACGAGACGCCGGGCGAGCTACGCCGCGACGCGATCCATGCGATCCGCGACATGCTCGGCGTCGGCCGCACCGCGGTCGAGCTAATCTGATGGACACGGTCCGCTCGATCGCCGGCGACACGCTCGACGCGCTGGCGTGGCGCGAGCGCGGCCTCGGCCCCGCCGATCTGCCCGCCATCCTCGCCGCCAATCCCGGCATCGCCGCGCTCGGCGCGATCCTCCCGACGGGCACGCCCGTCATCCTCCCCGACATCGCCGCCCCCGCGTCCAGCGTGCGCGAGCTGGTGCAGCTCTGGAGCTGACATGGACAAGCTGCTGCACGATCTGTTCGAGGCCATTGCCGCCTTCCTCGCCGGCCTCCTGCCGCCCGCGCTCGGCGCCAGCGTCAGCCTGATTTACGAACCCGGCCTCACCTGGGCGCAGCGGGTGACGCAGCTGCTCGTCGGCATCACCGTCTCCTATTTCGTCACCCGCGCGGTCGGCGCGATCTATCCGGTGCATCCGTACGTGACGCAGGCGCTCGGCTTCGTGACCGGCATGGTCGCCTATCGCGCCGCGCCCGGCTTCATCGCCGGCACCGCCGCCGTCCTCGCCGAGCTGCCCGCCCAGCTGCGCGATCGCCTCTTCGCGATGCTCCCCCGCCGAAAGGATCCGAAGTGAACAGCCGGAACAAGCTCGTCGCGCTGATCGGCGCCGGCGCGCTCGCGATCGTCTCGCCGTTCGTTGCCGGATGGGAGTCGGGCGGCGAGCCGCGGCTTGAGGCGTATCGCGACATCGTCGGCGTCTGGACGATCTGCGACGGTGAAACGCTGGGCGTGAAGCCCGGCATGACCGAGACCGTCGAGGGGTGCGAGGCGCGCCGCTACGAAGCGCTCCTGCGCCACGCCGGCCCGGTCCTCGCCTGCACGCCGGGCCTGCGCGGACGCCCCAACCAGCTCGCGGCCGGGATCAGCCTCGCCTACAATATCGGCACCGGCGCCTATTGCGGCTCGACCGTCGCCCGACGCTTCAACGAGGCCGACTGGCGCGGCGCCTGCGATGCCTTCCTGATGTGGAACAAGGCTGGCGGGCGCATCGTGCGCGGTCTCACCAATCGCCGCGAGGCCGAGCGCCGCCTTTGCCTGAAGGAGCTGCCGAAATGACGAAGCTGTTCTCCTGGCTCAAGGCCGAGCTGGGCTTCCTCGTGCTGCTCGCCGTCGCCGGCGTCGGCGCTTGGCTCTACGTCGACGGGCAGCGCGCCCGTGCGGACGCGGCCGACGCCGTTGCCCGCGCCGAGAAGATCTGCGCGCGGGCGGGTTCGGACTGGAGCGCAACCGAGAAGGCGACCCGCGGGGCGCTGTGCCTCGCCAAGGTGCGCGACCTCGCCGACTTCCGCACCGCCGCCGCCGACGAAAGCGCCCGCGCCATGGCCGCGGCGATGGCCGCTGCGCAGGACCGCACGCTGAAGGACAATCAGGCCGCCCGCGCCGCCGCCGAGGCCGCGCGCGCCGCCGCAACCCGAATGGAGGCCGCCGATGCGGAAGCCGAACGTCGTAATCTCGTCGATCGTGAGTGGTTTGCTGCTGTCAACGGCGTTGCCGGGCTGCGCCCGCCGAGCCGCTGATCTGCCGCCGCCCGCGCCGCTGCCGATCGCCGTCGAGGTAAAGCCGCAGCTGCCGCCCGCCGAGCTGCTCGCCTGCGCCGATCGCCCCGCCGGCCTGCCGGAGGATCCGGCGCTGATCGCCCAGATCCCGACCGCGATCCGCGCCGGCATCATCCGGCTCGCGCGCGCCTTCGGTGCCAACGCCGATCGCCACGATCGACTCGTCAACTGGTCGACGCCCGGTGCCTGTCCAGAGAAGGCGCGGTGAAGAAGCTCGGCTCGCTGCGCGCCGCGCTGATCGCGTCCGTCCCGGTGATCGCCGCGGACCCGTCGCTGCTCGAGGTCTATGTCGAACGCGGCGATGTGCGCGCGCGGCCTGGCTCGCTTTCGTTCGAGTATGCCTACACCGCCTCGATCTTCGTCCGCGATTTCGCCGGCAACCCGACCGACATTCACGTACCGCTGCTGGGGTGGATCGGCGACAACCAGCCCGACCTCTTCGAGAAGGGCGAAAGCCGGCCCTTCACCTTCGAGTCCGAAATCCTCGACGCCGACACCATCGACCTCCTGATCTCGGTCGAGCTGACCGAGCTGGTCCGCGTCTCCCGCGTCGCGGGCGGGCTCAAAGTCGAGCATGTTGACGAGCCGATTGCCCGCGACCAGTTCGCGGGCGTTCCACCGTCCACGCCGCTCTGGCAGGGCTTGCTCGACGATCTCGCCACCGGCCCGGCCGGTACGGTGACCGCGTGACCGACCTCGCGGCGGTCGAGCAGCTGGCGAGCGCGCTCCTGCGCTCGGTCGCGCCGCCCGCTCGCCGCAAGATCCTGACGGCGATCGCGCGTGACATTCGCCGCAGCCAGTCCGACCGTATCGCCGCCCAGAAGCAACCGGATGGCAGCGCCTTCGCGCCGCGCAGGCCGAAGCCGAAGAAGAAGGGCAAGCTGCGCCAGCGCCGCATGTTCTCGAAGATCCGGCTCGCGAAGCACCTGCTCGCCCAGGCGAACGCTGACGAGGCGACGATCGGCTTTACCGGTAAGGCGTCGCGCGTCGCACGGATCCACCAGCTCGGACTCGACGACGCGCCGGCACCGGGCATGCGCAAGGTCCGCTATGCTCGCCGCGTATTGCTTGGCTTCACCCATGCTGAACTGGAGGGCGCGCTGGATATGGTGCTCGAGGCAGTCGCCGCAGCCTGATCCGTTGGAGTGCGTCTCTACCGGTTGGCGCACTAGCCCTGCCTCACCACCGCCGCCGACATGGCGGGAATGTCCGAAGCCGCCTCCTCCAACGTCATCGACCTGTCGCGCCTGCCACCGCCGACCGTCGTCGAGCTGCTCGACTTCGATACGATCCGCGCGCGCAATGTCGCCCAGCTGCAGACGCTCGCGCCGTGGTTCGACGCGACCATCGCCAGCGACCCCGCGGTCAAGCTGCTCGAGCTGTTCTCGTACACCGAAATGCTTCTGCGGCAGGATTTCAACGACCGCGCCCGCCAGCTGATGATTGCGTACGCGACGGACGCCAACCTCGATCAGCTCGGCGCGATCATGGGCGTCACCCGCCTCACGCTCGACCCCGGTGACATCGATCAGGGCATCGCCCCCATCCTTGAAAGCGACGACGACTTCCGCCGCCGCATCGTGCTTGCGCCGGAAAGCTTCAGTGTCGCCGGCCCGGCTGACGCCTATGTCTTCTGGGCGCTGTCCGCCGCCCCTTCGATCGCCGACGCGATCGCCTCGACCCCGGCGCCGGGCGATGTCACCGTCGCGATCCTGTCGCGCAATGGGCAGGGCACCGCCAGCGCCGACGAGATCGCCGAGGTCGAGGCGGTGCTGACGCATCGATCCGTCCGCCCGCTCACGGATCGCGTCACCGTCGTTTCGGCCGAGATCGTACCCTTCGTCGTCGACGCCGAGCTGCGGATCTACATCGGCCCCGATAGCGACGTCGTGCGCGCCGCGGCCGAGACAGCGCTCGCCGCCTATCTCGCCCGCCAGCGCCGCCTGGGGCGCGACGTCGCGCGCTCGGGAATTCTCGCTGCCCTTCACGTCGAGGGCGTCCAGTCGGTCAACCTGATCTCGCCGGCCGCCGACGTGGCGATCAGCGATACGCAGGTCGGATGGTGCGCGGGCACCGATGTGACGGTCATCGGCAATGGCTTCTGACCTCCTGCCGCCCAATGCGACGCCGCTCGAGCGCGCCATGGCCGCGATCGGCGGGAGCATCGCCAGCGTGCCGCTGCCGATCGGCGCGCTCATGGATCCCGCAACGATCCCCTCGAGCGCGCTGCCATGGCTCGCCTTCGCGCTGTCGATCGACCGCTGGGACGCCAACTGGAGCGACGAGGAGAAGCGCGCCGCCGTCGCCAGCGCCATCCCCGATCAGCGCATCAAGGGCTCGCGCCTCGCCGTCGAGCGCGTGCTCGCCCGCTATGACGCGCTCGCCCAGCTGGTCGAATGGTGGCAGGCGGGCGGCAGCGGCGACCCGCATACGTTCGAGGTACGCCTGCCGCTGGTCGACGCCGCCGGTGCCGGCCCCCGCCTGTCAGCCGCGACGCTGTCGCGCATGGCGGCCGAGATCGCCCGCACCAAGCCGGCGCGCTCGGTCGGCGTCATCACCGGCGAAATGTCGCTCGAGGGGCTTCCCGCACCGCTCGCCGCCGCCACCGTGACCGGCCTTCGCCGCATCGACCTTGCAACTAACGACGGTGCGGCCGGCATCCCATGGGCCGCGCTTCTCCAGGACGAGCACGGCGCGCCGCTTGCCGACGACTTCGGCACCATGATCGACGGGAGCGCCTGATGCCTGCCCTAGCCCTTACCATCACCAACGCCGGTCGCGCCGCGCTGGTCGACGCCGCCGCCGGCGGGACCGCCGCGGTTCGCATCGTCGAGGCGGGGCTCACCGCCGCCGACTTCATTGCCGCGCCGACACTGGAGATCCTGCCGGGCGAGCACCGCCGGGTCGAGGCAATCTCGGGCATCGCCGCCGACGCGGCGACCGTCCACCTGACGATCCGCGACGCCAGCGCCGCCGCTTACGTCGTGCGCGGTTTCGGGCTCTACCTCGACGACGGCACGCTGTTCGCCGTCTACAGCCAGGCGGCGCCGATCTTCGACAAGCCGCCCGAGGTCGGGCTCTTCATCGCCGCGGACCTTCGCTTCCTGCCCGGCGAGGCCGATCTCGTCACCTTCGGCGACACGAACTTTCTCCTGCCACCCGCAACCGCCGACATGGCCGGCGTCGCCAAGCTCGCCACCACGGCCGAAGCGCTGGCGATGCTCGTCGCCGACAAGATCATCACGCCCGCACGCATGGGTGAGGTGCTCGCCGGCTATGTCCGCACCGCCCAGCTCGCGCAGCCGAACGGCGTTGCCACCCTCGGCGCCGATGGAAAGCTCGCCGCCGGGCAACGCCCGCCGATCGACGCGATCGACGTCTTCACCGCGGCGAACGAAGCCGCGATGCTCGCGCTGCCCGCGACCGCCGGCGACATGGCGGTGCGCAACGACAATGGCCGGGTCTATATCCTTTCGGCCACGCCCGCGACGACGCTTGCCAATTGGGTCGAACTGAACGCGCCTGCGCCCGTCCAATCGGTCAATGGCAAGGTCGGCCCCGTCGTCCTGACCCCCGCCGATGTCGGGGCCGCGCCCGCCGCGCGCCGTGTCATCGCCGGCGGCCTCGTCACCGGCGGCGGCACGCTCGAGGGCGATCGCACGCTCACCGTGACCGCGGCGACGCCAGAAGAGGCAGGCGCGGGCGCGCGCACCGACGTCGCCGTCACGCCCGCCGCGCTCGCGCCGGTCATTGCCGCGATCGGCGGCAAGGCCAGCGCCGGCGCGACGATCGGCGCGGCCGGGCTGCTCAAGGGCGGTGGCCCGATCGGCAACAACCCAGCGCTCACCCTCGACGCGGCGAGCGCGGCCGACATCATCGCCGGCCTGCGCGGCGATGCGGCGATCACGCCCGCCGCGCTCGCCGCGCTGCCGCGCAGCCTGACCCCGAATGGCTACCTCATGATGCCCGGCGGGTTCATGATGCAGTGGGTCAAGTACCGGGCTGTCTTCACGTCGGAACAGGCGATCTACGTCTCCTGGCCGCTCGCCTTTGCCGAGATTGCCCTGCCGGTCTCGATCACGGCGTTCATCGCCGGCGTAAGCACCTTCCGTGACCTCTGGGGCCAGTGCGCCGCCGAGCCGAGCGTCAACGGCTGCACCGTCCAGCTTCAGAGCGCGACGTCGAACGACAAGCGCTGCGACGGCTTCGACATCATCGTGTGGGGGCGCTGACATGGACGACGATCGCATCCGCTGGAGCGCCTCGACCGGCGCCTTCTACCGCCCTTCGATCCATGGCGCGGCGATCCCGGCCGACGCCGTCGCCATCACCGACAGCCGTCACGCGATGCTGCTCGAGGGACAGGCTGCGGGTCGCGCGATCGTCGCCGGCATGGTCGGACGCCCCGGACTGGCGCCCGCGCGCCGCGTCTGCGTCGGCGAACTGCGCACCGCCGCGATCGACGCAGTGAAGAGCGAGGCCGCGCGCCGGATCCTCGCCATCGCCACGCTCGAGCGGCAGTCGAACGACAATGCCCTGATCGCGCTCGCCGCCCTCGACCCCGCGGCCGATCGCGAGCAACTCGCCAGCGCCCTCGATCGGCGCCGCCGAATCGACGCGATCCGCACCGCCTCCGACGCGATCGAGATGCAGCTCGCGACCTGGGCGGCCGGCGCGCTCACCGATCTCGACGTCGCCACCCTCGCAGGCTGGCCGAAGGAGTAACCATGTCGAAGATCTCGCTTCTCCCGACCAAAGCGCCAGAGGCGATCACCGGCGCCGAACGCGTCCTCATCAACGACGGTCCCGCCGGCGCCGAGCGGGCGAAGACCGCGAGCATCGGCGCGCTCGTCGCGGCCGCGGCAAAGCCGTCCCTCGATCAGGCGGCGGCCGAGCGAGAGCTTGCGCGCCAATATGCGAACCGCGACACCGACACTGACGTGCCCGGCGGCCCGCCCGGATCGCGCGGCGCCAAGTGGTTCCTGTCGGTCATCAGCGGGATCGCCGCGGCGATCAACGCCAAGCTGGCCACGATCAGCGATCGGTCGGGCTATGTCGGCGGATGGCAGGCGCCCAACGGGCTGCTCGGCCTCGGCTTTCGATCGACCGATCTGCGCCCGATCTTCGGCAATGGTGGCGACGTGGTGGGCCGGGTCGAAACGCTGGAGGGCTCGGTCACGGCGAACCTTTCCGGCATTCAGGCGGCCGGCCAGGCACTCACGCTGATTACCGCGCCGCGTTCTGGCGTGCTCGTAGGAGCGATGCTGCCCAACGGGCAAATGCCGTGGTTCATCGACAGCTATCAGGGACGGTACTTCGCCAACGGTCGATACGTTGCCGGCGAGCTCGAGGCGCTTGCGGCTGCCATCGCGGCGGGCACGGGTGGCGCTTCATCGATACCGGACTTTCCCACGACCGATATCGCTGCCTGGGGAGACAGTCTCACCGATGGCGGCTCTTCTGGAGATTGGCCGACGAAGCTGGCCGCGCTTCAGGGCGTCTCGGTCTATAACGGGGGCACCGGCGGTCAGGGCTCGCGCGCGATCGCCGCGCGGCAGGGCGGTTGCCCAGCGCTCCTAGGGGCGGCCGTCAACATTCCGGCGACGGCGACGCCGATTGTCGTAACAATCATGGGTGGGTTCCTGCCCATCAATCAGAACCGGCCCGTTCTATTCGATATCGCGGGTGTCAGGGGCTCACTCAATCGCGACACGTCGAACGTTCTGACCTTTACGCGTTCGGCCGCGGGCACCGCGGTCGCCGCGCCAATCCGCACGCCGCTGATCCCGGTCGACGGCGCGGCCTACCGCGGGCGCACGATGCTCGTCGCGATCGGCCGCAATAACGTCAAGGCGAGCAGCTCTGATCCGCAGGCGCCGGCCGAGGTCGTCTCGTCAATCCGCGCCTGTCTCGACTTTCAAAACAGCCGCGTGCGCCGCGCAATCGTGCTCGGCATCCTGCCATGGTCGGACGAGACGATCGGCTCGGCCGCACGCACCCGGCTCGACAGCTACAACAACGCGATCGCAGCGGCTTTCCCCGGCGAGTATCTCGACTGGGGCGCATGGCTGCGAACCACCGCGCCGACGACGATCGGCGGCTATGTCGTCAATGACCCGTTCACGGCGACGGGCACGACGCCGACCGCGCAGGATCTCGCCGACAGCGCCAACGGGATCACGCCGCAGGCCTTTCGCAGTGACGACGTGCACCTGACGCAGCTGGGAGGAACAGCTGTGGCCTACCGCATCGACATGCAAACCAAGATCAAGGGGCTCCGCTGACATGGCGACGTTCATCAAAGCCGCGACGAACCCGACCGCGCCGGTCGCTGACAGCCCCTATGTCGAGAAAGACTGGGCGATCGTCCGAGGCGTCACGAAGGCGCTGTTCGACTTCTCGCACCCCGACAGCTTCTCGCAGGCGGCGACCATGCTGAAGGGCGGCGATACGGTCCAGAACCTTGTCGAGGGCGGCGCGGCGGCGCAGGTGCAGCCGACCGGCAATCCGGGCGCGACAGCACCGCTGGCGACCGGAATGGTGCGAAACGCCGGGGCCTCGCTGCCCGCGCAGGGGCCGATTCTCCTGCTCGGGGCAGCATTCTTTCCGGCGGCCACGACCCGACGGATGCTGCTTACGACTTGGCTCCACATCAATTCGACGGGCAATGTGGCGAACCAATCGCCTGGGATCATCGGCGCGGGCACCGGTAACGGTGCGGCTGCGGCCTATCAGGTCTATTGCAGCACCAACGCGGCCGGGGCGATCACCGAAATCCGCTTTCGCGTGCACACCGGCGCGGCGCCGCTCGACACTCTGCTGACAGGTGCAGCGCTCGCTGCGGCGCTCGACGGCATTCACCAGCTCGGCTTCGCATTCGAGATCAAGGACAACATCGGTCAGGGCTCCATCTACGTCGACGGCGCCCTTGCCGTCACCGGTCCCGTCGGTGCGATGACCCAGTTCAATCAGCCCGGCGGCGCGGCGTCGTTCCCCGCGGCGCCGGGCGTCGGTAGCTTCGCGTTGAACCTCACGAACGCTAAGTGGGCGCGACCGGGCTTCCACGATCTCACGGGCAAAACGAAGATCTCCTTCGCCGCCATGCTGGCGCGCGACATCGAGAGCGCGACAGGAAATCTGGCTTAGGCTGGTGCTGAGCTAGCAGCCCGTACGCTTCAGCCAAGCTGCGATGTGCCGCGCTTCGATCGCTTGACCTGCGGCATTGCGGTGAATGTCGTCTGCCCTCGTCGCCGGATCCGAGAGCTCGCGAACCAAGGATCGCTGCTCTTGCTCGTTGAGCGTATTGGCCGGAAACCGGCGGCGGACCTCAGCGTCGATAAGCGGCATGACAAAGCGCGAATCGACGTCGAGGCGCTCCCGATGATTGGGGATCTGGGGAAGGATCAGCACGCACTTCGTTTGCAGCGTCGCCACGCTCTTCTCGAGCGCGTCGACGTACATGGCGGGTGTCTCGCCATCATTCATGCGGTCGTAGATAATCGTGGTGTTCGCCCGATGCTCGGTGTCGGCAAGCATCTTGTCCCGCAATTCGAGGATGCTCTGCCCGGCGACCCCGTCGTTGTGGATCTTGCGCCCAAGCTTGTTGAACCACCGCGTCGGATCGCGGAGCGGAACGGTGTTCCAGATCTTTTCGCTATAGGGGATGCGCGACGCGATCGCTGTGCTGTCGCCATGAATGGCGATCGTCTTCTCGTTTGAGGACACGCCGCACCCAGCCAGAATGGCAAGCAATAAGATAGATCGCGACACATCCGCCCCCGGTTGAGCGCGATAAATTATCGGTTCACCCTTTTGGGTCAACGAAAAAAACCATCCAAAACGGATGTTTAGGCGGAGGTTCGCCTGCGGAGGCGCTTAGGCTCATAGAAGTGATTATCTCTGCCATCCGGTAGAGACGCGCTCGAACGGATCGAGCCGTCGCACCGGCGCGGGGCTTCTGCATGGTCGGCGGGATGAGCGAACCCGCCGACTTTCCCCGCCTCCTCGGCGATCTCCTGACGATCGGCATCGTCGCGTCTGTCGATCTTGCGGCGGAGGAAGCGGTGGTCGAGATCGGGGAGATCAGCCTGCCCGGCATCAAATGGGCGACCGCCCGCGCCGGCGCAGCGCGGATCTGGTGTCCGCCCGCGGTCGGCGAACAGGTGCTCGTCGCCTCGCCGGAGGGCGACCTCGAGGGCGGCCTGATCGTTGCCAGCCTCAGCTACGAGCGCTTCCCGTCGCCGGCCGGCGACGCCTCGACCGTCGTCGCGTTCGAGGATGGTACGACCATCAGCTACGACCCCGGCGCGGCCGAGCTGACCGCGATCGTCGCCGGCGGCACCGCCCGGATCTCCGCGCCCGCCGGCATCACGCTCGTCGGCCCGCTCAAGGTCGAGGGTGACGTCGCGATCGCCGGCAAGCTCGATGCGACCGGCGACGTCGTCGGGGCAGGCAAGAGCCTCAAGGATCACAAGCATCTCGGCGTGACCGCCGGGCAGGCGCTGTCGGGACCGCCGCAGTGAACGGCATGGATCGCCGCACCGGCGCGCGCCTCGAGGGCGTCGACCATCTGCGTCAGTCGATCGAGGACGTGCTCGGCACGCCGGTCGGCACCCGCTGTTGTCGCCGCGATTACGGAAGCCTCGTGCCGCAGCTGCTCGACCAGCCCAACAACGCGCTTGGTCGCATGCGGATCTTCGCCGCCGCCGCGCACGCGCTCCTGCGGCAGGAGGAGCGCTGTCGCCTCGAGCAGCTGACGCTCGAGCCCGGCGAGACGCCGCAATCGGCGGTGCTGCGCCTCACCGGCCGGCGCACCGACGGCGCCCGATCGCCCTTCGATTTCCCCGTCTCCGTCCGCGCGCGCAGCGCGCCTCTCGTCTGAAAGGATCGTTCATGAGCTTCGCCCACGGCATTCAGGTTCGCGAGGTCGCCCGCCAGCCCCGCGCGCTCCGCACCATCGCCACCGCCATCATCGGCCTCGTCGCAACCGCGCCCGACGCCGTCGCCGGTGCGTTCCCGCTCGACAAGCCGGTGAAGGTGACGAGCCTGCGCGATGCGATCGAGAAGGCGGGCGCAACCGGCACGCTCGCCCCCGCGCTGCGCGCGATCGCCGCCCAGGCGAACGCGACCGTCGTCGTCGTGCGCGTCGCGCCCGGCAACGATGCCGCCGGGACCGATGCCGCCGTCATCGGCGCCGACGCGGCCGGCGTGAAGACCGGCATGCAGGCGCTGTTGACCGCACAGGCGCAGCTCGGGCTTCAGCCGCGCATCATCGGCGCCCCCGGCCTCGACACGCAGCCGGTAACGACCGCGCTCGTCCAAGTGGCGAAGAAGCTGCGCGCTATGGCCTACGCCGCGGCGATCGGCGACGACATCGACGAGGCGGCGGCCTATCGCGAGAACTTCGAGGCGCGCGAGCTGATGCTCCTGTGGCCCGCCGTCACCGCGCCGGCGCCCGTCACCGGCATCAGTTCGCCCGTTCCCGTCGCCGCGGTCGCGATGGGCGCACGCGCCGCGATCGACGAGGCGCAGGGGTGGCACAAGACGATCTCGAACGTCGCCCTCAACGACATCGACGGCCTGACCGCCGGCGTGACCTTCGACGTGCAGGATCCCGACTGCGAGGCCAACATCCTCAATGCCGCCCAGGTGACGACGATCGTCCGCATCGGCGATGCCTTCCGCTTCTGGGGCAACCGCACGACCGCCGATCCGACCGGCGACTTCACCTTCGAAAGCGCCACCCGCACCGCACAGATTCTCGCCGACAGCGTCGCGATCGGTCTGGTCTGGGCGCTCGACAAGCCGCTGCTGCCCAGCCTCGCCCGCGATATCGTCGAGAAGATCAACGGCAAGTTTGCTGAAGAGAAGCGCGCCGGTCGCATCATCGGCGCCGAGGCCGAGTTCCTCGCCGACAAGAACTCGGTCGAGGCGCTCAAGGCCGGGCAGCTGACGATCAGCTACCGCTACACGCCGGTCCCCCCGCTCGAGGCGCTCGGCCTCGAGCAGGAGATCACCGACGAGTTCCTCGCCGACTTCGCGACCCTCGTCGCCGCCTGACCAGCGCCCCCGCTTCCCCGCTTTCAATCTGAAGGATCCTCGCCATGGCGTTCCCCTCCAAGCTCAAGCAGATGGCTCTCTATAACGAGGGCCTCTGGCTCGCCGAAACTGTCTCGATCACGGTGCCCAAGCTCACCCGTAAGCTCGAGGAGGTTCGCACCGGCGGCATGAACCGCCCGATCAAGATCGACATGGGCGGCGAGGCTCTGGAGATGGAGGCGACCTATGGTGGCCCGGTCCGTGCGGTCCTCGAGCAGGCCGGGCAGCTCAACCTCGCGGGCATCCAGCAGCGCTTCGTCGGCTCGTTCCAGAACGACGATACCGGCGCGATCGATCAGGTCGAGATCGTCGTGCGCGGCCGGCACGAGGAAATCGACATGGGCGATTGGAAGCCCGGCGATGACAGCGAGTTCAAGGTGAAGAGCGCGCTCAGCTACTACAAGCTGCTCTGGAACGGGGTCCGCGTCATCGAATCCGATCCGCTCGGCATGGTCGAGTTCATGGGCGGGGTCGACATGATGGCCGGCCATCGCCGCGCGCTGGGTCTGGGCTTCTGACGCCCGGCCCGCCGGCACCCTCCTCAACCAATTCCGGGACTTTCACGATGAGCGATACGCAGCCGAACCCCGCACCGACCAGCGTCAAAATGACGCTCGAGCACGACATTAAGGCGGGCGACACCGTCATTCACGCTGCCGGCGCCGAGATCCTCGTTTCCAAGCCGATGGGCGGCGCACTGCGGGGCGTCAACCTGGGCGGCCTTGTCCGCATGGACTTCGACCAGATCGCGATGGTCGCGCCGCGCGTCACCATGCCGCCTCTCGTCGCTGGCCTCCCCAATGTCGATCCGGCCGACGTGATGCAGCTCGGCGGGATCCTCGTCGATTTTTTGCTGCCGACTGCCGCGAAGGAGGCGCTCTTCCCGAGCGGGTAGAGGACGCGATGGCGGATATCGCCTTCGTCTTCCACTGGCCGCCCGCCGCCATGAACGACCTTTCGGTCGCCGACCTGATGCAGTGGCGCGCCCAGGCCGCCCGCCGCCACAATCCGAAGGACTGACCCTTGGACCGCAACATGCGCATCCGGTTGCTGATCGAGGCGGGCGACCGCGCGACCCGCCCCCTGCGATCGATCGCGGGCGGCGGGCGCGAGGCGGCGGACGCGCTGAAGACGACGCGCGACCGGCTGAAGGCGCTCGACGCCGAGGCGCGCTCCCTCGACGGCTTCCGCCGCGCCGGACAGGCGCTTCGCGACACCCGACAACAGGCCGATCAGACGCGCGCCAAGGTCGAGGCGCTCGGCCGCGAGATCTCGGCGACCGCCGAACCGCCCAAGAAGCTGACGCGGGAGTTCGAGAAGGCGCGGCGCGAGCTGCATCAGCTCGAGGCGGCCGAGGGCAAGCAGCGCACCGAACTCCAGCGCTGCCGCGCCGAGCTGCGCGCCGCGGCGCCCGATGTCGGCAACCTTACCCAGCATCAGCGCGACCTTGCCCGCCGCACCGATGAGGCGAACCGCGAGCTTTCCGAGCAGACGCGGCGCGTCCACCAGCTCGACGATCGCGCGCGACGGATGTCGACCGCGCGCGGCAACTTCGATCGCAACATGAACCGGGCCACCGGACTCGCGGCGAGCGGCGCCGCGGGCATCGGCACCGCGGCGGCAGTCGGCGCGCCAATCCTCCAATCGGTAAAGGCGGCGCAGGATTTCCAGTCGCGCATGACCGACATCGCCCAGAAGGCGAACCTCTCGCGCGCGGATGCAGAGAAGATGGGTGCCGGCATCCTGCTCGCGGCAAAGGCCGCGAACCAACTCCCGACCGCGCTTCAGGACGGCATCGACACGCTAGCCGGCTTCGGCATGGATCCGCGGCAGGCAGCGGAGATGATGCGCCCGATCGGCCGCGCGGCCACCGCCTACAAGGCGGAGATCGCCGACCTTTCGGCCGCGGCATTCGCGGCGAACGACAACCTCAAGGTGCCCGTTGCTCAGACCGGACGGATGATCGACGCGATGGCCGCGGCCGGCAAGGCTGGCGCGTTCGAGATGCGCGACATGGCGCAATATTTCCCGCAGTTCACCGCCGCCTATCAGGGCCTCGGGCAGACCGGCGCGCGCGCCGGCGCCGACCTTGCCGCCGCCGCCCAGATCACACGCAAGGGCGCGGGCGATTCGGCGACTGCCGCGACGAATCTCGCCAACGTGCTTCAGAAGATCAACGCGCCGGCGACGGTGCGCGCGTTCGAGAAGATGGGCGTCAATCTGCCGGCCGCGCTGAAGCGTATGTATCAGGAGGGGAAGACCCCGATCGAGGCGATCGCCGAGCTGACCAACAAGACGCTTAAGGGCGATTTGAGCCGGATCGGCTATCTGTTCGAAGACGCCCAGGTGCAACAGGGCCTGCGCCCGCTGATCCAGAACATGGGCGAGTATCGCCGGATCCGTGCCGAGGCGATCGCAGCGGCGCAGGCGAACAACACCACGGATGGTGACTTCGACGAGCGCATGAACGATTCGGGCGAAGCGACCAAGCAGCTCGCGGTGCGCGCGCAGGTGCTGGCGATCGCGCTCGGGTCGAAGCTGATCCCCGCAATGGATATCGCCGCTCGCTACGGCTCGGCCTTTGCCGACTGGATCGGCGACATCGCCACCCGCTATCCCAATGCGACAAAGGGCGTGATGATCGGCGTCGCCGGGTTCGCCGCGCTCTTCGCTGTCCTCGGCGGCGGCGCGATCGTCATGGCCGGCCTGCTCGCGCCGTTTGCCGCGCTCTCCTTCGCCGCCGGCGCGCTCGGCATCGGGCTTCTCCCTGTCATCGGCATCGCGCTTGGGATCGTCGCCGCGATCGGGCTTGTGGCCGTGGCGTTCGCCAATTGGGGCACGATCGTCGCGCGGTGGAACGGCCTCAACGCCAATGTCCGCGCAGACATCGCCGCAGTGCGCGGCGCGGTGGGAGCGTTCGTCGGCTATGTCGTCGATCGCTGGAACGCGCTCAACGCCCGCGTCGGTGCCAATATCGGCGCGCTTCGCGGCTATCTCGCCTCGCTGCCCGGCATGTTCGTCCAGCTTGGCAGCGATATGATCGGCGGGCTGATCCGCGGCATCCTCGGCAACCTCGCTGCGCTCAAGAAGACAATCGTCGGGGCAGCGAGCGCCGCGGCCGACTGGTTCAAGCAGCGGCTCGGCATCCGCTCACCGAGCCGCGTCTTCATGGGGTTCGGCGGCCATATCGTCGACGGCCTCACCAACGGCATCGCTGCGCAGGAAAGCGACCCCGTACGCCGCATGACCGCGCTGTCGCGCCGCCTGTCAGCCGCGATCGTCACGACCGGCGCCGCGCCGGCGCTGGCGATGGGCGCCGGCGGCGCGTCCCCCCGCGGGGCTGGCGGAAGCGCGCCGGCCGCGGTCCACTATCACACCTGGCACGTCGTGCAGAAAGACGGCCAGAGCGCCGAGGATCTCGCGCGCACGATCGCCGACGAGTTCGATCGCCGCGGGCGCGAGCAGGCCGCCGCCTTGCGCTCGAGCCTGTCCGACCTCGACGAATGGGGGAGCTGACGATGCTCATGGCGCTGGGCGAAGCCTTTGTCTTCTCGATCGGCACGCTCGCCTATGACGAGCTGCAACGCCGCGCGAGCTGGCGTCACGCGACGAGCCCGCGCGTCGGCGCGCGCGACGCGACGCAGTTCGTCGGGATCGGCGAAGAGACGATCAGCCTGCCCGGCACGGTCTATGACGAGATCGCGGATGGCCGCGTCTCGATCGAGGTACTGCGCGCGATGGCCGACAAGGGCGATCCCTGGGCGCTCGTCGATGGCAACGGCCGGGTCTATGGCGCCTTCGGGATCACCACGATCGACGATCGCTGGAGCGATTTCCTTCCAGACGGCACGCCGCTCAAGATCGGCTTCACCGTCAATCTCCTGCGCGTCGATGCCGAGGCGCGCGGATGAGCGCCGTTCCCGACTTTCGCGTCACGGTCGATGGCCGCGACATCACCGATATGCTCCGCGGCCTCGTCTCTCCCGCCCGCGGGCCGAAGCGCGCGCGCCTCGTCTCGCTCGGGCTCACGTCGAAGCGGGGCGGCGATGCCGACCAGCTCGACCTTGTTCTCGACGACAGCGACGGCGCGCTCGCCTTTCCGCCGACCGATGCGAAGGTGCGCGTCTGGCTGGGGTGGAACCGCGGCGCCGGCGTCACGCCCGGCCTCGTCTACATGGGCGAGTTCGTGGTCGACGAGTTGGGCCACACCGGCCCGCCCGACATTCTCACCATCCGCGCGCGCTCGGCCGACTTCACCGGGTCTCTCAAGACGCGGCGCGACAAGAGCTGGGCGGGCACGACGCTCGGCGCGATCGTCCGCGAGATCGCCGGCCGGCATAGCCTCAAGCCCGCCTGCGCGCCCGCGCTGGCAGGGATCGCCGTGGCCAGTAAGGCACAGAGCCGGGAGAGCGACCTCGCCTTCCTGCGCCGCCTGGGACGCGAGCACGACGCCGCCGCGACGATCAAAGGCGGCGCGCTGATCCTGTCGCCGATCGGCGCGGGCACCGCGCCCTCGGGGGCGGCGCTGCCGGCGGTGACAATCCGCCGCGCCGATGGCGATCGGCACGACTTCGGCCGTCGCCGTCGCGAGGAAGCCGAAGGTGCGGAGGCGTCGTGGCATGATCGGGCCGAGGGCAAGCGGAAGACGGTCACCGCCGGCAAGGCGGCCGGCGCGAAGAAGCTCGGCCGGGTCTATGGCAGCGAGGCCGAGGCCAAGCGCGCCGCCGGCGCCGCCGCCAAGCGCGCCGGCCGCGAGCCAGTCACCCTATCCATGACGCTCGCACTCGGCCGCGCCGACCTTCAGCCCGAGCAGCGGGCGACGGTCGAAGGGCTGAAGCGCGAGATCGCCGACGCCAAATGGTTGATCGCAGAGGTTGCGCATGCGCTCGGCGATCGGGGATTTACGACGTCGCTGAAGCTGGAGGCGGCCTAGCGCCACGCGGATGCTAGCGAAGATCTTTTAGATCGATGCCAAGCGCCATCGCCACGCCCGCCAATTCGGTGACGCAAAGCATGACACCCGCCTGACCGGCTTTCAGATTTTCCTGCATCTCCACGATCTTCGAGGCTTTGGTCTCACCATCGGCGATAGCCATTGCTGCCTCCATCCCATTGCGCCGAAGGTAATAGGCCTGCTGGCAGGTCTTCAGGGCCTTCTCTTCCTTTTCGGTTGCATCCGCTGATGCATCACCGGCTGACATCCGGTTGATCTCCATCCAAGCGGTCTGGCAAGCTTCCTTGCCCGCCCGCGCGATGGAATAGACCTCGACGGCCTCACCGCGTTCCGCTGCCTTGCCGACCTCTCCAATCGACGAATCGCACGGTTTGGCTAGGTCTAGGATGCGGCGATACTGCGCGATGAACCGCGGTCGGTCCGCCCGGACTTCATCTCCGTCAGTGTTCGTCGTCTCCGCGCTATTGCCAACAACGGCCGACACGTTGCTACCGGAAGGCGTATCGCCACCGCCTGACGCGGCGATCCCGATCATCGCAAGAACGCCTACGACCGCGATGCAGCCCAGCGCTCCCTTGGACATCGGTTTGTTGGCAGGGCGCGCTGCCTCGATCTCCGCCGGCGTCAGATCGTGCTGGCAGTGTTTGCAGCGTATGGCCTGTTTCTTGATCGGCTCGGCGCATCTTGGACACGCGCGTTCGTCTGCTTTCATTATGCCCCCCGGCAGAAACTAGAAGCCCAATGCCTCATCCCAAGGCATCACCCGATGAACCGCCGCGATCTGCTCGTTCGGCACGTCGAACGTCGCATGCGGATTGAACTGGCGCAGCACGACCGCGCCTGGGCGGCGCTTGACGAGCTGCTTGATGAGGACGTGCTTGACCTCCTCGCCGTCGAACGTCGGGCCGCGCAGCTGGACGATCACGTCGTCGCCGACGCCGGGCGATCGCCGGGGATCGACCAGCACCCGCCGTCCCGAATCGTACCGCGGCTCCATCGAATGACCGGCGACCTCGACGACGTATAGGTCCGGGCGGCCGGTCACGCCGATCGGCCGCGCCATGCGGTCGCTTGGCTCGGCCATATGCACCTCGGTCTGCTCGACGGTGACGATCACGCCGACCGCATCGCTGAACTGGAGATCCGCACCGAGTGCGCTGCCGTAGATTGGAAGATCCTTGGGGAGGCGGCGGAAGGTGGTTTCCGGCACGGCACCACCGTCAGCGATCGTGCGCTCGATCGCCGCCTCTCGGCCAAGCAGCCAATCAGAAGTCGTCTCCAACTCACGAGCAATTGCGTCGAGGCGCGCCGCTCCAGGCATTGAGCCCTTACGGATGATGTTGCGGATCGCATCTGGCTGACCCGTCGCAGCGATCGAGACTTCCCGCGCGGTGATATTCCGCTCGATCAGCTTCGCTTGGAGACGTTCAATCAGGATAGCAGGCGCGGCACTCATGACGCGCGAGAGATGCGGCATAATGACCTCGCTGCCGAGCGGTATGTTTACCGTTGACATGGGCGGCATATGTGCCGCACAAGAGCGGCATGGAAGCCGCATATCAGTACGCACTGGGAACAGTGGCCGACGCCTACGAGGCCGAAGCGGTACGCCATGGGGGCAAGTCCCTGTCGCGGGTCGCGACGATCGTCGTGAATAGTGGTTCGTTTTTTCAACGGTTGCGCGAAGGGAAACCTTTCCTCGTCCACAACCTCGACCGTTTCGCATCTTGGTTCCGCGATCCGGCAAACTGGCCGATGGGGACCATCCCCGAAGATGCTGCTGCGGCGCTGATCAGCATCGGCCGCCCTCCCGTTGATGTTTCGATGACGCATTCATGCGGCACAAATGCCGCTGATGTCCCGTGCGATCGAATGGGCATTTCGCACAAGGGTGCCGCAGCATGAGCGGCCATGCATCCCTCGGCTCGATCGAGCGACAGAACGAACGCCGCCGCGCGCTTGAAGCGTGTCCGCGTCTCACCGAGGCAGAGGCGGTCGAGCTTGAGCGCCTGCAGAACGCTCGATACCACCGCCTTCGTCGCGTCGGTGCGCAGCTTGCTGCCGCGCGTGCCAAAGTCGTCCGACTCGAGCAACTCGCGGTGCTCGGATGACCGCGCTTCGCGACCCCTTCACCTTTGCCGACGCGATGACACGCGTGCGGCTCGTCATCGGTTGGAAGGCTGCGCGATCGATCGCTCGGGTTTCCGACCGCACGGCACGCGCCTGGTCGGAAGAGGGCTCGAACCGCCGCCCGCGTGTCGACGTCGCCCTGCGCCTGGACGCCGCCTATCAGGCCGCTGGCGGCGACGGCGCCCCCTTCCTCGAGGCGTTCGGTTTCCAGCTCGACGTGACGGTGCAGCGGCAGGAGGCATGCCGGGCCGCGCTCGCGGCCGAACTGATGGTGCTCCTGAAGGAGTTCGGCGAGGCGATGTCCGCCGCCATGCTCCTCACACAGCCGGGCACGTCGCCGCGCGACGCGCACCGCGCGTTCGCCGAGGCGCAACAGCTCGGCCAGCTTCTCGACGCCGTGATGCGGCGTCTTTCCAGCTTCCTGACCACCGGCGCGGGGCCGGCGGCAGCTCTACCGGGGGTGCATTCATGAAACTCAATCGACGGCCACGCGCGCCTTATGTGCCGTGTCCGCACTGCCGATCGCCGCTGGTCATTCGGCGCAGTGAACAGGAAACGCCGGTCAGCCGCACGGCCGACTGGATGTGCATGAACATGGATTGCGGCGCGACCTTCGTCGGCCAGATCTTGCTGCTGCGCGAGATCCAGTCGAGCCTGCGGCCGAACCCGGACGTCAAGCTTCCGCGCGGTCGCCAGCTCGGCCGGCCGCCGGCGAACGACGACGTGCCGGAACCCGCGAACGACGCGGTGCCGCCGCCGACCCCCGCCGCCAGTGCCATGACCGGCTGATCCGGGCGGCCTGATCGCCGCCAGCCCACCCCCGCCCGACACACCTTCGCCGGCAGATGCACCCCCGCTGCCGGCAACGCCCCCCGCTTGTCTTGGAGAACCACGGCCATGCTGATCTGCCAATCCGTCTCCCCGCCCCTACCAACGCCGCCGCGGCTCGGCGCAATGTCCCCGTCCCGTTATCTGCGCCTACGCCGCCTCGCTGCCGGATTGAGCGTGGCTCAGGTTGCCGCCTCGCTGGCATCGGAACGAGCCCGCCGCGCCGATGCGATCGATCTGATCCAGACGCTCGAATCGCCGGGTTCGGTCGCTCGGCGTCGCGAAACGATCGAACGGTTCGCCACCATCATTCCCCTCGACCCCGATACTTACTTCCAGCTCGCTGACCGCACCGCATCGCCGCCGACTTTGTGCGTGGAGTGCGGCTGCTCCCCTGCCCTGCCGTGCGTGTCCGCCGATGGCCATGAGCGTTGCTCGATCGACGCGGGCGCATGCACCGCCTGCGCGCCGGCGCGGACCATCACGCAATGAAGCGCGAACATCCCCGCGCCCGCCATGATGTCGTGAAGGCCGCAGTGGCGATCCTCATTGCCATTCTGACCATGCCGATCATCGTCATGATGTTGATCGCGTCGATCTCCGGTGAGCGGCGCTGATGGCACCCGCCCCCGCCGCACGCCGCTGGCTGCTCGGCCTCGCGACCGGCCTCCTGCTGACGCAGCTTCTCGACGCCGCGCTCAACGGTCCCGGCATCGCCGTGATGTTCGGCGCCCCCGCTCCCCTTCCCCAACAACGGATCGAACCATGACCGACAATATCTCGGCCGAACAACTGCGCCTGCTCATCGAGCGTGTCGAGCGCCTCGAAGAGGAGAAGAAGGGCCTCAGCGACGACATCCGCGACGTCTATCTCGAGGCGAAGTCCACCGGCTTCGACATCAAGACGATGCGCACGATCGTCCGGCTGCGGCGGATGGAAAAGCATCATCGGGACGAAGCCGAGATGCTGCTCGACACCTACAAACAGGCGCTGGGGCTTAGCTGATGCGCCGGCGTCCACGCTCGCAGCCGAAAGGCGACCTGTGCCGGTGCGCCGAGTGCCGCGAGCTGGACGCCCTGCATCCGTCCGCCGGGCGGCAGCTCGCCCTTCCCGCCCCGTACGCCCCCAACCTCCGAAAGCGAAAGGGCTGACGCATGGCGAAGCGTGTCGCCTTCACCCAGCACGATCTGACCCGCGCCGTCCGCGCGTGCATCAACGGTGGCCTCGGCGTCTCCCGAACGGAGATCGCGCCGGATGGCCGCATCGTCCTGTTCCACGAAACGACCGCCGCGCCCGCGGCGACGCCCTATGACGAATGGAAGGCGGCTCGCGGTGCGCGTTAAGCTGAAGGGCCTGAACCGGGTGGCGAAGCGCCTCGCCGACGGCAGCGTCATCGACTATTACTATGCGTGGAAGGGTGGCCCCCGGCTTGAGGGCAAGCTTGGCTCCCCGGAGTTCATCGCCAGCTACAACGCGGCGGTCGCGCAGAAGCACAAGCCAGACGATCGCATCCTGCGCTTCCTGCTCGATGCCTATCAGGACGCGACCGACTTCACCGATCTCGCCGATCGGACGCGCGCCGACTATCGCAAACACATCCGCATCATCGATGCGGAATATGGCGACTTCCCCATCGCCGCCCTCGCCGATCGCCGGACCCGCGGCGACATGCTGGCATGGCGCGATCGCCTCGCGATCAAGTCGCGGCGCCAGGCGGATTACACTTTTGCCGTCCTCGCGCGGATCATGTCCTGGTCGCTCGATCGCGGCCTAGTCCCGGTGAACCCCTGCCGCGCCGGCGGCCGCGTCTATCGCGCCGGCCGTACCGACAATGTCTGGACCAGCGTCGACGAGGCAGCATTCTATGCCAAGGCGCCGGCGCACCTCCACCTCGCGCTCGCCCTCGCCCTGTGGACCGGCCAGCGACAGGGCGATCTGCTCGCCCTCACCTGGGCGAACTACGACGGCACCCACATCCGGCTCATCCAGCGCAAGACGATCCGCAAACGCCAACGCAGCTCGGGCAAGCGTCTAGTGATCCCCGTCGGCGCGCCGCTGAAGGAGCGCCTTGATGCTTTGCGGCCGGCTGATGCCGAAGCCGAGCACCGCGACCGCCACATCCTGCTCACGCTACGGGACACGCCCTGGACTGATCACGGCTTCAGGGCATCGTGGCGAAAGGCATGCATCGATGCCGGCGTCGTCGGCGTCACGTTTCACGATCTGCGTGGCACCGCGGTCACCCGTCTGGCCCTCGCCGGCGCCACGCCGGTCGAGATCGCGACGATCACTGGCCACAGCCTGCGCGACGTCCACGAGATCCTCGACGCCCACTACCTCAGCCGCGATCCGCGCCTCGCCGAGGCCGCCATTCGCAAGCTCGAAAGCGGGTAGTTTTCCCAACCATTTTCCCAACCGCCGCGCCGACCGCGCGGACAACCAATGCCGACTAGAACATCAACAAGGGGGAAAAGGGCGGATTTCCGGGCTTCCCGGTCGATCAGCGATATCTGGGAGATGGTAGCGGAGGAGGGACTTGAACCCCCGACACGCGGATTATGATTCCGCTGCTCTAACCAACTGAGCTACTCCGCCCCAAGGGGCCGCGCCGCATGGCGGCGAGGCGGGCCACATATCGGCCGCCCGCCCCCCGGTCAAGCGAACATATGGCGGCTCATTAATTCCCACGGGCCGCCGCGATACCACCACGCCGCCAGCCCCGCGATAGCGAGCGGACGGGGCGCGAACACCGCGTCCAGCTCGGCCTTCAAGGCCTTTGCCGCGGCGGGCTCGACCTTGTTCTGGATCGTGACGTGCGGGCGCCAGCCGGCCTGATCCTGCGGCATCAGCATGCCGCGGAACGCATCGGCCAGCCGCGCGCGGATCGCTTCCAGGTCGGGGCTCTCGATGCGGAAGGCCGTCCCCCGCCCCAGCGACATGACGCCGCCGACGCGCGTAGGGGGCGCGGGCACGCCGCGGGTTTCCGCAACGAGGCGCTGCTTCAATTCGGGCGCGAGGCTCGGCGCGATATGGTGGAACAGCGTCAGGTGCGCGTCGAGGTGGTTGCGCTCGGGCGGGAAGTGCTGGCGGCGCAGCCCGGTGAGCCACGCCGCGTCCTCCGCCCCGAACAGCGCCGTCACGATGATCGGCGCGTCGGTGACGCTCAAATCTCCACCTGGCTGCCCAGTTCGACCACGCGGTTGGTGGGCAGGCGGAAGAATTCCATCGCGCTTTCGGCGTTGCGCAGCATCCAGGCGAACAGCTTCTCGCGCCACAGCATCATCCCCGGCCGTGCCGAGGGGAGCAGCGTCTGGCGCGCGAGGAAGAAGCTCGTCTCCATCATCCGGAACTCGCCCTCGCAATTGTGGATGCGCTTCAGTGCGGCGGGCACATCGACCTCTTCCATGAAGCCGTAGCACAGCACCATGCGGTGGAAGCCGCTTTCCAGATGCTCCAGCCGCACGCGATTGGGCTCGGCCACATAAGGCTCGTCGATGACCTTGACGGTGAGCAGGATGACGCGCTCGTGCAGCACCTTGTTGTGCTTGAGGTTGTGGAGCAGCGCATGCGGCACCCCTTCGGGCGTTGAGGTCATGAAGACCGCGGTGCCGGGCACGCGGGTCGCCGAATTGGCGGCGGACTGGATGAACACCTTGATCGGCATCGCACTCTCGCGCAGCCGCTCCATCATCAGCTTGCGCCCCTTCGACCAGGTGGTGAGCAGCGTGAAGATGACGATCCCGACGAGCAGCGGGAACCAGCCGCCATCGGTCACCTTGAGCATGTTCGACGCCAGATACGCGCCATCGATAATGATGAACGCGGCGAACAGGATGCCCGCGAGGATGCGGTTGAACTTCCACACCCGGAACATCAGCACGCCGAGCATGCAGGCGGTGATGAACATCGTGCCCGTGACGGCAATGCCATAGGCAGCGGCAAGGTCGGTCGAGTTGCCGAAGGTGAACACCAGCAGCAGCACCATGACGAGCAGCGTCCAGTTGACCGTCGGGATATAGATCTGGCCCACGGTCGTGGCACTGGTGTGCGTGATCCGCATCCGCGGGATGAAACCGAGCTGGATCGCCTGCTGCGTGATCGAGAACGCGCCCGAGATCACCGCCTGGCTGGCGATCACCGTCGCCATCGTCGCCAGAATGACCAGCGGCAGGCGCCACTCGTCCGGGGCCATGCGGAAGAACGGGTTGGACACCGCGCTGGGGTCGTTGAGCAGCAGCGCCGCCTGTCCCAGATAATTGAGGATCAGCGCGGGAAAAACCAGGTACAGCCACGCGATCGAGATCGGCCGGCGTCCGAAATGGCCCATGTCGGCATAGAGCGCCTCCGCGCCCGTGACCGCCAGCACGACCGAGCCCAGGGCGAGGAAGGCGAGCATCGGCCGCTGCGCGAAGAACTCGGCCGCATAATGCGGCGACAGCGCGAAAAGGACCTCGGGCCGGGTCACGATCTGCATGACGCCGAGCACGGCGAGCGTCGCGAAATAGACGAGCACGATCGGGCCGAAGAGCTTGCCCATCGTCTCCGTCCCCCGCGCCTGGAGGACGAACAGGAAGACGAGGATCGCCGTCGCGATCGGCAGCACCCACGGGCCGAAGCCGGGGCTGACCGTCGTCAGGCCCTCTACCGCCGAGAGCACCGAGATCGCCGGCGTGATGACGCTGTCGCCATAGAAGAGCGCGGTCGCGAACACGCCGAGCATGACCAGGCTGGCCGTCCACCCCGCCCCGCCGCTGCGCCGCGTGATGAGCGCGAGGAGCGACATGCTGCCCCCCTCGCCATTGTTGTCGGCGCGCATGATGAAGCCGACATATTTGACCGTGACGATCATGACCATCGTCCAGAAGACGAGGCTGACGACGCCGTAGATGAAGAAGCTCTCCACCGGCAGGCGATGGTGGCCGATGAAGGTCTCCTTCATCGCGTAGAGCGGGCTGGTGCCGATGTCGCCGAACACGATGCCGATCGCGCCCACGACGAGTCGCCACATCGGCTGGCTCTTGTGGTGCGGGGCGGCGACGGTTTCGGCCGTCGGGTCGGTGGGGGCGCCTTCGGCGGCGGCGGTCGCGCCTGCGGGAGGGGTCACGGGCGCGCGGCTTTCCGGGCGGCCGGTGGGGGCGAGGTCAGCGCGGTGGCGACGGTCCGGTCCATGGTCGGCGCGCCGTTAGCACCGTGCGATGCGGCCCGCAATGCGGGGCTGGCGAGCCGGTTCATCCGAGCATCGCCTCCGCCTCGCCCAGCGTCGGCACCTCGCGCAGGACGAAGCTCGAATTGATCGTCGTCACGCCGGGCAGCCGGCCCAGATGCTCGCGGTGAAGCCGTTCATAATCATCGAGATCGCGGGCCAGGATCGTCAGCCGGTAATCCTGCTGGCCGGAAACGAGCGCGCAGCCGACGACACCGGGGATCGCGCCCACCGCCCGCTCGAACGCGGCCAGATCCTCCTCGACCTGAGTCGACAGCGTGATGTCGACGAGTGCGGTGACGTGCACGCCGAGTCGCCGTGCGCCCAGCCGCGCGCCGTAGCCACGGATCGCGCCCGCCACCTCCAGCGCGGCGATGCGGCGCGAACAGGCCGATTGCGACAGCCCGCACTG
The DNA here is from genome assembly GCA_913775795.1 of uncultured Sphingomonas sp. Lineage (GTDB taxonomy): Bacteria > Pseudomonadota > Alphaproteobacteria > Sphingomonadales > Sphingomonadaceae > Sphingomonas. The sequence goes on along the minus strand of CAJYLT010000050.1, from coordinate 20,092 downwards.
GTCGGCGACGCGCGCGACGGGTGCGCGCGCATCGTCCGCCAGCGCACGAAGAATGACTCGGTCGATACGGTCTATCTGCATGGATGCGTCCTATACGCGCGATCCGGCGCTGCATCCATGCAAAGAACGCATCTGTGGCGCGCGTCTTTGCAAGGACGCCGCTCCGCTTGCGATGCTATTTGCGGTGCAAATAAGTCGACAGGAGAAGACTGATGCGGATCGGCGTCCCCAAGGAAATCAAGAACCACGAATATCGCGTCGGCCTGACTCCGCCGTCGGTCGCCGAACTCGTCGCCGCGGGCCACGAGGTCGTCGTCGAGACCAAGGCAGGCGGCGGTATCGATTTCGAGGATCAGGATTATGTCGCCGCCGGCGCGCGCATTGTCGCCACCGCCGCGGAGGTGTTCGCGCAGAGCGACATGATCGTGAAGGTGAAGGAGCCGCAGGCGAGCGAGATCGCGATGCTCGAGCCGCGCCATACGCTGTTCACTTATCTCCACCTCGCCGCCGACAAGCCGCAGGCGGAGGGGCTGATGAAGTCGGGCGCGACGTGCATCGCGTACGAAACCGTCACCAGCGACTCGCGCAGCCTGCCGCTGCTCAAGCCGATGAGCGAGGTCGCCGGCCGCATGTCGGTTCAGGTCGGCGCGCACTATCTGGAAAAGGAACAGGGCGGCCGCGGCGTGCTGCTCGGCGGCGTCCCCGGTGTTGCGCCGGCTCGGGTCGCGATCCTCGGCGGCGGCGTCTCGGGCGTCAACGCCGCGCAGATGGCGGTCGGCATGCGCGCCGACGTGACGATCTACGACATCAACAACGATCGCCTCGCCGAACTCGACATGTTCTTCTCGAGCCAGATCAAGACCGCGTATGCGTCGAAGGCGGCGATCGCGGCGGCGGTGAAGAACGCGCACCTCGTCATCGGCGCGGTGCTCGTCCCCGGCGCGGCGGCGCCCAAGCTCGTCACGCGCGAAATGGTCAAGACGATGAAGCGCGGGTCGGTGATGGTCGACATCGCCATCGACCAGGGCGGCTGCTTCGAGACGAGCCACGCGACCACGCACGAGGACCCGGTGTTCGAGGTCGACGGCGTGATTCATTATTGCGTCGCCAACATGCCGGGCGCGGTCGCGCGGACCAGCGCGTTCGCGCTCAACAACGCGACCCTGCCCTTCGCCCTCCGCCTCGCCAATCTCGGCGCGGAAGCGGCGATGAAGGCGGACCGGCACCTCGCCAACGGCCTCAACGTCTACAAGGGCAACATCGCGTTCAAGGCGGTCGCCGACGATCTGGGCCTGCCTTATCAGGCCTGGACCGCCTGATCGGAACACATTGAGAACATGATGCGTTGGCCGCGGCGAAGGAGACTTTGCCGTGGCCGACACCCATAACCCCAAGACCGAACCCTTCTCCAACGCCGAGAAGGACCCCGACGACTGGACCACCGGCGACGAGCCGATGACCGGCGCGCAGTCGAGCTACCTCAAGACGCTGAGCGAGGAGGCCGGCGAGCCGTTCGACGAATCGCTGACCAAGGCCGACGCGTCGAAGGCGATCGACGCGCTACAGGCGAAAACCGGTCGCGGAACAGAAAGCTAGACTCCAATCTTGCACCTCTCCGGCGCGCATGGTTTGTTACGACAAACAAAGCGTCGGAGAGTTGTCATGGGCCTGTCGAGCGTCGATCCCGTCACCAAGCTCGAGCTGCACGAAGTGCTCAGCCGGTTCTGCTGGGCGATCGATCACGAAGATACGGGTGAATGGGAGCAGCTGTTCACGATCGACGCGCGCTACGCCAAGTCGGGCATGGACCCGATCGAGGGACGCGCCGGCATCATGCGCATCCCCGGCGAACACCGCGCGAAAAGCGGCGGTAACTGGCGGCACCATTTCACCAACATCATCGTCGACCGCGCGGCGAGCGGCCGCGAGATGAAGGTCCGCGCGTTCCTGACCGTGCGCGACTGCATGGACTGCACCCCCGTCGCCTCGGCCGATTGCGTCATCCTGATGCGCCGGACCGACCATTGGCGCATCGCCGGGTTCGAGGCGGTGTCGGTCTGCAAGGGCGCCGGCCTGCCCCGCCCCGCAGCGAGCGAGAGCGAAGCGCGGGTGCATTGAGGCGTAGCTCGTACCCCGGCGCGGGCCGGGGTCCAGTCGCGGAACGATCGTAATCTGGCGACAGCGCAAACCTAATGGCGCTCACCAACTGAACTCCGGCCTTCGCCGGGGCGCTTGACGATTACGCCGCCTTCAGCCCCTTCGCCGCCAGCCATTCGTCGTTGTAGAGCGTCGACAGGTACCGGAACCCGGTATCGCACAGGATCGTCGCGACGCGCGCGCCCGGCCCGATCTCGCGCGCCAGCCGTACCGCGCCGGCGACGTTGATTCCCGACGACAGTCCGAGGCACAGCCCCTCCTCGTCGAGCAGGCGGCGGACCCATTCATAGCCCTCCGCGTCCGAGATGCGGAACTGTGTGTCGATCGGCGCACCCTCCAGATTGGCGGTGATGCGCCCCTGCCCGATCCCCTCGGCGACCGAGGAGCCTTCGGCCTTCAGCTCGCCATGCGCGTAATATTCGTAGAGTGCGGCGCCGTGCGGGTCGCTCAAGGCGATGCGGACGTTCGCGTCCTTTTCCTTGAGGCCGAGGCCGACGCCGGCCAGCGTCCCGCCGGTCCCGACCGCGCAGGTAAAGCCGTCGATGCGCCCGTCCATCTGTTCCCAAATCTCGGGCGCGGTTCCGACGATGTGCGCGCGGCGATTGGCGATATTGTCGAACTGATTGGCCCAGACCGCGTTCTGCGTCTCCTCGGCGATGCGGCGGCTGGTGTGCACGAAATGGCCGGGGTTGGAATAGGGCGCGGCGGGGACGAGCACGAGCTCGGCGCCGAGCGCGCGCAGCGTGTCCATCTTCTCCCGGCTCTGCGTTTCGGGCATCACGATGATCGTCTTGTAGCCCTTGGCATTGGCGACCAGCGCCAAGCCGATGCCGGTATTGCCCGCCGTCCCCTCGACGAAGGTGCCTCCGGGCTGGATCAGCCCCTTCTCCTCGGCATCCTCGACGATGAAGCGGGCGGCGCGGTCCTTCACGCTGGCGCCCGGATTGGCGAACTCGCACTTGGCGAAGATTTCGGCGTTCGCAGCCTCGCTCGGCCCCTTCAGCCGGACGAGCGGGGTGTTGCCGATGAGCGCGATGGTATCTGCGGCGATATGCATCGGCGGGAGATAAGGCGCGCCCCCCTCCCCGCCAAGCAAGCATCGCTTGGGAACCGACAATCGCCCGCCTTTCCCCGCCCCGCGCTTCGCGCTAACCCCGCGCCCATGGCAACCGAAGCCCCCGTTCCGCCCGCCCCGTCCCGCAAGCTGTCGAACCTCCTCGTCGTCTGGCGATTCACGCGCAGCTATCCGCTCCAGCTCGCCTGTGCGGTGCTGGCGCTGATCGTCGCGGCGACGGCGACGCTCTACATTCCGCGCACGTTCCAGCTCGTGGTCGACAACGGGTTCGCCGGGGGCAGCGCGGCGGCGATCGCGCCCTATTTTCACCGGCTGCTGATGGTGGTCGTGGTGCTCGCGGTCGCCACCGCCGCACGCTTCTGGTTCGTGTCGTGGCTCGCCGAGCGGACGGTCGCGGACATGCGCGTCGCGGTCCAGCGGAACCTCCTGCGCCTCGCCCCGCGCTGGTTCGAGGAGAACCGCCCGTCGGAGATCGCTAGCCGCCTCACCGCCGACACCGCGATCGTCGAGCAGATCGTCGGATCGACCGTCTCGGTCGCGCTGCGCAACCTGCTCGTCGGCGTCGGCGGCCTCATCTATCTCTTCGCACTCAGTCCGAAGATCGCCGGCTATCTGCTGCTCGGCCTGCCGCTGATCGTGCTGCCGATCTTCCTGCTCGGCGCGCGGGTCCGCCGCCTCTCGCGATCCAGCCAGGACCGCGTGGCGGATATCGGCGCGACCGCGAACGAGACGCTGGGCGCGATGAAGATCGTCCAGGCGTTCGGGCAGGAGCGCCGCGAGGCCGACCGCTTCGCCGCTGCGGTCGATCGCGGCTTCGCCACTGCCAAGGCGCGGTTCGGCACCCGCGCGCTGATGACCGCGCTTGTCATCTTGCTGCTGTTCGGCGCGGTCACGCTCATCATCTGGGAAGCGGTCGCCGACGTCGCCTCGGGCCGCACCACCGGCGGGTCGATCACCGCGTTCGTGCTGACCGCCGGTCTCGTCACCGGCGCGTTCGGCGCGCTGATCGAGGTGTACGGTGACCTGCTGCGCGCCTCCGGCGCTGCGGCGCGGCTGGCCGAACTGCTCGCCGAACAGCCCGATATCGCTCCGCCCGCCAACCCGCGCGCGCTGCCGGTGCCGGCGCGGGGCAGCATCGCCTTTGAGGGCGTGACCTTCCGCTATCCCACCCGACCCGAGCATGCCGCGCTCGACGATTTCACGCTCGACGTGGCGCCGGGCGAGACGATCGCGGTCGTGGGGCCCTCGGGCGCTGGCAAGTCGACGCTGTTCCAGCTTGCCGAGCGTTTCTACGACCCGCAGGCAGGCACCGTGCGCATCGACGGCGTGCCTGTGCCGGAGGCCGATCCCGCCGACATCCGCGCGCGCATCGCGATGGTGCCGCAGGAGACGGTGATCTTCGCCTCCTCGGCCCGCGACAACCTGCGCTACGGCCGCTGGGACGCGAGCGACGAGGCGATCTGGGAAGCGGCCGAGGCCGCCAACGCCGCCGAATTCCTGCGCACTTTGCCCCAGGGCCTCGACACCTTCCTCGGCGAAGGCGGCGCGCGGCTGTCGGGCGGCCAGCGCCAGCGGATCGCGATCGCCCGTGCCCTCCTTCGCGACGCGCCGATTCTCTTGCTGGACGAGGCGACCTCCGCGCTCGACGCCGAGAGCGAGCGGCTGGTGCAGGACGCGCTCGAGCGGCTGATGGCGACGCGCACCACGCTCGTCATCGCCCACCGCCTCGCCACGGTCCGCAATGCCGACCGGATCGTCGTAATGGAAAACGGCCGGATCGTCGAAACCGGCACGCATTCGTCACTCGCCACGCAAAGCGGGCTTTACGCGCGGCTCGCGGCGCTGCAATTCAATGAGGTTGCATAACGAAACCGATCGGGAGCGGAACATGGATCGCGAATTCGACGTCATCGTCTATGGCGCCACCGGCTATACGGGCAAGCTCGTCGCCGAGGTTCTGGCGCAGCGCGATCCCGCTCCCCGCTGGGCGCTGGCGGGCCGGTCACTGACCAAGCTCGAGGCCGCGCGAACCGAAGTCAGCGCACCGGCCGATACCCCGCTGATCGTCGCTGATGCCGAGGACCCGTCGGCGCTCAAGGCGATGTGCAAGCGAACGAAGGTCGTCCTGACCACGGTCGGCCCGTACCAGCTCTATGGCGAACCGCTGGTCGCCGCCTGCGCGCATACCGGCACCGGCTATGTCGACCTGTGCGGCGAACCCGCCTGGATGCGCGCGATGATCGACAAGTACGACGCCGACGCCAAGGCATCGGGCGCGCGCATCGTCTTTTCCTGCGGCTTCGATTCAATCCCCTTCGATCTCGGCGTCTGGGAAGTGCAGCAATGCGCCAAGGCCAAGTTCGGCCGCGCCGCCCCGCGCGTGAAGGGGCGCATCCGCAAGATGCAGGGCACCTTCTCCGGCGGCACCTTCGCCAGTGCCAAGGCGACGATGGCCGCCGCCGCGCGCGATCCGGGCATCCTGAAGCTGATGATCAATCCCTTCGCGCTGACCCCCGGTTTCCAGGGGCCGTCGCAGCCAACCGGCATGATCCCCGAGTACGACGCAGCGGTCAGTGGCTGGGTCGCGCCGTTCGTCATGGCGACGATCAACACCAAGAACGTCCACCGCACCAACGCGCTGACCCGCCACGCCTATGGCACCGACTTCGTCTATGACGAGATGATGATCGCGCCGGGCCTCGGCGAGCTCGGCAAGGCGGCGGCCGAGGCGATCGCGAAGATGAACCCGATCGGCGGCGACAAGGGACCCGCCCCCGGCGAAGGCCCGACCCGCGAGGAGCGCGAGGCCGGTTTCTACGACATCCTGTTCATTGCCGAGATGCCCGATGGCGACCGCGCCGAGGCGGTCGTCACCGGCGACCGTGATCCAGGCTACGGCTCGACCTCGAAGATGATCGCGGAGACCGCGCTGCTGCTGGGTGAGACCGAGAGCGAGGGCGGCGTCTGGACTCCGACCGCGCTGCTGGGCGCTGCGTTGCGAGACCGGCTGGCGAAACGGGCGGGGCTGACGTTCCGCGCCGGCTAGGCGCGGCAATCCTCCGTCACGCGCAGGATTTCCGGCCAGGCGGGGATGACCAGCGGCCGGGGCGTCACGCCTTCGATCACGAAGCGGCCCCGGCTGAAACCCATCGCGTCGAGCAGCCCGTCGCGCGCGGGCAGTCGCACCGACACGCTGCCGGCGCCGGGGGCCATCGCCAGCGTTCGCGCGGTGCTGCTCGTGCGCACGATCGCGCGGGTGCCGCTGCCCTGCACCGTGAGGGTGACGGTGCCGCTCCCCCGGTCGCAGGTCAGGCTGGCGATCCCCGTCCCGAACCGCGCGACGGACCCGCCCGACGTCGCGGTATAGCGCCAGTCGCCCGGCGTCAGCGCCCAGTCGCGCCAGTCGCTGGAGGCGGGCGGCGGCGCGGGCACTGGCATCGGCCGTGGCGCGGGTGCGGGTCGCGGCGCCGGCTCGGGGCTGGGAAGCGGACGCGCAGCGGGCACGCAGCCGGCAACCGCGAGAAGTGGCAGGGCGGCAAGGAAGAGCGTACGCGACATGGTGCGCCTTATGCGGGCCATGGCTCCCGCATTCAACCGCCGTCCGCCTCGCCGATCACGCCGTGCGCCGGGCCGATCGGCACGATGCCGGTCGGATTGATGTCGGGGTGGCTGCGATAATAATGCGTCTTGATGTGATCGAGGTCGATCGTCGCCGCGACGCCCGGCAGTTCGGCGATCCGCGCAGCGAAGTCCGAAAGCCGCGGATAGTCGATCAGCCGCCGCCAATTGCACTTGAAATGACCGTGATAGACGGGATCGAACCGGACGAGCGTGGTGAACGTCCGAATATCCGCCTCGGTCAGCCGCTCGCCAACGAGCCATTCGCGATCTGCCAGCCGCTCTTCCAGCCAGTCCAGCGTCGCAAACACCTCACGCGCCGCCGCCTCGTACGCGTCTTGCCTGGTCGCGAAGCCGGCGCGATAAACGCCGTTGTTGAGGCCGGGATAGACGCGCTCGTTCACCGCATCGATCTCGGTGCGCAGATCCGCCGGGTAATAATCCCCCGGCGCCGCACCGAGCCCGTCATAGGCGGTCGACAGCATTCGCAGGATATCGGCCGATTCGTTGCTGACGATCGTCTGCTCGGCCTCGTCCCAAAGCACCGGGACCGTGACCTTGCCCGTCATGTCGGGTCGTGCGCGGGTGTAGAGCTGGTGCAGATGGTCGAGGCCGTAGAGCGGCTCACCCGTCCCGCCATAGGCTTCCGTCAAGCTCCAGCCGTCCCTTCCCATGATCGGGCCGACGACGGTGACGGGGATCAGGTCGTCGAGCCGCTTGAGCGCGTGCACGACGAGCGTCCGATGCGCCCAGGGGCAGGCGAGACTGACATACAGGCGATAGCGCCCCGGTTCCGCCCGCCAGCCCCGCTGCCCGTCCGGCCCCGGCCCGCCATCGGCGGTCAGCCAGCCGCGAAAGCCGCTGTCGGCGCGTTCGAACTCACCCTTGTCGTTGGTCGGCGCGACCGCGTCGCCGCTCGTCCATTTGCCGTCGATCAGTTTGCCCATGCGCCCCTAACGCCGGGCCGCTGCTTCCGCTCCGGCTATTTGCGTTCGGGAAGCGCGATCTCGAACAGCCGCGGCCAGTCCTTGCCCGTGACGTAGAGGCGCTTGCCCTTCTCGTCCCAGGCGATGCCATTCAGCACCGCTTCGGAGTCGGCCGCAGCAACCTCGCGAACCAGCGGCCCGAGGTCGAAGCGGCGCGCGACGCAACCCGTTTTCGGATCGATCGCGACGATCACGTCGCTGTGCCAGACATTGGCAAAGACCAACCCGCCAATCCATTCGAGCTCGTTGAGCTCGGGCAGCGGCGTGCCCGCCAGCGTCACGCGCACGCGGCCGGTTTCCTTGAAGGTCGCCGCATCGTGGAAGATCAGGTTGTCGCTGCCGTCCGACCGGATCCAGCGTTTGCCGTCGCTGGTCAGTCCCCAGCCCTCGCCCTGATAACGAAAGCTGCCGAGCGGCTTTAGCGTGTCGGCGGTGAAGCGATGCGCGACGCCGTTGGTCCAGGTGAGCGCGACCAGTTCGTTGCCGATCCGCCCCAGCCCCTCGCCGAACTGATTGGTCGGCAGCGCGCGGCGCATCAGAACCTTGCCCGTGCGCGCATCGAGCCGGCGCAGCTGCGACTGACCGTACTGGCCCGTCGTTTCGAGGAGCGCGCCCGAATGGAAGATCAGGCCCTGGGTAAAGGCGTGGGGATCGTGCGGCATCCGCGCGACCACGCGAACCTGCTCCATCGCCGGCGCGGGACAGGTGACGGCAGGTACCGCCTCCTGAGCGGAGAGCGGACACGAAAACGCCGCGCCGGCAAAAGCCGACGCGGCGATTTTCAGGATCGTTGCGGCGCGCACGCGGGCGTGCCCCTTCGATCCGTCGGTTACTGAACGGGGTTGAGGTTCACCGCGGCATACTTGCCGCGACGATCGACCTCGAGCTCGAACTCGAGCCGGTCACCCTCGTTGAGCGTCGGGAGGCCCGCACGCTCGACCGCCGAAATGTGCACGAACGCATCGGGCTGGCCATCGTCGCGCTGAATGAAGCCGAAGCCCTTCATCGCGTTGAAGAACTTGACCGTACCCGACGAACGCTCACCGGTCAGCTGACGTTGCGGACCACCCGCACCGGCACCGCCGCGCGGACCCGCATCGCGATCGCCGCGGGGCGCTGCTGCGCCGCCGCCGGTGACGGGCATCGGCTCGCCATCGATCTTGAGCTCAGTCGCCGAGATGCGGCCACCGCGATCGACGAGCGTGAAGCCGAGCGGCTGACCCTCGGCCAGACCCGACAGACCCGCCTGCTCGACGGCCGAGATGTGCACGAACACGTCCTCGCCGCCATCGTCACGGACGATGAAGCCGAAGCCCTTCTGGCCGTTGAAGAACTTGACGACGCCCTTGCCCTCGCCGACGACCTGGGGGGGCATGCCGCGGCCACCGCCGCCGCCACCACCGAAGCCGCCACCGCCGCCGCCGAAGCCACCGCCGCCACCGCCGCGATAACCACCGCCGCCGCCGCCGCCGAAACCACCGCCGCCGCCGCCATAGCCGCCGCCACCGCCGAAGCGGTCACCGCCGCCAAAGCCGCCGCGATCGCCGAAGCCGCCACCGCCGCCGCCGAAATCATCGCCGCCGAAAAAGTCGCGCTTGTCCTTGCCGCCACGGCCACCGCGGCCACCGCCGCGTCCTCGATCGAAACTCATGCCCTGTTCGTCTTCCCGCTTCGCCCGTTGCAATCCCTTAACCCCAAGCGCCGGACGAACAACGCAGGTGTCTGAGCGCGTGGAACCCACACACTTCCAATCGAGGCATAGCCGATAAAAGCGATCACCGCGAACGAAATCGTCGCAGAAACGACGGCTTCGGGAACCAAGCCGTGTCCCGGGGCTTCGTCGCGGCGAAAGCACAGGTCATGGACAATATCACCGCTCTTCTCGCCGATCCCGCCGCCTGGGCCGCGCTCGTCACGCTGATCGTGATGGAAGTCGTGCTCGGCATCGACAATCTGATCTTCATCTCGATCCTGTCGAACAAGCTGCCGGAAGCACAGCGGAAGAAGGCGCGGCGAATCGGCATCGGCCTGGCGCTGATCATGCGCCTGCTCCTCCTGACCGCGATCGCGTGGATCGTCGCGCTGACCGCGCCGGTCTTCGACCTCGGCATCACCGGGCCGCTGGGCGCGCACGGCGAACCGAGTTTCGAGACACAATTCTCTTGGCGCGACCTCATCCTGATCGCCGGCGGCCTGTTCCTGATGTGGAAGGCGACGAAGGAGATTCACGGCACGCTCGACGGGCACGAAAGCGACGACCTGCTCGACAAGACGAAGAGCACGATCGAGATCGGCTTCACCGCCGCGATCGTCCAGATCATCCTGCTCGACATCGTCTTTTCGATCGATTCGATCCTGACCGCGGTCGGCATGACCGAACATGTCGAGATCATGTACGTCGCCGTCGTCGTCGCGGTGACGGTGATGCTGATCGCCGCCGATCCGCTTGCCAACTTCATCAACCGCAATCCGACCGTGGTGATGCTCGCGCTCGGCTTCCTCCTGATGATCGGCATGGTGCTGATTGCCGAGGGATTCGGTGCGCATATCCCCAAGGGCTATATCTATACCGCGATGGCGTTTTCCGCCGGGGTCGAACTGCTCAACATTTTCGCCCGGCGGCGGCGCGAGCGGGCGAAGGGCGGGCATTGAGCAAGCGCACGCCTTTCCCTATGGCGCGGCGATGACCGTCTATTTCCATGAGGAAGACCTGCCCGCGGGCGTCTTCGCCCCCGGCGCCTCGATCGCCGTCGATACCGAGACGATGGGGCTCATCACCCCGCGCGATCGCCTTTGCGTCGTCCAGCTTTCGGACGGCGGCGGCGACGAGCATCTGGTCCGCTTCGGCCCCGACAGCGACTATGCCGCGCCGAACCTTCGCGCGGTGCTCGCCGATCCCGATCGGCTGAAGCTCTATCATTTCGCGCGGTTCGACCTCGCCGCCATCCAGCATTATCTCGGCGTCACGGCCGCGCCCGTCTATTGCACCAAAATCGCCTCGCGGCTGGTGCGGACCTATACCGACCGCCACGGCCTCAAGGAACTGGTGCGCGAATTGCTCGGCCAGGACATTTCCAAGCAGCAGCAGTCCTCCGACTGGGGCGGCCCCGTCCTGTCCGACGCGCAAAAAGATTACGCCGCGTCCGACGTGCGCTTCCTCCACGCGCTCAAGACCGAGTTCGACAAGCGGCTGACGCGCGAGGGGCGGATGCCGCTGGCACAGGCGTGCTTCGACTTCCTGCCGACGCGGGCCGCACTCGACCTTGCCGGCTGGCCCGAAACCGACATCTTCGCCCACGCCTGATCGCCCTCACCCGCCGGGAGCCGCCCTTGTCAGAGACCGCCGTCCGCGTCCGCACCGAACGCCAGCGCTGGGCGGCGCCCGGCAGCCGCCACGATGCGCTGATCCGGCTGCTTCAAGTCGCGCTGCCGATGGGGATCGGCATCCTTGCCGCGTTCCTCGTCATGGCGCCGCTCTTCACTGGCGGTGACGTGTCGTTCGTCCTCGACAAGAACAAGGTCGACATCGCCGCCGAGCGGATGCGCAGCCAGTCGGCGAAGTATCGCGGCGCCGACGACAAGGGCCGCGCCTTCGAGCTCGATGCCGGCTCGGCCGTCCAGAAAAGCTCGGCCGAACGGATCGTGCGGCTGAACCAGCTTGCCGCCGGCATCGAGCTGACCGACGGCCCCGCGACGATCAAGGCCAATCAGGGCCGCTATTTCATGGACACCGACCGGGTGGCGATCGACGGGCCGATCGCGGTGCGCGCCGCCAACGGCTACCAGCTCGACACGCGCGACGCGACGGTGGACCTGCGCTCGAAAAAGCTCGCCTCGGGCGGGGCAGTGACGGGGTCGACGCCGCAGGGTAATTTCAGCGGAAAGCGCCTCGAGGCCGATCTGGAGGCCCGGACGGTGCGAATCGTCGGCGACGCCCGCTTGCGGATCGTGCCGAAGCGCGCAAATAGGCAGTGATGCTTCGCGCCCCCGCCCTTCTCGCTCTCGTGCTTGCCGGCACGGCGTTTCCCAGTGCCGCGCGCGCGCAGCGCCACGACACCAGCGCGCCGATCGACTTCGCCGCCAACGCGATCGAGCTTCAGGACAAGGCCAACCGCGCCGTCCTGTCCGGCGGGGTCAATATCCGCCAGTCGAACATGACCCTGACCGCCGACCGCGTCACGGTCGCCTATACCGGCCAGGTAATCGGCGGCAGCCCGCAGGTCTCGCGCCTCGACGCCTCGGGCGGGGTGACCGTCGTGCGACCGCAGCAGAAGGCGCGCGCGCAATACGGGGTCTACGACCTCAACCGCCGCGTCATCACGATGCTGGGCGCCGTCTCGCTGACGCAGGGGACGAACACCGTCACCGGCGGGCGGCTGTCGATCAATCTCGACACCGGACGCGCGGTGATCGACGGCTCGTCGGTCGGCGGCGCGGCCGCGGGCACCTCGACCGAGAACGGTGTCGTGCGCCAGAGCGGCCGCGTCACCGGCCGATTCACGGTACCGGAGCGACAGTAGCACGCGGTTCGCCGCGAAAGGTGTAACGCTACTGGAACAACTTGGCTGGATTGTTTATTGTACGGTCATGTCGCCATTCCCTGAACCGGTCCTAACCATCGAGCCTTGGGTCGAGGCGATGATCGCCGACAGCCCGATCGCGTCGGTGATTTCCAACCCGCGCATTCAGGACAATCCGATCGTTGCGTGCAATCAGTCGTTCTGCGCACTGACGGGCTACGACCGCGACGAGATCGTCGGCCGCAATTGCCGCTTCCTTGCCGGCAAGGGGACCGAGCCTTGGCTGACCGAGGAAATCCGGTCGGGTGTTCGCGAACAGCGGCCCGTGCTGGTCGAAATCCTCAACTACAAAAAGAACGGCACCCCGTTCCGCAATGCGGTCGTTGTGGCGCCGATGTTCGACGAAAAGGGTGACCTCGCCTATTTTGTCGGCTCGCAGGTCGAGTTGGCCGAGGGCGTTCCCGGCCCATCGACCAGCCGCCGTATCCGCGCGGCCGAAAGCATCAAGGCCCTGTCGGAGCGGCAGCGGCAAGTGCTGATGCTCGTCGCCAAGGGCCTGCTGAACAAGCAGATCGCGGGCGTGCTGGGCCTGTCGGAAAAGACGGTGAAGATGCACCGGGCAATCGTGATGGAGCGGTTGGGCATCAGCCGCTCGGCCGAAATGGTGCGACTGGCAGTCGAGGCGGGGCTTTAAGGAACGGGCCTCCCTTACGCCGTCGTCATCCCAGACTTGATCCGGGATTCCGCCTCTTCCTTTTCCCAATAGTCATTAGCAAAGCGCCGGCTACCGCACTCCATAGCGCCCAGTCAAACGCGAATCGAGCCGGATCAAGCCGGTCGCTTCCCAGCCAGGCCTCGAACGCGTCGGTGCGGCCGACCACCGACAGCCCCGGATAATCACGCGCATAGCGAAGCGGCCAACCGCTCGCGACGACGGTGCACCCCCGCTCGCACCCCATGATATCGGGATAGACCGCCACCGCAGTCCCTACCGCGACGAAGCTGGATCCCAGCGCCAGCATGAGCCCGAGCGCCGCGGCGAGCATTGCCCTCACGTCACCATCCGCCGCAGCGTCTCGATCCGGTCGGCTTCGGCCGCGGGCTTATCGCGCCTGATTCGCGCGATGCGAGGGAAGCGCATCGCGAGGCCGGACTTGTGCCGTTTCGATTCGTGAATCGAATCGAACGCGACCTCCAGCACCAGTGTCTTCTCGACCTCCCGCACCGGGCCGAAACGCTGGACCGTGTGGTTGCGGACGAACCGGTCGAGCCATTTCAGCTCCTCGTCGGTGAAACCCGAATAGGCCTTGCCGACGGGCAGCAATTCGCCCTCCTCGGTCCAGCAGCCAAAGGTGTAGTCGCTGTAGAAGCTCGACCGCTTTCCCGACCCGCGCTGCGCATACATCATCACGCAGTCGGCGCTCAGCGGATCGCGCTTCCACTTGTACCACAGGCCGACGCGCCGCCCCGCGACATAGGGGCTGTCGCGCCGCTTGAGCATCACCCCCTCGATCGCCGAGTCGCGCGCGCCGGCCCGCACCTCGCCCAGGGCGGCAAAGTCAATCGAGTCGATCACCCGGCTAAGGTCGAAGGTCTCCGGGTCGAGCCGCCCGACAAATGCCTCCAGCCGCGCGCGCCGCTCAGTCCAAGGCAGCGTGCGCAGGTCCTCCGGTCCATCGAAGAGGATGTCGTAGAGGCGCACGAACGCGGGGTAATCGGCGAGCATCTTCGCCGACACGACCTTGCGCCCCAGCCGCTGTTGCAGCGCGTTGAAGCTCGCCGCCTCCCCGCCCTGCGCATCGCCGCGGACCAGGAGTTCGCCGTCGAGGACGCCCGCCGTTCGGAATGCCGCCGCCACCTCGGGAAAGCTGCCCGTCACATCGTCGCCCGCGCGGCTGTAGAGGCGCGTCTGGCCCGCGACGTGTACGAGCTGGACGCGGATGCCGTCCCATTTCCATTCGGCGGCATAGTCGGCGAGATCGACCGTCCCGTCCTCCAGCGGATGCGCGAGCATGAACGGGCGGAACACCGGCACGTCGGCAGCGGTGGGCTGTGCGCCCCGCCCCTCCGCCCAGTCGAACAGTTCGGGATAGGGCGCGTCGATGCCGTGCCACACCTCCTCCACCGCATCGACGTCGAGCCCGAACGCCTGCGCCAGCGCGGTCTTGGCCAGCCGCGCCGACACGCCGACGCGAAGCCCGCCCGTCGCCAGCTTTAGCAGCGCATATCGCTCGTCCGCCTCCAGCCGGTCGAGCATGTCGGCAAGCACCGCCGGCGCGTCGGAACGCGTGAGCGCCGCCAGCCGGTCGATCACTTGTGCCACGGTCAGCGGCTCGCTATTTTGCGCGCGCTTTTCCGCCGGCTCGGGCCAGAGCAGCGCCACCGTCTCCGCCGTGTCGCCGACGAAATCGCGGCTCATCGCGAACAGCACCGGATCGACCCGCTCGGCGATCAGCGCACGGATCAGCGCGGGCTTCACCGCGGGCAGATCGACCTCGCCGGTCAGCGCGGCGAGCGCCCAGCCGCGATCGGGATCGGGCGTCGCGCGCAGATAGTCGGCGATCAGCTTCAGCTTGGCATTGCGCGACCGGGTGTAGATCAGGCGGTCGAGCAGATCGGCAAAGGCGCGCATGGCGTCCCTAACGCACCGTCGCCGAAAGGGTGCAACGCGCGGCTATTTCGCCTTCCAGTAGCGGACGTGATCGATCGAGAAGCGCATCGGGAACGCGCCGTCGTCGATTCCCATCTTCCCGCCCCAGTCGCCGCCGACCGCCAGATTGAGGATCAGGTGATAGGGCCGGTCGAACGGCCACGCGCCATGATCGCCGGGCTTCACGTTCGGCACGCGCATATAGGCGCGGCCGTCCATGCCGATGGTGATCGCGTCGGGCCGCCAGTCGAGCTGATAGTCGTGCCAGGCGGTGCACGCGTCGGGCACCCGCTTCTGCGCCCCGCGCTGCGTTCCCTTCACATGGTTGTAGTCGCCCGAGTGGAGTGTCGCGTGGACGACGCCCGCGTCCCAGCCGACCATTTCCATGATGTCGATCTCGCCCATGTCGGGCCATTTCCCGCCCGTGGGGAGCAGCCAGACGGCGGGCCAGCTCCCCCGCTCGCACGGCAGCTTCGCGCGGATCGAGTAGAAGCCATAGCCGAGCGGCTGCCGCGTCACCAACTTGGCAGAACTGTACGCCTGCCCGCCCCAGTCGGCGAAGCGGTCCTTCGACAGCGTCTCCCGCCGCGCCTCGATCACCAGCGCGCCTTTCTCGATCCGCGCGTTCTCGCGCCGGTCGGCGGCGTAATATTGCTTCTCGTTGTTCGCCCACCCTTCGGCATTGCGCGAGGTGTCATAGCGCCACGCCTTCGTATCGACACGCGGGCCGTCGAACTCGTCCGCGAAGTCGGGCTTCGTCGCGGGCGCAGCCATCGGCGCATCGACGCCGTAATTGGTCGCGCCCAGCGTCGCGGTCTGGAGCGCGAGAGCGAAAAGGATCATCGCCACGCCCTTACAGCAGCTTGTCGAGCGTGATCGGCAGGTCGCGGACCCGCTTGCCGATGGCGTTGTAGATCGCGTTGGCGACCGCCGCGCCGGTGCCGGTGATGCCGATCTCGCCGATCCCGCGCGCGCCCATCGGCGTGTGTGGATCGGGAATGTCGGTCCAGATCACCTCGATATCCGGCACGTCGAGATGCACGGGCAGGTGATATTCGGCGAGGCTGGCGTTCATCACCCGCCCCTTGCGCTCGTCGAACTGCGTCTCCTCCATCAGCGCGAGGCCGAGGCCCATGATGATCCCGCCCCTGAACTGGCTGGCGGCGGTCTTGGGATTGAGGATGCGTCCGCAATCGAAGCTGCCGAGGAAGCGGCTGACTCGCACCTCGCCGGTGACGGCGTTCACCCGCACTTCGGCGAACATCGCCGCGTGGCTGTGCATCGACCAGTGCATCATCTCGAGCGGCAGCGGCGGCGACGCCTCCGCGCTCACCGACGGGCGGTTCGCGCGCGCGAGGATCGAGGCATAGCTTTCATACGCCGCCTCGTCATCGGCGCGGCACAGGCCGGCATCGCGGCACGAAAGCTCGTCGGGCTTGGCCCCCGCGATCGGCGAATCGTTGCCGGCGAGCTTCACGAGTTCGGCAACCAGCGCGCGGTGCGCGGCGACGATCGACGCGCCGATCGAGGCGGTCTGCTGCGACCCGCCCGCCATCACCGTGCCCGGCAGCGTCGAGTCGCCATAGTTGAAAGAGACAGCCTCGGGCGACAGGCCCAGCCGATCCGCCGCCACCTGCGTCGCGGCGGTGGCAGTGCCCATCCCCATCTCGTGCGCGGCGATGTCGATATTCGCGCCTTCCGCCGTCAGCGTGATGCGCGCGGCGCCGCCGGGCATCCGATAATAGGGATAGGTGCCCGTGGCGCAGCCCATGCCGACCCACCACTCCCCCTCGCGCCGCGCGCGTGGGGTGGACGAGCGGCGATCCCAGCCGAACTTTTCCGCACCCATCCGGTAGGCGGCGTCGAGGTGCCGGCCCGAGAAGGGCAGGCCCGATACCGGGTCCTTTTCCGGCTCGTTGCGCAGCCGCAGTTCGATCGGGTCGATCCCCGCGACCTCGGCCAGCTCGTCGATCGCGCATTCGAGCGCGAAGGTGCCCACTGCCTCGCCCGGCGCGCGCATGAAGGTGTTGGAGAGTGATTCGATCTCGACCGTCTTGACGTCGAGCAGCATGGTTTCGGCCGCATAGGCGCTGCGCGTCGGCAGGATGAAGGGCTCGGGCATCGGGCTAGCCGGCGACTTGGCGGTCAGGCCAGTGTGAATGAGCGCGGTCAGCCTGCCCTCGGCCGTCGCGCCGAGCGCCACGCGCTGCTCGGTCGGCGCACGACCGCCGACGATGCGATAGACGCTCTCGCGCGACAGCATCAGCCGGACGGGGCGCTTCGCCAGTTTTGCGGCAGCGGCGGCGCAGGCCTGATGCTGCCACAGCCCCTTGCCGCCGAACCCGCCGCCGACGAAGGGCGAGGTGACGACAACCTTGTCCTCACTGAGGCCGAAGACGCGGCCGATCGTCCATGCTTCCTGCGCGACCATCTGCGTCGTGTCGTGGATGCGCAGCGTCCCGTCATCCTGCCATTCGCAGGTGAGCGCGTGAAGCTCGATCGCATTGTGGTTGTGCCGCGGCGTCGTGTAGCGTGCGTCGACGCGGAAATGCGCGGCGGCGAGCGCCGTTTCCGCATCGCCGATCTCGTTGCGGAGCGACTGGGCCATGAAGCTGCCCTGCTGCGTCCCCTTCGCCCGCGCGGCGGCGAAGGACGTGACGGCGGGCTCTTCCTTGAACGTCGCCGCAATCAGCCCCGCCGCCTCGTCGGCGATCTCCTGCGAATCCGCCACCACGACCGCGACCGGCTGGCCGTTCCAGTGGATGCGGTCGTCCTGAAGGATCGGAATGGCATCCGGTCCCGCCGCCTTGGCCGCCGACATGAACACCGGCATCGGGTTCATCCGCGGCGCGTTGCGGTGGGTCATGACGAGAACGACCCCCGGCACCGCTTCCGCCGCCGACGTGTCGAGCGCGGTGATCCGGCCCTTCGCAACGTCGGCATGGACGATCGCGGCATAGGCCATGTTCGGGAGCGCGACCTCCGCCGAGAAGCGCGCCTGACCTGCCACCTTGAGCGGTCCGTCGAGCCGCGACAGTGGCTTGCCGACATGGCCGTTCTGCTTGCGGATCAGCGGGTCCGGGGTGCTGCCGGGGATCCACTTGTCCGGGGCGAGCGCCACCGCCTTGGTCAGCGCCGCCATCGCCAGCCCCTGTGCGCGCGACTTGGCATTGTCGAGGATGCTCATGCGCCTGCCCCTGAAAGGTCGGAAAGGACCGCGGCGATCGTCCGCCGCGCGAGTTCGATCTTGAACGCATTGTCGCGCAGCGGCACCGCTGCCGCCAGTTCGGCATCGGCCGCGGCGAGGAAGCTCGCCTCATTGGCCGGCACGCCCACCAGCGCCGCTTCGGCCGCGTGTGCGCGCCACGGCCGGTGCGCGACGCCGCCCAGCGCCAACCGCACTTCGGCCACCCGGCCGTCCTCGACGCGCAGCGCCGCGGCGACGGAGATCAGCGCGAACGCATAGCTCGCCCGGTCGCGCACCTTGCGATAGCGCGAATGCGCGGCGACTGGCAGCGGCGGCAGCTCGATGGCCGTGACGAGCTCGCCGGGGGCCAGCGCCGTCTCGCGATTGGGCGTGTCACCCGGCAGAAGGTGAAAGTCGCCGAACGCGATTTGCCGCGCGCCCTGCGGCCCCTCGACATGCACCACCGCATCCAGCGCCGCCAGCGCGACGCACAGGTCCGAGGGATGCGTCGCCACGCACGCCTCGCTCGCGCCGAGGATCGCGTGGATGCGGTTGAACCCGCCCTGCGCGTCGCAGCCCTCGCCCGGCGTGCGCTTGTTGCAGCGCGAACCCTCGACATCGTAGAAATAGGTGCAGCGCGTCCGCTGAAGGAGATTGCCGCCCACCGTCGCCATGTTGCGAATCTGCGCCGATGCCCCCGCAACGATCGCGCGGGTGACGAGCGGATAGCGGGCGCGGACCAGCGGATGCTCGGCCAGATCGGTGTTCCGCACTCCCGCGCCGATCCGGAGGCCGCCGTCCGCCGTCTCCTCGATCGCGCGGCCGATGCCGCTCACGTCCACCAGCGCAGCGGGCGCCTCGATCCGCTCGCGCATCAGGTCGATGAGGTTGGTACCGCCGCCCAGGAATCGCGCACCGCCGCCCGCCAGTTCGAGCGCCTGTCCAGCGGCATCGGCGCGCGCATAGGTGAAGGGCGTCATGCCCCAGTCTCCATCTCGAACGTCTCCAGCCCGAACGCATCCTCGATCGCCGCGATGATGCCGTTGTGCGCGCCGCAGCGGCAGAGGTTGCCGCTCATCCGCTCGCGCAGTTCCTCGCGCGTGGCGGCGATCGTCCCGGCGGTCACGTCCGCCGTCACGTTGCTGGGCAGGCCGCGGCGCAGCTCCTCGATCATCGCCAACGCCGAACAGATCTGGCCCGGCGTACAATAGCCGCATTGCAGACCGTCATGCTCGACGAACGCCGCCTGTAGGGGGTGAAGGTTGCCCGGCGTGCCAAGCCCCTCGATCGTGGTCACTTCCAGCCCGTCGACCTGTACCGCCAGCGTCAGGCAGGACAGCACGCGGCGACCATCGACGATCACCGTACAGGCGCCGCACGCGCCCTGATTGCAGCCGACCTTGGTGCCGGTCAGGCCCCTGTGTTCACGCAGGAAGTCGAGCAGCGAAACGCGCGGATCGGTGGGCGGCGGCGCCTCGATCCCGTTGACGATCAATGCCATGCGCCTCTCCTTTTCGAGGCCATGGTAACGGGCGTTTGTGACGGCGGCTAGACGGCCGTTGTGCCCTGCCCGCTGCCGGTCCAGCGTCGCTCGACCAGCCGGGCGACGGCGGAGGCGAGGCCCGGGCGCACGAACAGCCAGTCGCGGATCATCGGCCCGGGCTCGGCCCCGATCACCCGCTTGTACCCGCTGTCGCCCGCGCCCCAATCGACGCGAGTGATGCCGTCCTCCCGCGCGCGCACGAGGTTGCGATAGTAAAGGAGCTTTCCGGGCGAATGCTTTGAATAAGCCGGGATATAGCTGTTGGCGATTGCGTATTTCAGGTCGCCGACATTCATGTCGAAACTGAACGCCGCGGGCCGTCCATCGACGCGCAGCACCGCCGCCCACATCATCTG
>CAJYLT010000049.1 GCA_913775795.1 uncultured Sphingomonas sp. | reverse complement strand
CCTTCGTCGCGGTCCGCAAGCTCCTACGGAACGCCGACGACACCGGGCAGGTGTTTCGCATCATGCGCGCACTCAACGCCGACACCAGCCACAAGAACTATATGCGCCTGCTCCGCACGGCGAAGGGCGGGCGGATCGCCTTCGCGCATGTCGAACTGGCCGAGCGCTTCGGCGACCGCGCCTGGGTCGAAGCTCTGCCCGCCGGATCGGTGGGGGCGGCGTATCGTGACTTTCTTGACCGCACGGGGTTCTCGGCACAGGGGCTGGCCGAGATCAGCTATGCTGAAAATGCCGAATTCCGCGGCAGCGACCACCCCTATGCCTGGTTCGGCCGGCGCGAGCGCGACGTGCACGACATCTGGCACGTCCTGACCGGCTATACGGCGGAGGAGCCGTTGGGCGAGGCGTGCCTCGTCGCCTTCAGCTATGCGCAGACCAAGGGGCTGGGCTGGGCGGCGATCGGCGCGGCGGCGGCGCTCAAGAGCCTCAAGATCACCGGAGACACGTTGTTCGCAAAAGCGGTGTGGGAAGGATACCGCCACGGTAAGCGCGCCGCGTGGCTGCACGGCGAGGATTACGAGGCGCTGCTGGCCGAGCCGCTGGAGGCCGCACGACGCCGGCTGCGGATTGCCGAGCCCGTGGCCTATCATCGGGCGCAGGCGTCGTTGAAGGCGAGGGGCCTGAGCGGGATCTGAAGTCAGAG
The DNA here is from genome assembly GCA_913775795.1 of uncultured Sphingomonas sp. GTDB lineage: Bacteria > Pseudomonadota > Alphaproteobacteria > Sphingomonadales > Sphingomonadaceae > Sphingomonas. The sequence continues at coordinate 16,249 of CAJYLT010000049.1, read as the reverse complement.
GAAGCGGGACCGTGGGGCAAGTCGGGGGGATGTTTCTGATGGATCGCCTGCCGAACCCCGTTACCGGGACGTGATCCGGGGTCCCGCCTTTTACGTCTTCTTCACCGTGACCTCGACCGCTTCTTCCACCAGCAGCACTGGCACCCCGTCGCGGATCGGATAGGCGAGGTTTGCCTCGTCCGAAATCAACAGGTCACCCTCCTGCCGCAGCGGCGTGCGCGTCGCCGGGCAGACCAGCCGTTCGAGCAGCCACGGGTCGATCGGTGCCGTCATTGCAGCGTCGCGTCGTCCTGGCCATGCCGGCCGAAGAACTGGATGAGCTGGACCAGCAGCTCGGCGCGGTCGTCGAGCTTGTCCGCCTCGAGCAGCGCCTGTTTCGAGGCGACGTCGAACGGCGCGATCTGGGCGATGCCATTGACCAGGCTTTCGTCATCCAGCCGCGTCACCGCTTCCCAGTCGACGGCATATCCATGCACCTCGGCGAAGCGGCGCGATTCCATCTCGATCGAGGCCCGCATGCCGAGGCTCAAGGTCTCGTCCTCGGTCCGGGGCAGCAGCTCGGCCTCGACCTGCCGAAACAGCGTCGTCACCTCGAGTTCGCGGACGATGCGGAACAGCGCCACGCCTTCGAGCACGATGTCGAAGCGGCCGTCGTCATGCGCCTCGACATCGACGATCCGGCCGACGCAGCCCGTCTCGAACAGCGGCGGCGGATCGCCGGGGCCGCGCGGCTGGACCATGCCGATGCGGCGGTCGCGAGCGAGCGCGTCGCTCACCATTGCGCGGTACCGCGGCTCGAAGATGTGCAGCGGCAGGTGCATGCCCGGAAACAGGATCGCACCCCCCAGGGGAAACACCGAGAGGCGCGTCGCGCTCATCCGAACAGGATCGCCGACAGGCGGCGGCGCTGCTGCGACACCCACGGGTCCTCGAGCCCCACCACTTCGAACAGCTTGAGCAGCCGCTGACGCGCCGCGCCCTCGTTCCAGTCGCGATCGGCCTGGATCATCCGGAGCAGGAGGTCGGCAGCGGCATCGCGCTCGCCCGCCGCCATCAGGCCGCCGGCCAGTTCGTACGCAAGCGCCGGATCGTCGGGGTTGGCTGCGACCTGTGCCTTGAGTCCGGCGAGATCGTCGACCGGTGCGGCTTCGCGCGCAAGGGCCAGCGCCGCGCGCGCGCGGGCAACCTCGGGCGCCTTGGCCGCATCCTCGGGCAGCGCGGCGAGCGCGCCCTCGGCGTCGTCCACCCGGCCTAGCGCGATCAGCGCGCGCGCGCGGCCGCCGGCGACGGCGGGATGCTCCGGGGCCATTTCGGCAAGCTGGTCGTAGACCGACAGCGCCCGCTCGGCATCACCCTCGGCCAGCACGCCCTCCGCCATCTCGATCAGCGGTTCGAGTTCGGCCTCTGCCTGCTGGTCCGCGCCGCCCACGGGCAGCTGGCGCAGGATCTGGTCCAGATTGGCCTTGAGCGCCGATTCGGTCCGCGCTTGGCCCAAGTCCGCGACAAGCTGGCCCTGGAACATCGCATAGACGGTGGGGACCGACCGTACCTGGAACTGCGCCGCGATGAACTGGCTCTTGTCGACGTCGAGCTTGGCGAGGCGGACGCCTTTGGATGCGTATTCGGCGGCGACCTTGTCGATCACCGGGCCGAGCGCCTTGCACGGCCCGCACCATTCAGCGGTGAAATAGACGATCACCAGCTCGGTCATCGACGGTTCGACGATGTCGCGGCGGAACGCCTCGACGGCTTCCTTGTCGGCGGCGGAAAGACCCAGCGTGGCCAAGAGCGCATCCCTCGATGGTGAAACGAAACGTCGCCCCCATGTGGGCCTTTCGCCCGGCAAGGCCAACCCCTCACTTCGTCACGCGCAAATGGGCAAGAAAAAGGGGTTGCAGGGTCGAAACCCCGGTGCTAGTGGCCCCGCCTCGACACGGCACGCCGGTCGATGAACGCCAGAGCGGGCGTAGCTCAGGGGTAGAGCACAACCTTGCCAAGGTTGGGGTCGAGGGTTCGAATCCCTTCGCCCGCTCCAGTTCGCTGCTGCTGATTAGCAGCGCTAATCAGCAAGATCGCAGCGAACCGGCCGGCGGTGGCAGAGCCACCGTCCGACGACGCGGCTTTGCCGCGGCGCTACCCGAGAAGCCTCACCGTTGCCACATCCGGCCCGCCAAAGAACGCCCGCAGCGCCTGCTCCACCGACGTCCCGCCGCCGGCCGCAGCGAACAGCGTCAGCGAGGACCGCAGCTTCATCGCGTCCACCGTGCCCATGATCGCCTCGGCCGAGCGTCCGCGATGCGTCAGAAGCGCCTCGACGCATTCGAGATAGCGCGGGCCCAGTACCGGGTGCGCGAGATACGCCCGCGCCTCCTCTATCGAACCGATCGCATAGGCTGCGGCCATCGCGCTCCGCCCCAGCCCGGCGATCTGCGGGAACACGAACCACATCCAGTGCGAGCGTTTCTCGCCGGCGCGAAGCTCGGCCAGCGCGGCGGGATAAACGCCTGCCTGCGCGGCCACAAAGCGTTCGAGATCGAAGCGTTCAGTCATGGCATTGCCCTTGGCCACCCCGATGGTTACGCCCGGCACCAAATAACGATCCAGTCGGGGAGACATCCATGCCGCGCACCGCCGTTTCGCTGCTCGCGCTCAGCCTTTCGCTCGGGACCGCGCAGGCCCAAGTTCAGACGCAAACCCCGGTCGCCGCGACCGAAGCGCCCGAGAATGAGGCGCGTTCGCCGCAGCCCGCCGCCGCGCAGCCTGCTCCCAACCCCGCGACCGTACAGGCCCCCGCCGCCCCCGCCGACAAGAAGGCGAAGTGGGACGTGAACGCCCCGCAGGGTGCCCAGCTTCGCCAGGTGAGGATCGATACCGACGAGGGGAGCTGGATGGACGTCGACGTCAGCCCCGACGGCGGCACGATCGCGTTCACGCTGCTCGGCGACATCTATACGATGCCGATCGCCGGCGGCACGCCGACGCGGATCGCCGAGGGGCTGGCGTGGGAAGTGCAGCCGCGCTTCTCGCCCGACGGGCGCCGCATCGCCTTTACGTCCGACCGGGGCGGCGGCGACAATATCTGGATCATGAACACCGATGGCAGCGACAAGCGCCAGGTGACGAAGGAGGACTTCCGCCTTCTCAACCAGCCGAGCTGGTCGCCGGACGGCCAGTATATCGTCGCCAAGAAGCATTTCACGACGGGCCGCAGCCTCGGCACCGGCGAGGTGTGGATGTACCATGTCTCCGGCGGGGCGGGCGTGCGACTGGTCAAGCGGCCGAACGAGCGGCACCAGAAGGAGCTGGGCGAGCCGGTCTTCGCGCCCGACGGCAAGAGCGTCTATTTCACGCGCAACGTGACGCCGGGGCCGATCTTCGAATACGCGCAGAACTCGAACACCGATCTGTTCCACATCGAAAAGGTCGATCTGGCGACCGGTGAGACCAGCGCGGTCGTCACCGGCAACGGCGGCTCGGTCCGTCCGCAGCCGTCCCATGACGGCAAGAAGATTGCCTTCGTCCGGCGCGAGGCGACGCGGTCGAAGCTCTATGTCCGCGATCTGGAGAGCGGGGCGGAGCGCAAGGTTTATGACGCGCTCGACCAGGACGTGCAGGAAACGTGGGCGGTCACCGGCGTCTATCCGAACATGGCGTGGATGCCCGGCGACAGGGAGATCGTCGTGTGGGCGGGCGGCAAGCTCAACCGCATCGATGTGGCGACCGGACAGGCACGGCAGATCCCGTTCCGCGTCAGCGACACGCGCACCGTGACGCAGGCCCCGCACCCCGAGATCGCGGTGGGCGAGGAACGGTTCGCAACGAAGATGCCGCGCTTCGCCGCCGTGTCGCCCGATGGCGGCCGCGTGGTGTTCGAGAGCCTGGGCAAGCTGTACGTCAAGCCGGTCGCGGGCGGCGCGGCGAAGCGGCTGACGCGCTCAGGTGAAGGGCGCGAGCTGTTCCCGACCTGGTCGCCCGATGGTCGCACGATCGCCTATATCGACTGGACTGATGCGGGCGCGGGTCGGCTGATGACCGTTCCCGCTACGGGCGGCGCGGCGAAGGCGATCACGACGCGGCCCGGCCACTACGCGCGTCCGCGCTTCTCGCCCGACAGCAAGACGATCGTGTTCGAGGGCAAGGGCAATCGCAGCGTAACGCTGCCGGGCTATGCGCTCGACACCGGCGTCTATCGCGTGGCCGTCAGCGGCGGCGCACCGGTGCTGGTCGCCAAGGATATGGCCCTGCCGCAGTTCGGCGCGGCCAGCGACCGGCTGTTCATGGTGGGCGAAGACGAGGGCAAGCAGGTGCTCGTCTCGACCGACCTCAACGGCGGCGCGAAGCAGACGCATTTCGTCGGTGAGCTCGCCACCAATTTCTCGGTCTCGCCCGATGGCCGGACCGCGGCCTTCGTCCAGAATTACGAGGCGTTCGTCGTGCCGCTCGTCCCCGGCAACCAGGCGCTGGAGATCGATCCCGAATCGAAGGCGCTGCCGGTGACGCGCGTCAGCGCCAACGGTGCGACCTATGTGAACTGGTCGGCCAAGGGTGATCGCATCCACTGGTCGACGGGCCGGACGCTCTACACCGCCGAGCGGTTGCGGCTGTTCCCCATGGCCCCCGCGGTCGAGAATGCGGCGAAGTTCGTGCCCCCGACCACCGGACTCGACCTGTCGATGCCGGTCGAGGCGGCGAAGCCGACGGCGACGGTCGCGCTCACCGGCGCGCGGCTGGTCACGATGGCGAATGCCGAGGGCGGGATCGTCGACGATGGCGTGATCGTCATCCGCGGCGATCGCATCGTCGCGGTCGGCCCGCGCGCCTCGACGCCCGTGCCGGCGGGCGCGAAGACGATCGACGTGGCGGGCAAGACGATTATCCCCGGCCTCATTGACGCGCACGCGCACGGGCCGGAGGGCGATGACGAGGTGGTGCCGCAGCAGAACTGGTCGCTCATCCAGAACCTAGCGCTCGGCACCACGACGATCCACGATCCGTCCTCGACCGCGAGCGAGATTTTCGTCGCCAGCGAGATGCAGCGCGCCGGCCTGCTCACCGGCCCGCGCATCTATTCGACCGGCGAGATCATCTACGGTGCGCGCGCGGCCGACGTCTATGCGCGGATCGACGGCTATCAGGACGCGCTCGACCATGTCCGCCGGCTGAAGGCGCAGGGCGCGCATTCGGTGAAGAACTACAACCAGCCGCGCCGCGAGCAGCGCCAGATGGTGGTCGCTGCCGCGCGGGCCGAGGGGATGCAGGTGGTGGCCGAGGGCGGGTCGCTGTTCGGCATGGACATGAACCTGATCGCCGACGGCAACTCGACGCTGGAGCACAACATCCCGCTCGAGAAGTTCTACGGCGATGTCGTTCAGATGTTCGGCCAGTCGGACACCAACTACACCCCGACGCTGATCGTCAGCTATGGCGGGCTGGCGGGGGAGCCCTATTGGCGGCAGGCGACCAACGTCTACGACAATCCGCTCTTGATCCACACGCCGCGCGACGAGCTGCTCGCCTCGACCGCGCGGGTGGTGAAGGCGCCCGAGAGCAATTTCGTCGACGACGACAATGCGCGCGAGGCCCGGCGGATCGCCAAGGCCGGACGCCACGTGTCGATCGGTGCGCACGGGCAGCAGGCGGGCATCGGCTCGCATTGGGAACTCTGGTCGTTCGTGCGCGGTGGCATGACCCCGGTCGAGGCGCTGGCGGCGGGGACGATCGAATCCGCCCGCTCGCTCGGCATGTCGCGCGATATCGGCAGCCTGGAGGCGGGGAAGCTCGCCGATCTCGTCGTGCTCGATGCCGATCCCACGCAGGACATTCGCAATTCGGACAAGGTGGCGCGGGTGATGCTCGGCGGCCGGCTCTACGACGCGCGGACGATGAACGAGGTCGAGACCGGGACCGCGAAGCGTCTGCCCTATTGGTGGGAGTGATCGGGCGGCGTCCGTCCCGCTAGGGGACGGGCGCCCCTGCAATCGGGCTTGAGCCAAATCGTAAACGGCGCGTTAACGCTGTCATGCGATCCCGTGCCGTTCCCGCCAGCCACCCGCTCCGCCGCCAGATGAAACTGACGCGCACCGACCGCGCCGCCAATGCCAAGCGGGCGGAGGACAGCGACGTGAAGCTGTTCGTGCTGAGCTTCACCGCGTTCTTCGTCTGCTTCTACACGTTCCTGCTTTAATCGCACGCCCGGTGTAGCTGCCGCGCGATCCATGCCGAGACCAGGCACATGCCCGCCACCACCAGCAGCATGTCCGCCGGCCCGACCCCCAGCGCCGTGATCGCGATCACCGCGACGGCGCCGATCACCATCGCGCCGGCATTGACGACGTTGTTCGCCGCCACCGTGCGCGCGGTCTGATCCTTCGTCACCGTGGTCGTCAGGAACGCATAGAGCGGCACGACGAACATGCCCCCGGTCGTCGCGATCGCCATCAGCGTACCGAGCACCAGCAGCGACTGCGGGTGGCTGACGAAATCCCAGACGTCGTAGAGCTGGCCCGGCGGCGCCGCGATCCAGAGCCGGGATTCGATCGAGAAGGCGACGACGAAGATTGCCATGCCGATGACGGAGATCGGCGAGTATTTCGCCGAAATCTCGGACTTCAGCATCGAATTGATGATGACCGACCCGATCGCCACCCCGATCGAGAAGATCGCGATCATCAGGCTTGCCACCTTCTCGTCCGCGGTCAGCACGTTCTTCGCGAGTGGGGGGAAGATGACGATCAGGACCGCGCCGATCGTCCAGAAGAAGCTGATCGCACAGATGGCGAGGAACAGCCGGCGGATGTGCATCGTCTGGCGGATGAGCGTCCAAGAGGCGGTGAACGGGTTCCAGTTGATCTTCAGCATCGCGCCCGCGCGCGGTGCCGGCGGCACCTGGCGCCCCGCCAGCAGGCCGACGCAGGCGACGAGGATCACCGTCACTGCCGCCGCCTCGACCCCGATCCAGCCGGCGGTCACCGTGCCGAGCAGGATCGAGAGGTACGTCCCCGCCTCGACCAGCCCGGTGCCGCCCAGCACCTGATCCTCGTCCAGATGCTGCGGCAGGATCGCGTATTTGATCGGGCCGAAGAAGGTCGAGTGGACGCCGAGCATCAGCACCGCGCCCAGCATCATCGCGATCCCCGGCGTCGTATAGCCATGCCTGGCGATGATGAGCCCGGCGGCGCCGAAGATCATGATGCCGATCTCGGCCAGCTTCACGAACCGGATGATCCGCGCCTTGTCATAGCTGTCGGCAAGCTGACCCGACAGCGCGGAGAGGAGGAAGAACGGGATCAGCGACAGGCCGGTGGCGAGCGCGTTGAAGTTCGATTCGGTCGCCGGATCCTTGAAGATCTGGTACGTCGCAAACAGCACCATCGCGGTCTTGAACAGGTTGTCGTTATAGGCGCCGAGGAACTGCGTCACGAACAGGGGGAGGAACCGGCGCTCCTTGAGCAGTCCGAGCGCGTTGATCATGCGGGGCAACCGGCCTTGTTGGGACGCGTGGCGACAGGAAGCGGCCGGTGTAGCGGCTAGGGGAGGGGCGCTCAACCCGCTCGCTGGTACGCATCGAAACCGCCGGGGGGCGTGGCGCGGGCCGGCGCACGGTGTTAGGGGGCGTCGATGCTGACGCTGCCCAACATCCTGACCCTGTCACGGATCTTCGCGGTGCCGCTGCTCGTCGGCCTGCTCTGGTGGCCGCAATGGGCGGCCGGCTACGCCATCGCCTTCGTCCTCTACTGCATCGTCGGGTTCACCGACTATCTCGACGGCTATCTGGCGCGGTCGCAGGGGACGGTGTCGAAGCTCGGCATCTTCCTCGATCCCATCGCCGACAAGATCATGGTGGCGGCGGTGATCCTGATGCTTGCCTCGACGCGCGATATCGGCGGGGTGCACCTGATCGCCGGCCTCGTCATCCTGCTGCGCGAGATCATGGTATCGGGGCTGCGCGAGTTCCTCGGCAGCCTGCGCGTATCGGTGCCGGTGTCGCGGCTGGCCAAATGGAAGACGACGCTGCAACTGGTGGCGCTTGGCGCGCTGATCCTGGCCGGCGCGGTGCCCGACTATGGCTTCGTCCGCGTCGTCGGGCTCGCCAGCCTCTGGGGTGCGGCGGTGCTGACGCTGGTGACGGGGTGGGATTACCTCCGCGTCGGCCTCCGGCACATGGACAGCTGATGGCGATCGAGATGCTTTATTTCGCCTGGGTGCGGGAAGTCGTCGGCATCGCGGGCGAACGCGTCGATCCGCCCGCCGGGGTGGAGACGGTGGGCGCGCTGATCGACTGGCTTGCCGCGTCGAGCGACACCCATGCCGCGGCGTTCGAAAATCGCGAGCGGTTGCGGGCGGCGATCGACCAGTCCTTCGTGTCGATCGATGCGCCGATCGCGGGGGCGCGGGAAATCGCGATCTTCCCGCCGGTGACGGGCGGATGATCCGCATCCTCGTCACCCCCGATCCGATCGACGTCGCCACCGAACTGGCGCGCGTCGAGGTCGAAGGCGCGGGCGCGATCGCCAGCTTCATCGGCCGCGTGCGCGCCGACGACGGGGTACGCACGCTCGAGCTCGAACATTATCCCGGCATGACCGAAGCGGCGCTGGAGGCGGTGGCGAAAACCGCCGCCGCGCGCTGGTCGCTGGATGCGGTGACGATCGTCCACCGCGTCGGCCCGATGGGACCGGGCGAGCGCATCGTCCTCGTCGCGACCGCGGCCGCGCATCGCCAGGCGGCGCTCGATGCCTGCGCCTATTGCATCGACCGGCTGAAGACCGACGCCCCCTTCTGGAAGCGCGAGGTCACGCCCGAGGGCACACGCTGGGTCGAGGCGCGGGCGGCGGATGCGCAACGGGCCACCGACTGGGCATAGCAAAAGGGCGCCGCGTTGCTGCGGCGCCCCTTCGTTCGGGTCGGGGCCGGGGACTTACGAGCCCGAGGTCGACGTCGCCGGCGCCAGCTTGGGCACGACGACGCCGTTGACGACGTGGACGACGCCGTTCGAGGCCATCACGTCGGGCTGCGCGACATAACTCTTGTTGCCGCTCGCATCGACCAGCGCAATCGCCGCGCCTTCCTCGGTGACGGTCAGCGGGCTACCCTCGACCGTGGTCAGCGTGGCCTTGCCGCCGCCGGCCTTCATCTGCGCGCGAAGCTGCTCGAGCGTCACTTTGCCCGGGACGACGTGATAGGTCAGCACCTTGGTCAGCGTCGGCTTGTTCTCGGGCTTGAGCAGCGTGTCGAGCGTACCGGGGGCGAGGCGCGTGAAGGCCTCGTTCTCGGGCGCGAAGACGGTGAAGGGGCCTGGACCTGACAGCGTGGTGGCGAGATCGGCGGCCTTCACCGCGGTGACCAGCGTCGACAGCTTGGGGTTCGCCATCGCGGCGTCGGCAATCGTGCCGGTGGCGGCAGCGGGGGTGGCCGCGGTCGTGGTGGTGGCGGTCTGGCCGGCCATCGGCTGCGCCTGCGTCGTGGTCGGCGTGGTACCCGGCGTCGTCTGGGCCATCGCGAGGGTCGAGGTGGCGGCAAGGCCGGCCAGGGCGATCATCGAAAAGCGGTTCATCGGGCGTCTCCATTGACTGGAACGTGAAACGGGGTGCGCGCCGCGGCGGGGGGAGGGGGGAGCGACACGGCGCGCGACTGATCTACGTTTCAGCGCTGCGATGGTTTCCCTTACCGACCTTGGTCCGTACGCTCGGCGGCGGCGGTGCGCAGCACGTTCGCGAGCAGGCGGAAGTCGCGCTCGCGCGGGCTCGCCTTGCGCCAGACGAGTGCGATGCGCCGCTCCGCCCGCTCGGCATCGATGGGCCGCGCGTCGATATGCGTGCCGCGCAGGATGCCCGCGCCGATCGCCATTTCGGGCAGCATCGTGACGCCGAGGCCGTTCTCGACCATCTGCACAATCGTGTGCAGCGACGTGCCCAGCATCGCCGCCTGCCCGCGCAGTTCGCTGGTCGCGCAGACCGCCAGCGCATGGTCGCGCAAACAATGCCCGTCCTCGAGCAGCAAGAGCCGCGTCTCGTCGATGTCGTCGGCCATCACCGGGCCCGAGCCGGGCAGCGTATCGGCTTGCGGGAAGGCGACGAACAGGCGGTCGGCGAACAGCGGCTCGACCTCCACCTCGCCGCAAGCATAGGGGAGGGCGAGAAGCACGCAGTCGGTGCGGCCCGAATGCAGCGCTTCGCACGCCGGGCCGGTCGGCTCCTCGCGCAGGAAGAGCTTGAGGTCCGGATATTCCCTTCGCAACTGCGGCAGGATCTGGGGGAGCAGGAACGGTGCGATCGTCGGGATGACGCTCATCCGCATCTCGCCGGTCAGCGGGCGGCCGGCGGCGCGGGCGATCTCTCCCAACTCGTCCGCCTCGCGCAGCACGCGGCGCGCCTTGTCGGCGATACGCTCGCCCAGGGGAGTGAAGCGGACGACGCGCCGAGTCCGCTCGACCAGCGTCACGCCGATCAGCGTCTCCAGCTCGCGGATGCCCGCCGACAGCGTCGATTGGGTGACGTAGCAGGCATCGGCCGCGCGCCCGAAATGCCCGGCATCGTGGAGCGCGACCAAATATTGGAGCTGCTTCAGCGTCGGCAGATAGGTCGTCATCCGCCCCAGATGGATTGATCGGCTCAGTCGATCAAGCGCTGCGGAAACCCCGGTTGGCGATTATTCCGTCCGCGTTTTAGTTGCAGTGCAGCGCAAATGGTGCCGCAGCGCACCATGCGTCTCCCCTAAACGACATAACAGGAGGCATCTTCATGCTGACCGTCGGCGACAAGCTTCCCGAATTCACCGTTCCCGTCCAGCAGGGCACCGACGCGCTGCCCGCGGGCGAAACGCTCAGCCACGACGCCTTCCCCGGCAAGTGGAAGGTGCTGTTCTACTGGCCGAAGGACTTCACCTTCGTCTGCCCGACCGAGATCGTCGGCTACTCGGAGCTGAAGGGCGATTTCGAGGATCGCGACGCGGTGCTGATCGGCGCCTCGACCGATACCGCGCACGTCCACCTGGCGTGGCGCAAGTCGGATCCGGACCTCGCCAAGGCCGATTTCCCCTGGATCGCCGATAACGGCGCGGTGCTGGCCAAGGCGCTCGGCATCCTCGACCGGAACGAGCATGTCGCGTTCCGCGCGACCTTCATCATCGATCCCGACAACGTGATCCAGGCGGTGCAGGTGAACGGCCTGAACGTCGGTCGCAACCCGGCCGAGACGCTTCGCGTCCTCGACGCGCTCCAGACCGACGAGCTGTGCCCGTGCAACTGGAACAAGGGCGACGACGTGCTGAAGGTCGCTGCCTGACCTGATCGACCATGAAGGGCGCGCGGGGTTCCGCGCGCCCTTTTTCGTGCCCGCATCATTCAAGGATAGAACCATGTCGCTCAAGGAATTCGCGTCGGCGCTGCCCGACTATGCCAAGGACATTCGCCTCAACGTCGGCTCTTTGCTGAACGAGGCGGGGCTGAACGACCAGCGCAAGTACGGCACGATCCTCGCCTGCGCGCACGGCACCGGGTACAAGCCGCTCGTCGAGGCGGCGGAGGCCGAATGCGCGGCCAAGCTCTCGCCCGAGGCGGCGACCGCGGCGCGCGCGGCGGCGGCGGTGATGGCGATGAACAACGTCTATTACCGCTTCACCCACCTCGCCACGAACGAGGAATATCGCACGATGCCGGCCAAGCTGCGCATGAACGTGATCGGCGCGCCGGGGATCGACAAGATCGACTTCGAGCTGTTCAGCCTCGCCGTCAGCGCGATGAACGGCTGCGGTATGTGCATCGACGCGCACGAGCGCGTGTTGCGCAAGGGCGAGGTGTCGGCCGCGAACGTGCAGGACGCGGTGCGCATCGCCTCGGTGATGAAGGCCGTCGCGACGATCCACGCGACGCTTTGATCTGATCCGGCTAACGCCTGATGCGCGGTGCCAGCCCGCTCCCCCACCCGGCCACCCGTTCAGGATACGCTATGGGTGGCCGGGTGGGGGAGCGGGCTGGTACCGCGACTGCCGTCAGGCAGCAAAAAATCGATAGATACTGAACAGGCTCGTCGCGGTCAGGACGATGCCGACGAGCACCAGCAGCGTCTTGGTCGGCACGCGCTTGGCGATCATCGCGCCGAAGGGCGCGGCGATGACGCCGCCGATCAGGAGGCCGAGGACCGGGTGCCAGAATTCGGGGCCGAATCCCTTGGTGCCGATGCCGATTAGGAAGGTGATCGAGACCGAGACGGTCAGGAAGAACTCGACCGAGTTGACCGTGCCGATGGTGGTGCGCGGCGTGCCGCCCTGGACGAGCAGGTTCGAGGTCACGACCGGGCCCCATCCGCCGCCCCCCGCGGCATCGAGGAACCCGCCGGCCAGCCCCAGCGGCTCGATGATCTTCGGCTCCCGCTCCCGGTGCGGCGGATAGCGAAGCCCGCGCCAGAGGAGATAGAGGCCGATCCCCGACAGATACGCCATGACGATCGGCCGCGTCACCGACGCATCGATCGAGGTGAGCAGGTACGCGCCCGTCACCCCGCCGAGGATGCCGGGGACGAGGAGCCGCCAGAACATCCGCCAGTTGACGTTCTTGTGCAGCGCATGGCTGATCCCCGACACGCCCGTCGTTGCGCATTCGACGAGGTGGACGCCGGCCGACGCGGTGGCGGGCGGCACGCCGATGACGCTGACCAGCAGCGTGCTCGAAATCACCCCGAACGCCATGCCGAGCGCGCCGTCGACGATCTGCGCGACGAGGCCGACCGCGACGTACGGCAGCAATTCGGCAACCTGGAGCCCCTCGAACATGCGCGTCCTTATCGTAGAGTGCGGGGATGGGGATTGCCGCCCCCGCCGCCCGGAAACAAGACAGTTCGGGTTTAGCGTTGCCAAGCGTCAACGGTTCCGCGCTTGGAATGACCTGAACGGCGTCCTACATGCCGATCTTCGTGGCTAGGGGACACGCCATGCTTGCGGCGCTTCGCGTCTATCTCGATTCGATCCGCGCGCGCGATCCCGCGCCGCGGTCGCGAGCCGAGATCCTGCTCTATCCGGGCGTCTGGGCGCTCGGCTATCACCGGATCGCCAACGCGCTGTTTCGGCGCGGCTGGTTCTTCGCCGCGCGGCTGGTCAATCACTGGTCGCGCTGGATGACGGCGATCGACATCCATCCGGGCGCGACGATCGGACGCAATTTCTTCATCGACCACGGCTTCACCGTGATCGGCGAGACCGCGGTGATCGGCGACGACGTGACGATCTATCAGTGCGTGACTTTGGGCGGGACCAGCCCCGACAACGGCGTCGCGGGCAAGCGGCATCCGACGCTGATGGACGGCGTCATCATCGGGTCGGGCGCGCAGGTGCTCGGCCCCATCACCGTCGGCCCGCGCGCCCGCGTCGGCGCCAATGCCGTCGTGACCAAGGACGTGCCCGAGGGCGCGACGATGGTCGGCATCCCCGCCAAGTCGACGCTGGTCGAGGCGGAGACGTATCAGAAGCCCTTCGTCCCCTATGGCACGCCGTGTGCCGAGATGTTCGACCCCGCCACCCAGCGGGTCGAGATCCTGCGCTGCGAGATCGAAACGCTGAGGAAGCGGCTCGATGCGCTGGTGGCCGAGGAAGAAGGGCGCCGGGACACCGCGTGACGGCAGAGGTCGTCAATCTCGCCGCGCGTCGCACGCCGCAGATCGGGTTCGAGCGACTGGAGCTCAACCGCATCCTCGACCTCTATGGCCGGATGGTCGCGGCCGGGCACTGGCGCGACTATGCGATCGAACTGGGGCGCGAGGCGGCGGTGTTCGCCGCGTTCCGGCGTGCGGCCGAGCGACCCGAGGTGCGGATCGAGAAGCGCCCGGCGCTCCGCCAGAAACAGGGCATGTGGGCGCTGGTCAGCGAAGGCGGCGCGATCCTGAAGCGCGGACACGATCTGGCCGGCGTCCTGGCCCCGCTCGAACGCCGGCTGATGAAGATCGTGGAAGACTGATTCAGCCGTCACCCCAGCCCCCGAGCCGGGGTCCCGCTTTCTTTCCTTCGAAAAGAAGAAGCGGGACCCCGGATAAAGTCCGGGGTGACGGAAGAAGGATCAGGCGACCGCGGGCGGCAGCCGCATCGCCGCGCCTTCGCCCAGCATCGTAACCACGCGCCGCCGCATCGGCTGCCAGAAGGCTGAGAGCGTGAGCAGCGCCGAACCGATGATGAGCCCGGTGAATGCCGTCCCCAACTCGACCGCCCCGGCGCTGCGGAACAGTTCGTAAAGCGCGAACAGGACATAGGCGAGGCTGGAGACGAGTAGCGCGCGGCGGTCCACCGCGAGTGCGACGACCGCGAAGCCGAGATAGAGCGCGAGCACCAGCGCGGCGATCCCCGGCCCGACCGGCCCCTCGAACACGCCCAGCATATGGAAGATCGGATGCGCGATCAGCGGCGCGGCGGCGAGGTGGAGCCAGAAGGCGACGTCGCTTGCCCGCGTCGTGCGCGCCCGGTCGCTCATGTCCCAGCGCATCGCCAGCGCAAAGGTCGCGACGCCGGCGGCGAGCACTAGCGGTAGTGCCGCGTTGTCGAGCCCCGGCCAGATCGCGAAGGCGACGCCGACGCCCGCGCCGGTTAGCGCCAATGCGCCTGCCGCCACCGTGATCGGCACCATGAACCGCCGCCAGTGCGCCCACGCCGCCGCGACCCCGGTCAGGCCGACCCCGGCAAGGATCAGCGCATTGACCCGGTCGCCGTAATCGGGCTCGAGCGCGACCAGCGCGCCGATCGGTGTCGCCACCACGCCGCCGACGAACGCGCCAAGCAGCAGGATGCTGGGCAGCGCCATCCGCCGCCGCTTCGTGAAATATTCCGCCAGCAGCCAGGCGGCGACCGCGACCCCCGCGCCGCCCATCGCCGGGGTGATCGCCGCGCCGATCTGGCCGATCGCGGCGAGCAGCAGCGCGAGCGCGACGGCGACGAAGATGTCGTTGAACCCGGTCAGCAGCCGGAACGATTCCTCGTCCACGGCGGGGGTGTTGCGCTGCGCGGCGACGTGCGCGCGAAGCGATTCGGCGGCGGCGGGGCTGATCGCCCCTGCCGTCACCGCGGCATCGAGATCGGATTCGCTATACATGGCTTTCCCTCCTGTATTGCCCGACTATGACACTAGTGTCGTAGCCTTGCAATACACCGAATGGGTCAGCCCTGGACGGTCACCGTGGCGGGGTGATGCTTGTCGAGGTGGCGGCGGATGATGCGCAGGTTGCGCGTGTTCGACCGGAAGAAGAAATCGGGAATGATGCCGATCCCGGGGATCAGCCCCAGCGCCCAGTCGACGCCGACATTGCCCGCCATTCGCGCCATCGCGAGCTTCGACATGCCGAGATTGCGCGCTTCCCACAGCATGTACGCGCCCGCCGCCGCACCGACGAAGCTGCCCGCGACCGGAATGAGATCGAGGATCACGTCGAGGCCGACCGGGCGGTTGATCCCCGGAATAACGACGGCGCGTTCCATCACCCGCTCGATCGCCTCGATACGGGTGCGGCACGACTGCGCGTCGCGCTTGAGGGGGAGGCGATCGAAGATCGCGGGGTCGATGCGGCGGGTCTGTGCCATGAACCCTAGTTGGTCTCGCGGCGCAGGTGATTCAATGGATGCCACGCGCGCGCATTCGCCCGCCATTCGCGAAGGCGCAGCGCAACCAGCGACCAGCGCAGCGGCTGGGCGAGCGGAATGAACGCCACGTCCTGCACCAGCGCGACGTCCGCCTCGGCCAGCAGCCGGCTGCGCTCGATAAGGTTGCCGCTTTCGCGTGCGCGATCGAGGGTGTCGGCGATCGGCTGCGCACAGGGCTGGCACGCCATGCGCAGATACCATCGCGCACTGTCATAGGGCGCCACCAGATCGACGAGGCGCAGGTCGGCACGTGTGCCAGGCGCCGCGCGGCGGGCGAGGATGCCGATGCTGGCAAGGTCGGCGGTCAGCCGCGCGGCAAGGCGGCCGGCGCCCGGCCCCTCCGGCATCGCGATCGTCAGCTCGGGCGCGGTCCCGCCGTTCGCCGCGCGCCATTCGGCCACCCGCACCTGTGCCGCCGCGCGCCGCGCGTCGAGATCGAAGGCGAGCCAGGGTGCGCGCGCCGGCTGCGTCACCGAATCGAGCTGGTCGGGCAGCAGCGTCTCCGCCGGTGTCCAGTCGGGTGCGAAGTCGCGGGTCAGCGCGTTGCGGTCGATCGCCATCGCCACCGCTTCCCGCCGGTCGGCCGATGCAAGAAACCCCTGCCGCCGCGCGACCGAAAGGCCGAACAGCCCGCGCG
>CAJYLT010000048.1 GCA_913775795.1 uncultured Sphingomonas sp. | reverse complement strand
GAGCGCGCGCAGGTCGAGGAGCTGGGCGGCATGAACACCTTCTTCGTGTTCGACGACGGCTCGATCCAGACGCCGCCGCTGACCGGCACGATCCTGCCCGGCATCACCCGCGAATCGATCCTGACGCTCGCCCGCGACGCCGGCTTGACGGTGCGCGAGGCGCCCTACACGATCGACGCGTGGGAAAAGGATGCGGCAAGCGGGCGGCTGCGCGAGAGCTTCGCCTGCGGGACGGCGGCCGTCGTGACGCCGATCGGCCGCGTGCGCGGGCGCACCCGCGACTTCCGCATCGGCAATGGCGGGCCGGGCGACCTGACCAGCAAGCTTCGCGAGCAGTTGGTCGCGATCCAGAAGCAGCAGGCCCCCGACCCGCATGGCTGGGTGCGCCGCATCCTCTGATCCCCTCTTTTCAGGCGCGAACGGAACGGTATAAGCGCGCCCTCGCCACGGGCGCTGTTGGGGCGTCGCCAAGCGGTAAGGCAACGGTTTTTGGTACCGTCATTCGGAGGTTCGAATCCTCCCGCCCCAGCCAGCCCGTGATCGCCGGACATGCAACGAAGCGGCGGTTCGCCGGTTTGGCGAGCACACGCCAACCATCGGAAAGGCAAGGCGAATGAGCGACCAGCACCCCGAGGATCGCGACACCCGCGTCGCCCGCCGCGCTTATGAAAAGTGGGAGGCCGAGGGGCGCCCCGCCGGTCGCCATGACGCCCACTGGCATGATGCCGCCGCCGAAGTGGACGCGAACCAGCCCGCGCAGGCTGCCGAGAAGCCGAAGGCCAAGCGCGCGCCCAAGAAGGCCGCAGCGCCGACGGGCGAGGCCAAGCCGACGCGAGCGCGCAAGCCCAAAGTCTAATACGTCACCCCAGCGGAGGCTGGGGTCGCTCGCGGCCAGGCGGCGCGCTGTCACCGGGCGATCCCAGCTTTCGCTGGAATGACCAGGGAGGGTGCTACCCCTTCGGCCGGATCGCCTCGAACAGCGCAGCGTACTCGCGCGCGGCGTTCGCCCATGACACGTCGGTCGCCATGCCGTTGCGCTGGAGCCGCGCCCACGCCGCCGGCTCGTCCTCGAACATCGCCATCGCCCGCGTCAGCGCCGCGCGCAGCGACGCCGCCGACCCGCCAGCGAACTGGAACCCCGTCGCCGCTCCTGCCGCCAGCGCATAGGGGCTGGCGTCGATCACCGTGTCGGCAAGCCCGCCCACCCGCGCGACGACCGGCACCGCGCCGTAGCGCAGCGCATACATCTGCGTCAGGCCGCACGGCTCGAACCGGCTTGGCATCAGGAACGCGTCGCAGCCGCCCTCGATCAAGTGCGCCAGCGCCTCGTCATAGCCGATGCGGACGCCGACCGCGCCGGGATGCGCGTCGGCCAGCGCATCGAACGCCGCCTCCAGCGCCGCATCGCCGCTTCCCAGCATCGCGAACTGCGCGCCGCGCGCGACGAGGTCCGGCATCAGCGGGGGCAGCAGGTCCATGCCTTTCTGTTCCGTCAGCCGCCCGACCGATCCGATCAGGAACGCTTGGCGATCCTCGTCCAGCCCGAACATGCGTTGCAACGCGATCTTGTTCGCCGCGCGGGCATCGAGGTCGCTTGCGTCGAAGCAGGCTGCCAGCGCCGGGTCGGTCGCCGGGTTCCATACCTCGGTATCGATGCCGTTGAGGATGCCCGACACTATCCCGCCGCGCCCGGCGAGCAGCCCGTGCAGTCCCATGCCGCCAGCCTCGCCCATGATCTCGGTCGCGTAGGTCGGCGAAACCGTGGTGATCCGGTCGGCGAAGATCAACGCGGCTTTAAGGAAGCTGATCGCACCGTGATATTCGATCCCGTCGAGCGCAAACGCCTCTGCCGGCAGGCCGAGCGGGCCGAGCAACCGTGCCGGAAACACGCCCTGAAACGCCAGGTTGTGGATCGTCGCGACCACGCCAGGCCTGCGCGCGGGCGGGTCGTAGTGCAGATACGCCGCCGCCAGCCCCGCCTGCCAGTCGTGAAGCTGAAGCACGTCGTAGCCGAGCCCGGCGATCCGCCCCGACCCCAGGTCGGCCGCCGCGCGGGCGAACGCGCCGAAGCGCAGCGCATTGTCCTCCCAATCCTGTCCGTCGGGGCCGAGATACGGGTTGCCCGGCCGCTCGAACAGATGCGGCGCATCGAGGACGATAAGGTCGAGCCCCGCCGCCTGCGCGCGGACCAGCGTCGCCGGACCGCCCATCAGATCGGCATAGGCGTGCAGCCGCTCGCCGTCGCCAACGGCACTCAGCACCGCGGGATAGCCGGGGACGAGCGTCGTCGTCGCCGCCCCCTCCCCGGCCAGCGCCGCGGGCAGCGCACCCGCCACGTCGGCCAGCCCGCCGGTCTTGACCAGCGGATAGACTTCGGACGCGACCGACAGCAGGCGGATCACGCGGTCAGCGCCTCGATCATCTTGGCGGTGATGAGGCAGACGCCGGCATCGGTCCGGCGGAAGCGCGCGGCGTCGAGGACCGGATCCTCGCCCACCACCAGCCCCTCGGGGATCTCCACCCCGCGATCGACGATCACGTTTTTGAGCCGCACCGAGCGCCCGACCTTCACGCGCGGCATCAACACCGCATTGTCGATCGTCGAATAGCTGTTGATCCGGCAACCCGTGAACAAGAGCGAATGGTGCAGCGATGCGCCAGAGACGATGCAGTCGCCCGACACGAGCGAGGAGATCGCCTCACCCCGCCGCCCGTCCTCGTCATGGACGAACTTGGCCGGCGCGGTCATTTCCGAATAGGTCCAGATGGGCCATTCGCGATCGTACAGGTCGAGCGCGGGGACGGTGTTGGTCAGGTCGATGTTCGCCGCGAAATAGGCGTCGAGCGTCCCCACGTCGCGCCAGTACGGCTCGGCTTCAGGGCCGGAGCGGAGCGCCGACTTGCTGAAATGATGCGCGCGTGCATTGCCGTCGCGGACGAGGCGCGGGACGATATCCTTGCCGAAATCGTGGCTGCTGTTCGGGTCGGCCGCATCCTCGCGCAGGATCTCGGCGAGGAACTCGGTCTCGAAGACGTAGATGCCCATGCTGGCGAGCGCGAGGTCGGGGTGGCCCGGCATCGCCGGCGGATCGGCGGGCTTTTCGAGAAAGTCGACGATGCGGTCGTTCTCGTCGACATGCATCACGCCGAAGCCGACCGCCTCCATCCGCGGCACCTCGACACAGCCGACGGTCACGCTCGCGCCGCTGTCGACATGCTCCTCGAGCATGACGCCGTAATCCTGCTTGTAGATGTGGTCGCCGGCGAGCACGAGCGTGTATTTGGGCGCATAGGAGCCGATGATGTCGAGGTTCTGGTACACCGCGTCGGCAGTGCCGAGATACCAGTTCTCCTCCGACACCCGCTGGCTGGCGGGCAGGATGTCGAAGCTCTCGTTGCGCTCGTTGCGAAAGAACGACCAGCCGTTCTGGAGGTGGCGGATCAGGCTGTGCGCCTTGTACTGCGTCGCCACGCCGATGCGCGGAATGCCCGAATTGAGCGCATTGGACAGCGCGAAGTCGATGATCCGCGTCTTGCCGCCGAAATAGACCGCAGGCTTGGCGCGGATGTCGGTGAGTTCCATCAGCCGGCTGCCGCGGCCCCCGGCCAGCACGATCGCCATTGCCTGGCGCGTGACCAGACCCCGTAATGTTGCACTTGGCGGCATCGTTTCCCCCCTCGCCTGTCGGCGTAGAGCGCGGCGGGGCGACGCAAGTTCCACGGCCTTTGCGATAAATCGAAGGCGATGGCACTTCTTCGCACGCGCAGCGTTCGGGGGAACTTAAGCGATTGGGGGTCGCATGGGGCAAGCATTTTCGAGCGAACTGCACTGGCGGCGCGATCCGTTTGCGTTTCTCGGCCGGCACGATGGCATCGTCCGCACCTTTCAGCCGGGGGCCGAGCAGGTCACGCTGATTGCAGGTGGCACCGAAACCACGCTGCAAGCCGATGGAAACCAGGGCCTTTTCAGCGGCCCGGCGCCTGCCGGCGCCTATCGCATCCGCGCGAGCTGGCCCGGCGGCGGGACGAGCGAGGCGGCGGACCCCTATGCCTTTCCGCCACAGCTCGGCGACCTCGACCTGCATCTGCTGCGCGAGGGTTCGCATTGGAACCTGCCGCTGCGGCTCGGCGCCAATGTCGATTCGGTGGACGGTGTCGAGGGGACACGCTTCGCGGTCTGGGCGCCGAATGCGCAGAGCGTCAGCGTCGTCGGTGATTTCAACGGATGGGACGCGCGGCGGCTGCCGATGCGGCTGCGCCACGACGGCGGGGTTTGGGAGCTGTTCGTGCCCGGCGTCGGCGCGGGCGCGCGGTACAAGTTCGCGGTGCACGGTGCCGATGGGGTGCTGCGCGAGAAGGCCGATCCCCTCGCCCGCGCGGCCGAGCTGCCGCCCGCGACCGGATCGATCGTCGCGCCGCCGCCCGACTTCGCATGGACCGATACCGACTGGATGGCGAGCCGCGGCGATCGCCAGCATCCGGGCGCGCCGATCTCGATCTACGAGATGCATGCAGGGTCGTGGCGACGGCCCTGGCATGGCGGCGAGCATGACTGGGACGCGCTTGCCGACCAGCTGATCCCCTATCTCACCGACATGGGCTTCACCCATGTCGAGCTGATGCCGATCGCCGAGCATCCGTTCGGCGGCTCCTGGGGGTATCAGCCGCTGTCACCGTTCGCGCCCTCCGCCCGCTATGGCGACGCGGCGGGGTTCGCGCGGTTCGTCGATCGCTGCCACGCGGCGAACATCGGCGTCATCATCGACTGGGTGCCCGCGCATTTCCCCTCCGACGCGCACGGCTTCGCGCGGTTCGACGGCACCGCGCTTTACGAGCATGAGGACCCGCGCGAGGGCTATCATCCCGACTGGAACACGCTGATCTTCAACCTCGGCCGGCGCGAGGTGGCGGGGATGCTGATCGCCTCGGCGCTCTGGTGGCTGGAGCAGTTCCACGTCGATGCGCTGCGCGTCGATGCCGTCGCCTCGATGCTCTATCGCGACTATTCGCGCCGCGAGGGCGAGTGGGTGCCCAACATCCATGGCGGACGCGAGAATCTCGAATCGATCGCCTTCCTGCGCCGGATGAACGAGGCGGTGGCGAAGCGTTGCCCCGGCGCGATCACCATCGCCGAAGAGTCCACCGCCTTCCCCGGCGTGACCGCGCCGACTGAGCATGGCGGCCTCGGTTTCACCTTCAAGTGGAACATGGGGTGGATGAACGACACCCTCCGCTATGTCGAAGAGGACCCGATCAACCGCCGCTGGCACCACGGGTTGATGACCTTCGGCCCGGTCTATGCCTTTTCCGAAAAGTTCGTGCTGCCCTTGAGCCATGACGAGGTGGTGCACGGCAAGGGTTCGCTGATCGCCAAGATGCCCGGCGATCCGTGGCAGAAGTTCGCGAACCTTCGCGCCTATCTCGCGTTCATGTGGGCGCATCCGGGCAAGAAACTGCTCTTCATGGGTGGCGAGATCGCGCAGTGGCACGAGTGGAGCCATGACGGCCAGCTCGACTGGGCCGCCCTCGCCGACCCGAACCATGCCGGCGTGCAGGCGCTGGTCCGCGACCTCAATGCGCTCTACCGCGCCGAGGGGTCGCTGCACCAGAGCGACGCCGACGAGCGCGGCTTCGCCTGGGCGGTGGGCGACGACGCGGCGAACAGCGTCTTCGCCTTCCACCGCCGCTCGGCCTATGGCGCGCCGCCGCTCCTCTGCGTCGTCAACATGACGCCGGTACCGCGCCACGGATACCGCATCGGCGTCGAGGCGGGTCGCTGGGCGCTGGCGCTCAATTCCGACGACCCGCGCTATGCCGGCAGCGGCCTCGACACGCCGGCCGCCTACGACGCGCAGCCGCATCCGGCGCACGGCCATTCCCATTCGATCGAACTGACGCTGCCGCCGCTGGCGACCATCGTCCTTCGCCATCACGGAGCATGACCCCTTGACCCGCATCCCCGATCGCCTCGAAAGCGGCGCCCCCTACCCCCTGGGCGCGACGTTCGACGGGCTGGGCGTCAATTTCGCCGTCTTTTCCGCCCATGCCGAGAAGATCGAGCTGTGCCTGTTCGACGAGACGGGGCGGCAGGAGATCGCGCGGCTCGAACTCCCCGAATGGACCGACGAGATCTGGCACGGCTATCTGCCCGACGCGCGGCCGGGGATGCTCTACGGCTTTCGCGCGCACGGGGCGTATGAGCCGGAGCAGGGCCACCGTTTCAACCCGAACAAGCTTTTGCTTGACCCCTATACCAAGCGCACCTTCGGCCGCGTGCGGTGGAGCGATGCGCTACACGGTTATCGCGTCGCGTCCCCCCGCGCGGACGTGAGCTTCGACCGCCGCGACAGCGCCCCCGCCATGCCCAAGTCGGTGGTCGTCGCCGACAGTTTCGACTGGGGCGACGACCGCCGGCCCAACACGCCGTGGTCCGAAACCGTGATCTACGAGGCGCACGTGAAGGGCCTCACCCGCCTGATGGAGAGTGTGCCCGCGATCGAGCGCGGCACGTACCGCGCGCTCAGCCACCCCGACGTGATCGCGCATCTCCAACGGCTCGGCATCACCGCGATCGAGCTGATGCCCGTCCACGGCTTCGTCCAGGACCGGTTCCTGAAGGAAAAGGGGCTGGTCAATTACTGGGGCTACAACAGCCTTGCGTTCTTCGCGCCGGAGGCCCGCTATCTGGGGCGCGGCGATGCCGACGACCTGCGGCTCGCCGTCCGCCGCTTCCACGCCGCCGGGATCGAGGTGATCCTCGACGTCGTCTACAACCATACCGCCGAGGGGAGCGAGATGGGGCAGACGATGTGCTTCCGCGGCCTCGACAACGCCACTTACTATCGGCTGCAAAAGGACAATCTGCGCTACTGCGTGAACGATACCGGCACCGGCAACACGCTCAACCTCGACCAGCCGCGCGTGCTTCAGATGGTGATGGACTCGCTGCGCCACTGGGCGGAAAGCTATCGCATCGACGGCTTCCGCTTCGACCTCGGCGCGACGCTGGGGCGCACTGGCGACGGCGCGTTCGATCCGGGGGCGAGCTTCTTCGACGCGCTCAGGCAGGACCCTGTGCTCGGACGCGTGAAACTGATTTCGGAGCCGTGGGACATTGGCCCCGGCGGCTATCAGCTGGGCAACCACCCGCCGGGCTTCGCCGAATGGAACGACAAGTTCCGCGACAGCACCCGCCGCTTCTGGAAGGGCGATGCGGGCGTGCGGCCTGAGTTCGCCGCCCGCATCCTGGGCTCGGGCGACCTGTTCGACCGGCGCGCGCGGCGGCCATGGGCCAGCGTCAACTTCGTCGCCAGCCATGACGGCCAGCCGCTCACCGACATCACCCGCTACGAACATCGCCACAACGAGGCGAATGGCGAGGACAATCGCGACGGCCATTCCGAGAACCTGTCGTGCAACTGGGGGGTCGAGGGGCCGACCGACGACCCGGCGATCAACGCGGTGCGCGAGCGGGTGCGTCGGTCGATGCTCATCACGCTGCTCGCCTCGCTCGGCACGCCGATGCTGCTGGCGGGCGACGAGTTCGGGCGGACGCAGATGGGCAACAACAACGCCTATTGCCAGGACAACGAGATCAGTTGGCTCGACTGGAAGCAGGCGTCGAGCGCGGAGGGACAGAACCTCTCGCACTTCGTCCGCCGCCTGATCCTGATCCGCCGGCATTACCCGCTCGTCCGGTCGGCGACGTTCCTCTATGGCGAGGAGATCGCGCCCGGCATCCGCAACATCGACTGGTTCGACGAGCGCGGGCAGCAACTCTCGCCCGAAGACTGGCAGAATCCGGTGGGCAAGGCGCTGGTGATGCGCCGCGCCGCGATCCGCGAGGACGGGAGTTTCGAGGCGATCACGATGCTGATGAACGGCTCGGAGACGCCGCTCATCTTCAAGCTGCCCGAGCCGCACCATTATCGCCGGCTGCTGGTCGACAGCGCGGATACCGAGATCGGTGAATACGACCTCGACGGTCCCGAAATCGAGGTAAAGGATCGCGCCGCGGTGCTAATATACGCGAGCGGCCCCGTCGAATGAGGTGGGGACCGGAGCCGCTGGCGGACGGCGGGACGCGCTTCGCGATCTGGGCGCCGGGCGTCGAGGCGCTGACGCTGGAGATCGAGGGAACCGATCAGGTACCGATGACGCCGGAGGCGGAGGGCTGGTTCGCCGCTGACACCCCCGCGGGACCGGGCTCGCACTATCGCTATCGCCTGCCCGACGGCACCGCGGTCCCGGACCCTGCCAGCCGCGCGCAGGCGGGCGACGTGCATGGCTGGAGCGTCGTCACCGACCCCGCAGCCTATGAATGGCGAGAGACCGGCTGGCGCGGGCGGCCATGGACCGAAGCGGTGATCCAAGAGGTGCATGTCGGTGTGCTCGGCGGCTATAAGGGCGTCGCCGAGCGGCTGGACGCGATCGCCGCGACGGGCTTCACCGCGATCGAGCTGATGCCGCTCGCCGCGACCGGTGGCATGCGCAACTGGGGCTATGACGGCGTGCTGCCCTATGCCCCCAACGCCGCCTATGGCTCGCCCGACGAACTGAAGGCACTGGTGGACGCGGCCCATGCCCGCGGGCTGATGGTCTTCCTTGACGTCGTTTACAATCACTTCGGTCCCGACGGGAATTACCTCCCCGCCTATGCGCCCGACTTCTTCAAGTTCGACGTTCACACGCCCTGGGGCGGCGCGATCGACTTCGGGCGCGAGCCGGTGGCGCGCTTCTTCATCGACAACGCGCTGTACTGGCTGGGGGAGATGGGCTTCGACGGCCTGCGCCTCGATGCGGTCCATGCGATCGGCGACAACGGCTTTCTCGACCGGCTGGCGCGCGAGGTGCGCACCGCGTTCCCCGACCGGCACGTGCATCTGGTGCTCGAGAACGAGCATAACGATCCCGACCGACTGGCTGGCGCCTATGACGCGCAGTGGAACGACGATTTCCACAACGTCCTCCACGTCCTGCTGACCGGCGAAACCCACGGCTATTACCGCGACTTCGCCGAGGCACCCGAGGAACAACTGGCGCGCTGCCTGTCCGAAGGCTTCATCTATCAGGGGCAGGGATCGCCCAACCAGAAGGGTCGCCCAAGGGGCGCCCCCAGCGGCCACCTGTCGCCGATCCGCTTCGTCAGCTTCCTCCAGAATCACGACCAGATCGGCAACCGCGCGATGGGCGAGCGGCTGACGCGCTTGACCGACCCCGCGCGGCTGCGTGCCGCAACCGCGCTGCTCCTTCTCTGCCCGCAAATCCCGCTGACCTTCATGGGCGACGAGCTCGGCTCGGAAGCGCCGTTCCTGTTCTTCACCGATTTCCACGACGAACTTGCCGATGCGGTGCGCAACGGGCGTCGGGGCGAGTTCGCCGGCCATCCCGGGTTCGGCGACGAGGAAGCGCGGGAGGCGATTCCCGACCCCAATGCGCGCGCGACGTTCGAGGTATCGCGCCCCCTGCCCGGCCCCGACGCGGCGGCGTGGCAGGCGCTCTATCGCGAGCTTTTGACGATCCGGCACGAGCGGATTGTGCCGTTGCTGGACGACGTGATGGCGATCGGCGCCGAGGTGATCGGCGACCGCGCTGTCCGCGCACGCTGGCGATTGAGTGAGCGGGTGCTGACGGTTGCGATCAACCTAGGTGAGGCGACAGTCACGGCGACCGGCGAAGGTGAGCGGCTATTCGTGCTCGGCGAAATCGGCGACACGCTGCCGCCCGCGTCCTTTGCCGCGTGGCTCGCGTGAGCGACGAATCCGTCCGCGCGCTGGCCGAGGCGGCAGGCGTCCTGATCGACTGGGAGGATGCGGACGGCCGGGCGCAGCGCGTGTCGGTCGAGAGCCTGCGCGCGGTCCTGTCGGGCCTCGGCCTCGACTGCGGCAGCGCCGGCCAATGCGCCGACAGCTTGGAGCGGCTGCGCGCCGACACTGCCGAAACCTGCCGCGTCGTCGATGCCGGCACGCCGCTGACCGGGTTCGAGGGGCCGGCGCGGCTGATCCTCGAAAGCGGATCGGTGATCGACGTGCAGCCGGGCAGCCCCGTGCAGGCGATCGGTTATCATCGGCTCGAGCATCGCGGCGGCGAGGTCGAGCTGATCGTCGCTCCGCCGCGGGGCGCAACGCTCGATCCCGGGGAGCGGCTGTGGGGCACCGCGGTCCAGCTCTATTCACTGCGCGGGGACGGCGCGATCGGCGACTTCACCGCGCTCGCCGATTTCGCGGGCGAGGCCGCGTGCGCGGGTGCCGACGCGCTGATGCTCAGCCCCGTCCACGCGCTCTTCACCGCCGATCCGGGCCGCTACAGCCCCTATTCGCCGTCCAGCCGCCGCTTCCTCAACCCCTGGTACGCGCCCGTCGACGCACCCGATCCCGGCGGCGACCTGATCGACTGGCCGAGTGCGGTCGACGCGCGGATGGCCGCCCTGCGCCGTGAGTTCGCAAAGCCCGATCCGGCGTTCGACCAGTATCGGGCGGAGGCCGGCGGCGACCTGCGCCGCCATGCCCTGTTCGAGGCGCTGTTCGCCCGTTTCGGCGTACCCGGCTGGCAGGATTGGCCCGCTGCCTACCATGACCCAGCGGGCGAGGCCGCCACCGCCTTCGCGCGCGACCATGCCGCCGAGGTCGACTTTCACCTCTATGCCCAGTGGCGCGCCGAAACAGCGCTCGCCCACGCCGCCGAGGCGGCTGGGGCTATGCGCCTAGGCCTCGTCACTGACATCGCCGTCGGTATCGACGCGGGCGGCAGCCA
>CAJYLT010000047.1 GCA_913775795.1 uncultured Sphingomonas sp. | reverse complement strand
AGCTGACCGCGATCGCCGGGATGCCGGCCGCATGCGCCGCCTCGATGTCGAAGATCGAATCGCCGACGAACGCCGCGCGCCCGCCGCCCAGCCGCTCGATCATCGCGTGGATCAGCGCCGGGCTGGGTTTGGCATTGCCCGGCCCGAGCGAATCGCCGCCCAGGAGCAACTCGAAACGATCGGCGAGGCCGAGTTCGCGCAGCAGCTTCTCGGCAAAGCCATGGCGTTTGTTGGTCACGATGCCGACGCGCACACCGCGCTCCGCCAGCGCGTCGATCGCGTCCAGCATCCCTGGATAGGGCACCGTTCCGGCGGACAGATTGGCCTCGTAGAAGGCGAGCAGTTCGGGCAGCAGCCGGTCGAGCAGCGCCTCGTCCCCGCCGCCCGAAGCGGCCAGCCCCTCGGCCAGCATGTGGCGCGCGCCGCGGCCGATCATCGGCTTGACCCGCTCGACATGCAGCGGCGGGCGGGCGTCCAGCGCCAGCGCGTGATTGACCGCGCGGGTCAGATCGGCGGAGGTATCGAACAGCGTGCCGTCCAGGTCGAAGCCGACGATCTCGAATGAAAAATTGGTCATGTCCGGTGCGATGCCCGCCCGGCTATGGAAATGGCAAGGCTTTCGTGGCACCGCCGCCCGCGATGACCGAGCAATCTCCCCCGAACCGCCCGATCGCCGCGATCGTCCTCGCCGCCGGGCGGGGCACGCGGATGAAGTCGGACCTGCACAAGGTGCTCCACCCGATCGCGGGCAAGCCGATGCTGCTCCATCTGTTGGACAGCGTGGTCGCGCTCGGCGCCGAGCGGCAGGTCGTCGTCGTCGGCGATCGGCGCGAGCAGGTCGAGACGGCGGTCGCGGGCCGTGCCGATACCGCGCACCAGGCCGAGCAGCTCGGCACCGGCCATGCTGTGGCACAGGCCGAAGCGGCGCTGGCGGGCTTTTCGGGCGACGTGCTGATCCTTTACGGTGACGTGCCGCTGGTGCGGGCGGAGACGATGCGGCGGATGCTCGATCGGCTGCACGCGGCGGATGCGCCCGCTTGCATCGTGCTCGGCTTCCGGCCGGACGACGCCGGTGCTTATGGCCGGGTGATCGCCGACGATGTCGGGCGGATCGATCGGATGGTCGAGTTCAAGGACGCAAATGCCGAAGAGCGCGCGGTCACGCTCTGCAATTCCGGGCTGATGGCGGTGCGGGCGGAGGACCTGTTCGGGCTGCTCGCGCGCGTCGGCAACGACAATGCGGCGGGCGAATATTACCTGCCCGATATCGTCATGCTCGCGGGGCAGGATGGCCGCGCTTCTGCGGTGATCGAGACCGCGGCGGACGAGGTCGACGGGGTCAACAGCCGCGGTGAACTCGCGCGGCTGGAGGCCAAGTGGCAAGCGGCGCGGCGATTGCAGGCGATGGCCGAGGGCGCCACGCTGATCGCGCCGGAGACGGTGTGGTTCGCGCACGACACGGTGCTGGGCCGCGACGTGACAGTGGAGCCGAATGTGTGGTTCGGGCCGGGCGTGACGGTGGCGGACGGCGTCGTCATCCACGGCTTCTCGCACCTCGAAGGATCCACGATCGCGTCCGGGGCCGAGGTCGGCCCCTACGCCCGGCTAAGGCCCGGTGCCGACATTCGCGCGGGCGCCAAGGTCGGCAATTTCGTCGAGTTGAAAAAGGCGGTGCTGGGCGAGGGCGCGAAGGTCAATCACCTGAGCTATGTCGGCGATGCCGAGGTGGGCGCGGGCGCGAACATCGGTGCGGGGACGATCACCTGCAACTACGACGGCTATCTCAAATATCGCACGACGATCGGCGAGGGTGCGTTCGTCGGATCGAACAGCGCCCTGGTGGCGCCGGTAGCGATCGGGTCAGGCGCGATCGTCGGGGCCGGATCAGTGGTGACCGCCGACGTGCCCGCCGATGCGCTGGCGCTGGCGCGCGGGCGACAGGAAGTGCGCGAGGGATGGGCGGCCCGGTTCCGCTCGATGATGAAGGCGCGAAAGGCGGCGAAGTAACATGTGCGGCATCGTAGGGATTCTCGGCACCAGCGACGTGGCCGACCGGCTGTTCGACGGGCTCAAGCGGCTCGAATATCGCGGCTATGACTCGGCGGGTATCGCCACGCTGCACGATGGCGCGATCGAGCGCCGCCGGGCGCAGGGCAAGCTCGCTAATCTCGGCAGGCGTCTGGCCGAAGAGCCGCTGCCCGGCCATGTCGGCATCGCGCACACGCGCTGGGCGACGCATGGTGCCCCGACCGAGGACAATGCCCACCCGCATGTCGCGGGCAAGGTCACCGTCGTCCACAACGGCATCATCGAGAACTTCAAGCCGCTGCGCGACGAGCTGATCGCCAAGGGGCGCGTTTTCAACAGCCAGACCGATACCGAGGTGGTTGCACACCTGATCGACGAGGCGCTTGCCGCGACCGGCGATCCGGTCGAGGCGGTGCGCACCGCGCTCCCCCGCCTGCACGGCGCATTCGCGCTGGCGATCCTGTTCGCGGAGCATCCCGACCTGCTGATCGGCGCGCGGCTCGGATCGCCGCTGGTGATCGGCTATGGGGAGGGCGAGACGTTCCTCGGGTCCGACGCGCTGGCGCTGGCGCCGCTCACGCAGCGCATCGCCTATCTGGACGAGGGCGACTGGGTCGTCATCCGGCCGGACGGTGCGCAGGTCTATGACCGCGAGAATGCGCCCGTCGAGCGGCCGGTCACGATCAGCGGCGTCACCGGCGCGCTGATCGACAAGGGCAATCATCGCCACTTCATGCAGAAGGAAATCTTCGAGCAGCCGATCGTCGTCGCGCAGACGCTGCGCTCGTACCTGCAGCGGCTGGAGGGGCAGATCGTGCTGCCGATCCCCGAGTTCGACCTGTCGGGCATCCGGCGCGTGACGATCGTCGCGTGCGGCACGAGCTTCTACGCCGGGATGGTCGCCAAATACTGGTTTGAGCAGTTCGCGCGTGTTCCCGTCGACATCGATGTGGCGTCCGAGTTCCGCTACCGCGCGCCGGTGATGGAGCCGGGCGGGTTGATGATCGTCATCAGCCAGTCGGGTGAGACCGCCGACACGCTCGCCGCGCTGCGCCACGCCAAGGCCGAGGGGCAGACGATCGCCGCGGTGGTCAACGTGCCGACGAGCTCGATGGCGCGCGAGGCGGACCTGCTGCTTCCCACCCATGCCGGGCCGGAGATCGGCGTCGCGTCGACCAAGGCATTCTCCTGCCAGCTTGCGGTCTTGTCGGCGCTCGCGGCCAATCTCGCCAAGGCGAAGGGTCGGTTGTCGGCCGAGGACGAGCGCGCGCTGGTCCGCCACCTGGGCGAGGCGCCCGCCGCGATCAACGGCGCGCTCGCCTATGACGAGGCGATCGAGGCGATGGCACCGCTGATCGCGGGCGCGCGCGACGTGCTGTATCTGGGCCGCGGGACCGATTATCCGCTGGCGCTGGAAGGGGCGCTGAAGCTCAAGGAAATCAGCTACATCCACGCCGAGGGCTATGCCGCGGGCGAGATGAAGCACGGGCCGATCGCGCTGATCGACGATGCGGTGCCCGTCATCGTCATCGCGCCGTCGGGTCCCTTGTTCGAGAAGACCGTCTCGAACATGCAGGAAGTGCAGGCGCGCGGCGGCAAGGTCGTGCTGATCTCCGACTATGACGGGATCGAGGCGGCGGGCGACGGGTGCCTCGCGACGATCACCATGCCCAAGGTCCACCCGCTGATCGCGCCGATCGTCTATGCGGTGCCGGTCCAGCTACTGGCCTATCACGTGGCGGTCGCGAAGGGCACCGACGTCGACCAGCCGCGTAACCTGGCCAAGAGCGTGACGGTCGAATGACGCGCTAGCCGGCGCGCCAGGCGGTCACGAACGCGCGGGCCGTCGCGGCGACGTCGGCAGCGGTCATGCCGCGGGTATAGAGCGCCGAGCCGAGGCCGAAACCGTCGGCCCCGGCTGTGCGCCATGGCCCCATCGTCTCGGGGGTGACCCCGCCGACCGCGAGCACGGGCACGTCCCTCGGCAGCACCGCGCGCTGTGCCTTCAGCACCTTCGGGCTGGCTGCCTCTGCCGGGAACAGCTTCAGCGCGTCGGCGCCGGCGCGCAGTGCGGCGAACCCCTCCGACGGGGTGAAATAGCCGGGCAGGGACGCGAGCCCGCGCCGCTTCGTCGCCGCGATCACGTCGATATCGGTGTTCGGCGAGATGACCATGCGGCCGCCCGCATCCGCAACCCGGTCCACGTCTGCCGTCGTCAGCACGGTGCCGGCACCGATCATCGCGCGGTCGCCGTGCGTGCGCGCCAGCGCCTCTATGCTGGCGTAGGGATCGGGGGAATTGAGCGGGACCTCGATCAGCGTGAACCCCGCCTCGACCAGCGCGTCGCCGATCCCGACGACCTCTTGCGGCTCGACGCCGCGCAGGATCGCGACGAGCGGAAGGGCGGCGAAGGCGCCGGTGAAATCAGGGGCGAAATCGGTCATGACTGAAGCTCCCGGATGCGGGTGATGCCGGCCAGAAAGGCGCACTCGCTGTCGATCGCGACCACGGACGCGCCGAGCGCCTCGATCGCCGTCGTATAGAGTCGGCCTAGCTCACCCTCGGCCAGCAGGTGGACGGTCTCGCCCGGACGAACCTGGCTGCGGCAGTCGCTGCCGATCAGCAGGCCGCTGACATAGGCGGCGGCGTCGATATCGTCGCGCAGGCCGAGCACGCTGGCAGCGCGCACACCGAACAAGGCGGCGGGCAGGTCGCCCTCGCCACCGCGCGCCACGCCCTCCCGAAAGGCGGGGCCATCGGCCACGGGCGTGATCATCGCCGCGCCGATCAGCGAATGGTCGCGAAGGATCGCGAACAACTCGCCCGTCATTGCGGTGCTGAATGCCGTGAGCGCGCCGCCGGCGAGGCGCGCCCATTTGCAGTGGGTGCCGGGCTGGCACATCAGCGCATCGGCCGGCGCCAGCCCCGCCGCGACGGCACCGAGGAATTGCACCTCCTCGCCGCGCATGACGTCCGCGCGCGGGCCGTCAGTGAAGGCGACACCGGGGACGATCAAGGCCTCGTCGTCGACGCGATGAAGCCGCCCCGCCAGTGTTTCGAGCGTTGCGGGGCAGGCGACGTAGCCGGCATCGGCCCAGCCGCGGTTCGACCCGACCATGCCCGCCATGAGCAGCGGAAGCGGGCCCAGTTTCGCCCGGATTGCCGATGCCGCACGGGCCCAGTCGCCGGCGGAAATCGACCGGATGCCGTCGCCGTCGCGCAGGCCCTCCGTTGCCCGACCCTCCTCGATCCGCCACGCCCGGCGATTGGTCGTACCCCAGTCCACCGCGATGAAACGCTTCATGCGAACGCTCGCCGAGCGTTGGACAGGCCAATTATCATATCAATCATTCATGCCGATCCTCGGCCAATCTGCAACGCTCTTTCCGGCGTGCGGTCCCTGGGGAGGCGAATAGGCATGGCGGACGATCCGCTGGTCAGGGGCGAATTGGGCCTGAACCTGA
Source organism: uncultured Sphingomonas sp. (assembly GCA_913775795.1). GTDB lineage: Bacteria > Pseudomonadota > Alphaproteobacteria > Sphingomonadales > Sphingomonadaceae > Sphingomonas. Next base: position 27,467 of record CAJYLT010000047.1, on the reverse strand, counting down.
CCTACGGGCTGCTCGAGGTGCTGGGCCGGGCGATCGTCACCGGCGCGTACCGCGACAAGCCGTTCCCGATCGAGGCGGCATCAGCCGGTCCGTCACGCGGGAGGCGGTGAAGATGCTGGCGGGCAAGGGCCTGCTCGGCGCGCGGCCCAAGCAGGGCACGTTCGTGCGACCCGAGGAAGCGCGGAACCTTTTCGATCCCGACGTTCTGCGCCGGCTCATCGAACGGCGGTCGAGCGTCGTGCTCCTGCGCCGCTTTAGCGAGCCACGCATCGCTGTCGCCGTCGGGCTCGAACGGATGCGCTCGGCCGAAATCAGCGATGACGATGCGCTGGAGGCGGATGTCGCCTTTCACGTCGCGGTGCTGCGCGCGTCGAACAATCCCTTCTTCTCGCAATTCCGCGACGCGGTGGCGACGGCGCTGTCGGCGAGCATCGGCGACCATGCCGCGGTCGCGGACGCGATCCTCGCGCGCGACGGCGCGGCGGCGCATGCCGCGATGGAGACGCTGATCGCCAAGGTCCTCGACCTCATCGTGACGTCGGTCGAGCAGGGCGGCGGGGATGCCGGGCGCGGCTAAACGCTTGCCGCCGCGCCGTTCATCCCCCTAGAACCCCTTGGATCACGAATAGTCCCGGGGGGTTGCCGATGCCGCGTCTGAAGCCGTTGTTCCTTGCCGCCACGATGCTCGCCGCGCCGCTGTCCGCGCAACAGGCGCCGACCAGCGCTCAGACCCGGCAGGAGGGAACGGCGACGCTTCAGAACGTGCCGGAGATCCCCGACGACGTGCGCGCCGCGGTGCAGCGTTATCAGAACAGCCGGTCGGCCGAGTTGCAGGACTGGCTGCCCGACGGGTCGATGCTCGTGACCACGCGGTTCGGCGCGACTGCGCAGCTGCACCATGTCGCCGCGCCCGGCGCCGACCGGCGGCAGATCAGCTTCTACGACAGCCCCGTGGCCGGCGCCGACGCGCTGCCGGGGCAGGGCAACCGCTTCATTCTCACGCGCGACACCGATGGCGACGAGTGGTTCCAGCTGGCGGTCAAGGGGCTGACCGGGCCGGAAGTGCTGCTGACCGAGCCCGGTACGCGCAACGGATCGCTGGTGATCGCCAGGGACGGCAGCCTCGCGGTCTGGGCGCGCGCGACCAAGGGGGCGGCGAACTACACGATCCTGTCCGCCGATCCGACCAAGCCGGGTTCGCGGCGAGAGGTGTTCAAGGCGGACGGCGCGGTGGCGCCGGCCGATCTGAGCGAAGACAAGTCGAAGCTCGTCTTCCTGCGGTCGATCTCGAACCGGGAGAGCCAGATCTTCGTGCTCGACATGGCCAGTGGTCAGGCGACGCGGATCGCGCCGGATGCGGCGATGGCGCGGTACGAGGACCCGCATTTCCTGCCCGGCGGCAAGAGCCTGATCGCGATTTCCGATCGCGAGAGCGACGTGCGCCGGCTGGTCGAGATCGACCTGGCGACGGGGGCGGAGCGGGTGCTGACGCCGGGCCTGAAATGGGATGTCGAGGCGTACGACCTGTCGGGTGACGGGCGCATCCTCGCCTATTCGGTGAACGAGGACGGGGTGAGCCGCGTCGTCGTGCAGGACCGCGTGACGCGCCGCGCGCTGCCGCAGCCGACGCTGCCTAAGGGTGTACTCTCGGCCCTGAAGTTCGCGCCCGATAACCGGCGGCTGGCGATCGGCCTGTCGACCGCGACCTCGGCCGGCGACGTCTGGACCTACGACGCGGTGGCCGGCGGTGCGCTGACGCGCTGGACGAACAGCGAGCTCGGCGACCTCGATCCGGCGAAACTGGCCGAGCCGAGCCTGATCCGCTTCAAGTCGTTCGACGGCCTGTCGGTGCCGGCGTTCGTCTATCGTCCGACCAATGTGCCCGCGGGTAAGCGCACGCCGGTCATCATCGACATCCATGGCGGGCCAGAGGCGCAGACGCGGCCGAGCTGGAACTACGGCGCGCAATATTTCGCCGATGTGCTCGGCGCGACGGTGATCCTGCCCAACGTCCGCGGGTCGGACGGCTATGGGAAACGCTACCTCAACCTCGACAATGCCGAGAAGCGGGAGGATTCGGTCAGGGACATCGGCGCGCTGCTAGACTGGATCAAGGCGCAACCGAACCTCGATGCGGGCAAGGTCGCGGTCTATGGCCAGTCGTACGGCGGCTATATGAGCCTCGCGGTCATGACGCATTACAGCGACCGGCTGGTCGGCGGGGTCGAGCGGTACGGGATCAGCGACTTCCGCACCTTCATGGAGCGGACCGAGGCGTATCGCCGCGACAATCGCCGCGCCGAATATGGCGACGAGCGCGATCCGGAAATGGCCAAGGTCTTCGCCCGCATCGCGCCGATGGCGAACCTCACCAAGATCACCAAGCCGATGCTGGTGATGCAGGGGGCGCAGGACCCCCGGGTGCCGCAGTTCGAAAGCGATCAGGTGGTCGCCAAGTTGCGCGGCCAGGGCGTCGAGACGTGGTATGTCCTGTTCAGCGACGAAGGGCACGGCTTCCAGAAAAAGGGCAACAACGACCTGCGGCGGGAGGTCGAGACCGTGTTCCTGCGCAAATTGTTCGGCCAGACGCCCGCGCAGTAGGGCGGCGTTAACCCTGTCCGCTTACCCCCTCGTAAGTTCGAGCGAGGGGGAGCGGCCAGGTGCGCATTCTGATTGTCGACGACGAGCCGGCGATGCACGAAAGCTATCGCCACTGCCTGTCGCCCGCGCCATCGGATGAAGCGGGCTTGCGCGCGATGGCCGAGGAGCTGTTCGGGGCGTCGAACGACGACGTGGCCGCGCCGCGTTTCGAGCTTGTCCACGCGCATCAGGGGCGGGAAGCGGTCGACCTCGTCGCCGCTGCCACGGGCGAGGATCGCTTTGCCGTCGCCTTCATCGACGTGCGGATGCCGCCGGGCATCGACGGGCGAGAGACCGCGCGGCGCATCCGCGCGATCGACCCCGACATCAACCTCGTCATCGTCACGGGCTTCTCCGACTACACCCCGATCGAGATCGGGCGCGTGGCGGGGCCGGTCGACAAGCTGTTCTACATCGCCAAGCCTTTCGAGATCGACGAGATCGTCCAGACCGCGACCGCGCTGGCGCAGCGCTGGTCGGTCGACCGGCAGCTCGCCGCGACCCGCGCCGAACTCGCCGACAAGATCGAGGCGCTGGAGGAGCAGGCGCACGAGCTTGCCGCCAACGAGATGAAGGCGCTGCACCTCGCCAACCACGATCCGCTAACCGACGCGCCCAACCGGCTCGCCTTCGTCCGCTCGCTGTCGGGCTGGGTTCGCGCGGACGAACCGTTCGCGATGGCGATGATGGACCTCGACCGGTTCAAGCTGGTCAACGACACGTTCGGCCATCTGGCCGGCGACGAGATGCTCCGCGCGATCTGCGACATCCTGTCGGCGCAGGTGCCGGACGGCGGGATGATCGCCCGGCTGGGCGGCGACGAGTTCGCGATCCTGTTTCCCACCCCCGGCACCGAGGCGGCGGTGATGGAGGTCGAGCGGATGATCCACGCCTGCTCCGCCAATTTCCGCATCTTCGGCCACAGCCTTCAGGGCGGGGCGTCGGCCGGGCTAGTGGTGGTCGAGCCCGATACCGGGGTCGATCCGACCGACGTGATGCGCCGCGCCGACCTTGCGCTCAACGACGCCAAAAAATCGGCGCGCGGTTCCGTCCGCGTGTTCGACGAGAGCATGGACGGCGCGATCCGCTTCCGCCGCGCGATCGAGGGCGGATTGGCGAACGCGATCGAGGCGGGCGAGCTTCGCCTCGTCTATCAGCCGATCGTGTCGCACGACACGCTGGAGGTCGTCGCGTTCGAGGCGCTGATGCGCTGGGACAGCGCCGAATATGGCTCGATCAGCCCGGCGATGTTTATCCCGATCGCCGAGGAATCGAACCTCATCCACGACCTCGGCGACTGGGTGCTGGGCGAGGCTCTGAAGATGCTGGAGCGGTGGCCAGGGCAATATGTCTCGGTCAATTTCAGCCCGCGCCAGTTCCGCCGGCCCAACTTCGTCGGCCATGTGGTCGAGCGCGTCGATCGCGCGGGCATTGCGCCGTCGCGGTTGCAGATCGAGATCACCGAAACCGCGATCTTCGACGATGCGGAGCGGGCGGCCGACACGCTCTATCGCCTGCGCCAGATGGGATTCCGTATCGCACTCGACGATTTCGGCACGGGCTATTCGAGCCTCTACAACATTCGCAAGTTCGCGCTCGACTGCCTGAAGATCGACAAGAGCTTCATCGACGGCATGGGCCGCGAGCGCGAGTCCGCGGCGATCGTCCTGTCGATCATCCATCTCGGCCGCGCACTCGGCCTCGAGGTGGTGGCGGAGGGCGTGGAGACCGAGGCGCAGGTGCAGGCGCTTCGCATCGCCGGATGCAGCCATCTGCAAGGCTTCCACCTCTCGCGCCCGATCGAGGCCGCGCGAGCGACCGAGCTTGCCGGGGCGCGCTTCATCGATGCGTCGGCGATGATCGCCGAGGGTGCGCGCGGGTTCGGGACGCTCGGTTGATGCCCGCGCGCACGGCGCGCGGATGGATCGACGGGTCGCTCGGCGCGCAGTTCATCGCGATCCTGACGGGCGTGGGGCTGCTCGGCTCGGTCGCGATCACGCTGTTGCTGGCGATCGTCATCACGCCGGGGTTCGATCGGCTGGAAATCGAGGCCGCCGCCGCGCAGCGCGGCCGGGTGGCCGCGATGCTGGCCGAGATCGGCGAGCGCACTGCGGCGGCTGCGGGTACCGCCCGGCCGGGCGATCCGCCGGCGGCCTATTCGGTCGATGCGCTCCTGCCGCTCGCGAGGCGCGACGATGCGCGGCTGCGGTACCGGATCGAGCGCGGGGGCGTGACGATCGTGGCGCGGGGCGCGCGGATGGCGGCGGTGCGACGCCTCGATGCGCCGACGCTTCGGCGCCTCACCGGCCTTGGCGTGACGATCGAGCAAGGCAGCGGCAGCGCGATCGTGCGCGACGGAAACCGGATCGCGGCGACGCTGCCGCTGACCGACAGCGACGGGCGCGTTGCCGGGCGGCTTCGCCTGTCGATGCCGCGCGACCTGTCGGTTCTGGGCCAGCGGATGCTGCTGCTGGCGGTGGGCGGATCGACGCTGTTGTTGCTGATCGTGCTGGCGGTGCTCCGCCGGTCGATCACGGCGCTGGTGCTGCAACCGCTGGAGCGACTGGAAGCGCATATGCTGGCAGTGCGAGAAACGGGCGTACCCGCGCCGCTCGCCGCCGATCCGCGCGCCGACGAGATCGGCAGCGTGACGCGCAGCTTCGACGCGATGCTGGCGCAGCTTGCGGACCTGCGCGAATGCATGGCCGCGCAATCCTATCGCCTCGGCCAGTCGGAAAGCGCGGTGGCGATGATCCACAACGTCCGCAACGCCCTCACGCCCGTCAGCACGATCCTGTCGCAGGGGTTGGCCCAGCCGCCCGCCGCCGATCCGGCGCTGGTGGCGCGGGCGCTGGCCGAGCTGGCCGGCGATGCCGTACCGGCGGCGCGGCGGCGGAAGCTAGCGGGGTTCGTCGCCGCGGCGCTAGAGGCCGAGCAGGCGGCCCGCACCGAGCGGCTGGAGCGGCTCGAGATCGGGCGCGCGTCGATGCGGCAAGCGCTGTCGATCATCGGGTGGCAACCGGCCGACGCCCATGCCCGCCCGCATGTGGCGCCGTGCGACGTGGCGGAGATCGTCGCGCAGAACGTGGCGATCGCGCGGTTCGCCGGCGCGTTGCCGGTGGCCCTCACCATGCCGGACGGACCCGCCTGGGCGATCGCCAACCGCGTGGTGCTGAGCCAGATCGTCGGCAATCTCCTCGCCAACGCAGTGGAGGCGATCGCCGCGACCGGGCGCAGCGGCCGGATCAATGCGACGATAGAGCGCGCGGGCGATCGGCTGGTCCTGTCCATCGTCGATGACGGCGAAGGGTTCGATGCCGCGCGCAGTGCAAGCTTGTTTCAGCGCGGCTTCTCGACGCGGGCGGACAAGGCCGGGGGGCTCGGCCTTCACTGGTGCGCGAACGCCGCCAACGCGATGGGCGGCACGCTGACGCTGGAGAGCGACGGTGCCGGCCGCGGCGCCCGCGCGCGGCTGACGCTGCGCACCGACGGGGTGGATCAGGCGGGCGCGCGGGCCGCCGCATAGGCTTGCGTGCCGCGATGGATGACGCGGTCGCTGTCGATCAGCTTGGCGACCGGGATCGAGGGGAGCGGCAGGATCCGTTCGTAGAGCGGCGCGAAGTCCGTCTCCACGGTGACGCGCAGCAGTTCCTCGAAACTTGGGATCACGAAATAGTTCTGCTGGAAATCGTCGATCCGGTATTCGGTGCGCATCACCCGCTCGAGGTCGAAGCCGATGCGATGCGGGCTGGGATCGTCGAGCGCGAACACGCTTTCGGCCGAGGAAGAGACGATCCCTGCGCCGAAGATGCGCAGCCCCTCGTCCTCCTCGACCAGCCCGAACTCCACCGTGTACCAGTAGAGCCGCGCCAGTTGCGGCAGTGCGCCGAGTTCGAGCGCGCGAAGACCCCCGCGGCCATAAGCCGCGAGATAATCGGCGAACACCGGATCGGCGAGCATCGGCACGTGCCCGAACACGTCGTGAAAGACGTCGGGCTCCTGCAGATAGTCGAGCTGGTCGGCGCGGCGAATGAAGTTGCCGGAGACGAAGCGGCGGTTCGCCATATGCTCAAAAAACACGTCGTCGGGGACGAGGCCGGGGACGGCGACGACCTGCCACCCGGTCAGTTTCCTCAGCCGTTCCGACAGGTCGTCGAAATTGGGGATGCCGCTTTCGGACAGGCGCAGCGCCTCGAGCCCGCGCAGAAACGCTTTCGACGCACGGCCGGGCAGCAATTTCGCCTGCCGCTCGAACAGCGTATCCCAGACGGCGTGCTCTTCGCGCGTGAACGCCTCCCAATTCTGTGGGATGGTCCAGTCGGCGGCGGCACCCTCGGGCGGCGCGGCGTGGATGTGCAGGTCAGCGGTCATGAGCGGAATATAGGCAGTTGCACGCGAAACTGAACAGGTTGAAAGGTTCGGGCCTCGGGACACTGGTCGCGCTGGTGCTGCTGGTCGCGGTTGTCGCGCAGGGTTATTGGATCGCCGGCTGGATCGGCGCGGCGCTCGAGGCCCCGGGGGCCGAGGCGCGGGCGGCGACCGGCATTGCCGTCTATGTCGAAGATAACGGCATCCATACGGGGATCGTCCTGACGAAAGCGCTGCTCACGCCGCGGCTGGCAGCGCGGTTCGTGGCGGCCGATCTTCGCGACCCGCGATATGCGCGGCATGACTGGGTCGCGGTCGGGTGGGGCGATCGGGCCTTCTATCTCGATACGCCCACCTGGCGCGAACTGAGCCTGTCGACGGTCGCTGCGGCCGCGGTCGGTAGCGATGCGACGGTCCTGCATGTCGAGCATGTGCCGCCCCCGGTCGCGGGCGGTTCGGTGACACGGGTATTGCTGCGGCCCGATCAGGCGCGGCGATTGGTCGGCTTCATCGACAAGAGCTTGGGCGAGGGGCCTGCCGTCTCGGGCTATGACGCCTGGGACGCCTTCTATCCGGCGCGCGGGCATTACAGCGCGATCCGCACCTGCAATGCCTGGACGGGCGAGGCACTGAAGGCAGCGGGCGTGCCGATCGGGCGGTGGACGCCGTTTTCGGGGACGGTGATGTGGTGGCTGTGACTTGGCCCGCGTGGCGATACACCCTTACCGAGGTGCCGCGGGGGACGGCGGGGATGGTGCGGCTTGCACGCGAATGGCGGTCGATAGCCGCCGGGCCGCGCGGGCGGGGCGAACCGGTGATGGTGCTGCCGGGGCTGTTCAATTCGGATCGCTCGAACGTCGCGCTGCGCCGGCACCTGATGCGGATGGGGTATCGGGTCGAGGGCTGGGACCTTGGCCGTAATCTTGGCCAGCGGGCGATCCGCGGTGACGGCGAGCGGCTGTTCGCCAAAATCGAGGCGATGGCGGAGCGGCACCGCGCGCCGGTGGCGCTGGTGGGCATCAGCCTCGGCGGACTGATGGCGCGGATCGCGGCGCAGCGGATGCCGGACCGGGTGGCGCGAGTGGTGACGATCAGTTCGCCCTTCGCCGGGCCGCCCGATACGACGCGCGTCTGGCGCGCCTATCAGGCGCTGTCGGGCGCGCGGATCGACGATCCGGCGGTGCGCGCGCTGGTCGAGGAGGCCGGGCGGCCCCTGCCGGTACCGACGACGGCGATCTGGAGCGCGAGCGATGGGCTGGTCGGCGGCCCGATCTGCCGCGGTGAGGATTGCCATGCGGTCGAGGTGCGATCGAGCCATGTCTGGGTGCAGTTCAATCCCGACGTTCTGCGTGCGGTCGCGGCGGCGTTGGCGGGCTAGAGCGCGACGTTCGCCAGCGCGTCGATCGCGCCCTGCAGGATATGCGCCGCCGCCAGCGAGTCCACGCGCTCGGCCCGCTTCGCGCGGCTGAGATCCTGCTCGATCATAAGCCGCTCGACCGCGACGGTGGACCAGCGTTCGTCCCAGAGCAGGATTGGCAGGTTCATGTCAGTGAGGTTGCGCGCGAAGGCTCGTGTCGACTGGGTGCGCGGGCTGTCGGTGCCGTCCATGTTGAGGGGCAGGCCGATGACGATGCCCTTGACCGACTGTTTCGCGATCAGCCCGGCGAGCGCGGCCCTGTCGGCGGTGAACTTGGTCCGGCGGATCAGCGGCGCGGCGCTGGCGAAGCTCCAGCCCGCGTCGCATAGCGCGGTGCCGATCGTCTTGGTGCCCACGTCCAGGCCGATCAGCCGCCCGCCGTCCGGCAGTGCGGCGGCGAAGTCGGCGGCGAGCGCGGCGATCACGCGCCGAACGCCTTCAGCCGCCGCTCTGCATCGGCGCGGACATTGCCCCAGAACAGGCTGTAGTCGAACACGTGATAGTTGTTGCCGGGCAGGACGTAGTTGCCGAGGTCCGGCCCCTGGCCGATCATCAGCAACCCGCGCCCCTCGCACCGCGCCGGCACGCTGCCCTTGACCAGTGTCGCAGAGGTCAGATCGGCAGAAGGCACCAGCGTGCCGAGATTGGCCTCTGCCGGGGCGGTATCACCCATGTTTCCGGTGATCGGGTTCGTACAGACCATCGGCGTGCCGGCGCGCGTGGTGCCGTTGAAGCCGGTCGTCGCGTCGAACGTGTCGAAGATGAGCGACGGATCGGCCGGCTCGCCGAAGCTCTGCCACGACAGGATGCAGCCGGCCTGATCGGCGCGCTGGCATTCGGGCAGGCCCATTTCGGGCAGGTCGGCGGTGCGCGAGATCGGCCAGCCGACGACATAGGCCGCGACGATACGCTTCGCGATCGGCTGTCCGGCTATGCGATCCTTGAGCAGGCGCGACAGGTGCAGCGCACCCTGGCTGTGCCCGGCGAGGATGATCGGCCGGTCGCCCGCCTCCGCCACGAAACGGTCGAACGCGGCGAGCACGTCGCCATAAGCGAGGTCGAGCGCCTGCGTCGCCGCCTGTGCATTGGTCAGGAACGCGCCGAACGTCGCCTGGCGATAGCGCGGTGCCCAGATCGCGCCGACGCCGTTGAACGCCGATGCCTGCCCGCGCAGGAACAGCGCCGCCCGATCATTGGCGTCGCGGTTGTCGAGCGGCGCATTCCATGCCGCGCGGTCGAGGTACGAGGTCGGATGGATGAAGAAGACCGCTGCGGTCGGGTTCTTACCCGGCTCGACGCCCGGCGGCGTCCAAAGTGCGGGATTGCCGGGCCTGTCGGGCCGCGCGATCCACATCTCCGCCTTGGCATAGGCATCGGCCGGCGCCGCGGGCAGGGCCTGGAACTGCGCGGTCGGCACCATCGTCTGGCGCAGGAGCTGCACCCCGAACAGGCGGTATGCGAACATGGCGGCGATGGCGAGCACGATCAGGATGGCGACCAGATAGAGGAATTTGCGGGCCAGATCGGCCTCCATTGTGCGATGCAGCATAAACCGGCGAGCGGCAATTCGGTTTCGATGCCGCGTGTTTGCGCGATCTGCAACTGCGGGGACGCTTGATGGGGCCGGATGCGGATGCTAGCCGCGCCTGCATGTCCGTCGACACTGCAACCGTAAAGCGCATCGCGGGGCTTGCCCGCATCGCCATCACCGATGACGAGGCCGCGCGCATCGCGCCCGAACTCGACAACATCATGGGCTGGATCGAGCAACTGGGCGAGGTCGATACCGCCGCCGTCGCGCCGATGACCGCCGTCATCCCCAACACGCTGCGCCTGCGCGACGATGTCGTCACCGACGGCGGCGTGCGCGAGGCGGTGCTGGCCAATGCCCCGCAGGCCGAGCACGGCTTCTTCGCGGTTCCCAAGGTGATCGAATGACCGAGCTGACCGACCTGACCGTCGCCGGCCTGCGCGATGGCTTCCGCGCCGGCGACTTCACCGCGCGGGAGGCGGCGGAGGCGTTCAACGCCGCGGTCGCGGGCGCCAAGACGCTCAACGCCTTCATCGTCGAGACGCCCGACCACGCGCTCGCCGCCGCCGACGCGGCCGATGCCGCGCGCGAAGCAGGCGAGGCGCCCAAGCCGCTGGCGGGCGTGCCGATCGGCATGAAGGACCTGTTCGCGACCAAGGGCGTGCAGACCACGGCGGCGAGCCACATCCTCGAGGGGTTCACGCCCACCTACGAATCCACCGTCTCGCAGAAGCTGTGGGACGCGGGCGCGGGTATGCTGGGAAAGCTCAACCTCGACCAGTTCGCGATGGGATCGTCGAACGAGACGAGCGCGTTCGGCAACGTCATCTCGCCCTGGCGGCGCAAGGACGGCGGCAATGCCGCGCTGACGCCGGGCGGATCGTCGGGCGGCAGCGCCTCGGCGATCGCGGCGCGGCTGTGCCCGGCGGCGACCGGCACCGACACCGGCGGCTCGATCCGCCAGCCCGCGGCGTTCGTCGGCATCTCGGGGATCAAGCCCACCTATGGGCGCTGCTCGCGCTGGGGCACGGTCGCCTTCGCTTCCTCGCTCGATCAGGCGGGGCCGATGGCGCGCGACGTGCGCGACTGCGCGATCATGCTGGAGGCGATGTCGGGCTTCGACGCGAAGGACGCGACCTCGCTCGACCTGCCGGTGCCCGCCTGGGAAGCGGGCCTGTCGCCCGACATGAAGGGCAAGCGGATCGGTATCCCGAAGGAGTACCGCGTCGACGGGATGCCCGCGGAGATCGAAGCGCTCTGGAGCCGAGGCATCGAATGGATGCGCGATGCCGGCGCGGAGATCGTCGAGGTCTCGCTGCCGCACACGAAGTATGCGCTGCCCGCCTATTACATCGTCGCGCCGGCGGAGGCGTCATCGAACCTTGCGCGCTATGATGGCGTGCGCTTCGGCCAGCGCGAGCTGCCCGAGGGCGCGAACCTTCAGGACATGTATGCGGCGACCCGCGCCGCGGGCTTCGGCGACGAAGTGAAGCGGCGCATCCTGATCGGCACCTATGTGCTCTCGGCGGGCTTCTACGATGCGTACTACACGCAGGCGCAGAAGGTCCGCGCGCTGATCGCGCAGGATTTCGAGAAGGCGTGGGAGGTCTGTGATCTGCTGTTGACCCCCACCGCCCCCTCGGCGGCGTTCGCGCTGGGCGAGAAGCAGGCCGACCCGCTCGCGATGTACTTGAACGACGTGTTCACCGTGCCCGCCTCGCTCGCCGGGCTGCCGGCGATGAGCGTGCCGGGCGGGCTGGACGGCGACGGGCTGCCGCTCGGGCTTCAGGTGATCGGCCGGCCGCTCGACGAGCAGGGCGTGCTGAACGCCGGCCTCGCGATCGAACAGCGCGCGGGCTTCACGGCGCGCGCGGACAAGTGGTGGTGACCAGCCCGTCATCCCAGCGAAGGCTGGGATCGCTGGCCGCGGCAACGACATTCGAGAAAGATCCCAGCCTTCGCTGGGATGACGGTGTGAGATATGACTGAATCCACCTACCGCATTCACGGCGCAACCGGCGACTGGGAAGTCGTCATCGGGCTGGAAGTCCACGCGCAGGTCACGTCGAAGGCCAAGCTCTTCTCGGGCGCGGCGACGGCGTTCGGGGCGGAGCCGAACACGCAGGTCAGCCTGGTCGACGCGGCGATGCCCGGGATGCTGCCGGTGCCGAACCGCGAGTGCATCCGCCAGGCGGTGCGCACGGGGCTCGCGATCGACGCGGCGATCAACAAATGGTCGCGGTTCGATCGCAAGAACTATTTCTACGCCGACCTGCCGCAGGGCTACCAGATCAGCCAGCTCTATCACCCGCTGGTGGGCGAGGGGCGGATCGAGATCGCGCTGGACGACAAGAACCCCGATGCGGGCACCAAGGCGATCGGCGTCGAGCGGATCCATGTCGAGCAGGATGCGGGCAAGCTGATGCACGATCAGCATCCGACGCGCTCCTATGTCGACCTAAACCGCTCGGGCGTCGCGCTGATGGAGATCGTGTCGAAGCCCGATATGCGATCGCCGGCTGAGGCGGGGGCCTATGTCCGCAAGCTGCGCACGATCCTTCGCTATGTCGGATCGTGCGACGGCAACATGGAAGAAGGCTCGATGCGCGCCGACGTCAACGTCAGCGTGCGCAAGCCTGGCGAGGCGTTCGGCACGCGGACCGAGACGAAGAACGTCAACTCCGTCCGCTTCGTCATGCAGACGATCGAATATGAGGCGCAGCGGCAGGTCGACGTGCTGGAAAGCGGCGGGACGATCGTGCAGGAGACGCGGCTGTTCGACCCCGACAAGGGCGTCACGCGATCGATGCGGTCGAAGGAAGACGCGCACGACTATCGCTATTTTCCCGATCCGGATCTGCTGCCGCTGGAACTCGATGACGCGTTCCTGGACGAATGCCGAGCGAGCCTGCCCGAGCTGCCCGATGCCAAGCGCGCGCGGTACGAGGGCGAGCTGGGCCTGTCGCCCTACAACGCCGCGGTGTTGACCGCGGAGGCGGAGACGGCGCGCTGGTTCGAGGCGCTGCTGGACGCGGCCGGGCCGACCGTGACGGCGAAGGCGGCGGCGAACTGGGTCATCTCCGACCTGTTCGGCGCGCTCAACCGCATCGGCAAGGATATCGAGGCCTCGCCGGTGACTCCTGCGCAGGGCGGCGAGCTGCTGCGGCTGATCGCCGACGGGACGATCTCGAACACGCTGGGCAAGCAGGTGTTCGAGATCATGCTGGAGACGGGCGAGGGCGCCGAGGCGATCGTCGAGGCGCGCGGCCTTCGCCAGACCAGCGACACCGGCGCGATCGAGGCGGAGATCGCCAAAGTGTTGGCGGCGAATGCCGACAAGGTCGCCGACTATCGCGGGGGCAAGGACAAGCTGTTCGGTTTCTTCGTCGGCCAGACGATGAAGGCGATGGCGGGCAAGGCCAATCCGGGCGTGGTCAACGACCTGCTGAAGAAGGCGCTGGATCAATAGTATCGTACCCCGGCCTCCGCCGGGGTACGGGACGATTACTGCGCGTCGTCGTCCTGATTGCGCACCGTGCCGCCCGCGCCGCCGGCGGTGTCGGGCGAGACGGTGGGCTCGAGCGGCGTGCGGCCCTTGTCCTCGGCGCGCTCGACGTCGGTGCCGCCGCGATCCTCGTACACGGCGCGTTCAATGTCGGAGGGGCGGTCGGCGGGCGGGCTGTCGGGATTGCGGTCGGTGTCGGTCATGGCGGTTCCTTTCGGACGCTCAACGCACCGGGCCGCGATCGGGTCGCTTCGCCTTAAGGTTTTTGCGGCATAGGCTTGGGCCATGCGAATGACGGCATGGGTTCTGGCAGCGGCAGCCCTCGGCGGATGCACCTCGACGCGCGAGATGTTGGCGCCGGGCTATCGGCTCCCGCCATCGGTCATGATCGCGCTGCCGCGCGCCGATGTCGAGGTGGGGCGGATCAGCATCGGCGGCGTGGCGCAGGCCGATGCCGAGCGAACGGCGCGCGCCCGTGCCGAGATCGCCCGCGCGGTGTCGGCCTATCTACGGCAGGATCGCGTACCGGCTGTGCCGGACACGCCAGGGCTGGCCGAGTACGAAGCCTTGCATCGCACCGTCGCCACGGCGATCGCGCTCCACAAATATGGCGAGGTGCCGCTCCCGACCAAGCGCGGCCGCTTTGACTGGACGCTCGGCCCGGGGGTACGGTCGGCGATCGGCGCGGGCGATCACGCGCTGTTCCTGGCGATCCGCAGCTACGAGTCCGACGACAGGCGAAAGGCGATGGCGGTGGCGGGTGCGATCGGCTGTGTCGTCGGCCTTTGCCTGCTGCCCGGCGGGGGCGAGCATATCGCCTATGCCTCGCTCGTCGATCTGAAGAGCGGCGACATCGTCTGGTTCAACGTCATGACCGGAGGCGTCGGCGATCCGGCTACCCCGGCGGGGGCCGAGGCGCTGGTCGCCAAGTTGCTCGGCACGATGCGGGGTGCGAAGTGAAGGCGCTCGCCGCGGCGCTGGCGCTCGCACAGGCGATGCCCGCCGACGAAGCGGGCCTCAGGATGCAGATGGACGAGGCGGAGCGGCAGCTTCGCACCTCGCCGTTCGTGGTCGCCGACCCTGCGCTCAACGCCTATGTCGGTGGTCTCGTCTGTCGCCTGGCGGGGCCGGACTGCCCGGCGATCCGCGTGCACCTCGTCCGCACGCCCTATCTGAACGCGTCGATGGCGCCCAATGGCGCGATGATCGTCTGGAGCGGCCTGTTCCTTCGCACTGCCAACGAGGCGGAGCTGGCGGCGGTGCTGGGCCACGAGATCGCGCATTATCGCGCGCGCCATTCCCTCCGCGCGTTCCGCGACCATCGGCGCAAGGCGGATGGCTGGGCGCTGCTCGGCCTGCCGGTGGGACTGTTTGCGGGCAATCTGGGCTATTCGGCGGTGCAGGTGGGGCTTGCGGCGTCGCTCTCTGCCTATTCGCGCGAGATGGAGCGGGAGGCCGACGCCGCATCGGTCGCGATGCTGCGGGCGGGCGGATATGATTCGCACGCCGCCGCCGCGATCTGGACCGGCGTGCGCGCCGAGCGGCTTGCCGCCGCCGCCGCACGAGGGCGGCGGCCGCGCGGTGAGGGCGGGTTGTTCGCCAGCCATCCGCCTAGCGCCGAGCGCGAAGCAACCTTGACGGCGCTCGCGGGGGGCGAGCGCGGGCGCGACGGTGCCACAGCGTTTGCCGCGGCGATGGCCCCGCACTGGCGCTGGCTGATCGAGGATCAGTTGCGGCTGAACGATCCGGGCGGGACGGCGTGGCTGCTCGATCGGATCGAGGCGCGGGGCGGGCCGGGCGACTGGATCGCCTATGCCCGCGGAGAACTGGCGCGGGGGGCGGGGCGGTTCGATGAGGCGGCGACGGCGTATCGCCGGGCAGCGCCGCTGCCCGAGGCCGAGCGTGGACTGGCCCTGGCCTTATCGCGCATGGGTGACGGGCCGGGGGCGAGGGCGGCGGTCGACCGCTATCTGACCGCGCGGCCCGATGCGCCCGATGCGGCAATGCTGCGCAGCATGGTGGTGTCATGAGGGCGGCTGCGCTGGCGCTTGCGCTGCTGCTGGCAGGGTGCGGCGATTATGTGCTCGTGCCGCCGGGGCGGCCGATCGGTGTCGCGAAAGCGGCGTTGATGGTGACGCCCGACCGCGCCTGGAACCGCAACGGCGGCCTCGGGCCGGGCAAGCGGGCGGAAAGCTGGACGCTCGACGGCGCGATGCTGAACGACCTTACCTTCTACGGCGGGATCGGCGACGGCGAGACGTTGGTCCGCGAGGTTGACAAGAGGGAAGCGCCGCTGCCGCGTTTCGCCGCGGGCATGAGCGCCCCGGAAGTCGCCGAGTTGCTCGAGCGCAGCTATCGCGTGGCGACCGGCACGACGCTGTTCGCGGTGGACGCGCTCGCGCCCATGCCGCTGGCGGGGCAGGCGGGGTTCGTGATGCAGTACCGCTACACGCTGCCCGGCGACGACGTGGCGCGGCGGGGGGAGGCGCGCGGGGCGGTCGTGGGCGGGCGGCTGTATCTCATCACTTACGAAGCGCCGGCGATCCATTATTTCGAGCGCGATCTTGCGGCGTTCCGGGCGGTGGCGGACAGCGCGCGGCTTGCCGCTCAGCCAGGCCAGACCAGCCAGAAGCTGCCGAGAGCGAGCGCCGAAAGCACGAAATAACGCAGCAGCGCCGCTCGCGTCGGGTGGTTCACCCCCCCAACTGCCCCGATGGCGTTCGCGATGGCGATCATGAGCGCAGCGACCGCCCAAATGGCAAACGGACCGATCTTGCCCGCCCCGCTGAACTGCATCCCTATCAGCAACACCAGGAGGAGCGCGGCGAACGTGGCGAGAAGTGCGAGCGGGACGAACAGCAGCATGGCCGCGACGTCAGCGGCGGCGCGCCATCGTTCGCGATCGTCGGACAACTTCATTCCCGCAGCCTGCCACCGTCCGGGCAAAAAGAAAGGGCCGGGAGGTTGCCCTCCCGGCCCTGTCCTACAGTCGGTCAACCGTGCTTAGACGGCCGAGACGTCCGCGACATCGACCTTGATGCCCGGGCCCATCGAGGAGCTGACCGCGATCTTGCGCAGATACTTGCCCTTGGCGCCCGCGGGCTTGGCCTTGACCACCGCATCGACCAGCGCGTCGAAATTGGCGCGCAGGTCCTCCGCCGGGAACGACGCCTTGCCGATGCCCGAGTGGATGATGCCGGCCTTCTCGACGCGGTACTCGACCTGGCCGCTCTTGGCCGCCTGGACTGCCGCGGCGACGTTCATCGTCACGGTGCCGAGCTTGGGGTTCGGCATCAGGCCCTTGGGACCCAGGATCTTGCCGAGGCGCCCGACGACGCCCATCATGTCGGGCGTGGCGATGCAGCGATCGAAGTCGATCTTGCCGCCCTGAACGATCTCCATCAGGTCCTCGGCCCCGACGACGTCGGCGCCAGCCTCACGAGCTT
Organism: uncultured Sphingomonas sp.; assembly: GCA_913775795.1. Classification (GTDB taxonomy): domain Bacteria; phylum Pseudomonadota; class Alphaproteobacteria; order Sphingomonadales; family Sphingomonadaceae; genus Sphingomonas. Next base: position 10,560 of record CAJYLT010000047.1, on the reverse strand, counting down.
CATCCGCCTTCGCGCCCTTGGCGAACACGCCGACGCGGACGGTCTTGCCGGTGCCCTTGGGGAGGAGGACGACGCCGCGGACCATCTGGTCGGCGTGGCGGGGGTCGACGCCGAGGTTGAGGGCGACTTCGATCGTCTCGTCGAACTTCGAGGTCGCGTTGGTGCGGGCCAGCGCAATCGCCTCGTCCACGCCGTACAGCTTCTCGCGGTCGACGGCGGTGGCCATTGCCTTGGCCTTCTTGGTCAGCTTGGCCATGCTATCAGCCCTCCACCACTTCGAGGCCCATCGCGCGGGCCGAACCTTCGATGATCTTCGTCGCGGCGTCGATGTCGTTGGCGTTCAGGTCCTTCATCTTGGCCTGCGCGATTTCCGACAGCGCCGAGCGCTTGATCTTGCCCGCGGTCACCTTGCCCGGCTCCTTCGAGCCCGACTTGAGGCCAGCGGCCTTCTTGATGAGATAGGTCGCCGGCGGCGTCTTGGTCTCGAACGAGAAGGAACGGTCCGCATAGACGGTGATGACGGTGGGCAGCGGGGTGCCGACCTCCTGGTCGCCGGTCGAGGCGTTGAACGCCTTGCAGAATTCCATGATGTTGACGCCGCGCTGACCCAGCGCTGGGCCGATCGGCGGCGACGGGTTGGCCTTGCCGGCCGGCACCTGCAGCTTGATATAGCCGGTGATCTTCTTTGCCATGTGTCTCACTCTGTTGCCGCCGGGGCCGAAACCCCGGACGGATCAAGTTGAGCGGTTGAAGCGGCCGGGCCGAAACCCAAGCCTCCCGCAAATCCCGTCGATGTCTCGATGGAAGCCGCGCGCCTAGCGCAAAGCCCGCCCACTTGCAATGTAGGATTTCATGTGAACATATCCGGAACATGGCCCGATTGTTCACCGCCGAACAGGCAGACGAGAACCGCCGCTTCCTGACCGAACTCGCGCGCACGGGCAATGCCCGGCTGTCGGCGAGGCTGATCGGCAAGGCGTACGGCACGATGCAGCACCGGCGAAAGCAGCACCCGGTGTTCGCGACCAAGTGGGACGCGGCGGTCGTCGCGGCACAGGCGCGGCTGGCGCGAAAGGGCGCGGCCCGGCCCGAGGCGCGGCAACCGGGCGCGCGGGCGAAGCGCGCCGCGCCCGAGCTTCGCACCGCGGGCGGGGAGCCGGTGATCCTGCCGCTCAGGAACGGGCGCCTCCAGCTGCGCGCCGCGCAGCCCGGCAAGCTGACGCGCGCGGCCGAGCAGGCGTTCCTGATGGCGCTGGCCGCCACCTGTAACGTGCGGCTGTCGGCGGCGGCGGCGGGCGCGGCGGAAGCCGCCTTCTATCGCCGCCGCCGCCGCGACCCCGGCTTCGCCCGCGAATGGGACGAGGCGCTGAAGATGGGGTATGAGCGGCTGGAGGCGGCGCTGATCGAGGGGTTCAATCCCTGGAGCCACGAGCATGACGGCTGGCGCGACAACGAGCCGCTGCCGATCCCGGCGATGACCACCTATCAGGCGATGGCGCTGCTCTATCACCACGACAAGCGCATCCGCGATCCCAACCCGCTGGCGATCAAGTATGACAGCCTCGGCCGCCCGAAGCGCGACACCAAGCCCGCCGAAGTCCGCGCCGCGCAATATATGGAAGACCGCGCGCGTCAGGCCGACGCGATCCTGCGCGCGCATGTCGAATGGAAGCTGGGCGTCGCGCTCGACAAGCTGAAGGGGCGGCCCGAGGGCGCGGGGCCGCCGATCGCACCGCTGGATATGGTGGCGGAGTGGGAGAAGGCGGGGAAGCGGGGGTGAACTAGGACGCAGCAAACGCGTCGTCAAAAGAAAATATTACATGCTTCGCCAGACGATGCGTTTGAAACGCCTCGGTTAAAGTCGTGTTTCGATTGCCGGTATGCGCAAAGTCGTGTCGTAGTTCCAAAATCCGCTCATAACAATTTTCTATGTTCTTTCCAACTCGCGCGGAAACCCACTGCCTTCTCGATGTAAGGAGACTGGTAAACTTTGTCTTCACTGCAGGTTCAAAAATCTCACAGTACTTCTTAAGGTCTCTGATAGAAATCTTACTATTGATACGACTGTAGTTACGACGGGCATATGCGCCAAAACTTTCATGACGACGTTCAGTATGGTCATAAATAATTTCTTTGACACACGATTCATATCGGGCGGCAATTGCTACCACAAGAAGTCCTGCTAAATCGGCACGAAACTGGATTATATTGTATAATTGGTTTTCCGGAACTCGCTCCTCAATTTCACGATACATTTCATCAATCGAAGCCAAGTGAGCGCGAACAGAATCTCTAGGCATTTTCAAATGCCGATTTTGCAAACTTGATGCGATCCCTGACCGTATTTGTATCAGTCGTTGCACCATGCAAGTAGCGAGCAAAGTCTGGGCTGTTTAGGCTGTCATATGCTTTAGAAATTTGCGCTTCAGATAAATTGGGATGCTCCATCAGCGCAATCATGACCGCCTCTAGCATTGCGGCATTGATAACCCCGCGCGGGCGAAAGGGCCTGTCTAAAACCTCGTTGACCGAATGGGCCGCTCGCTGAAATGCCTTTACGAATTCGGTCGATCTAACCGAATCAAACGCCCTATTAATTTCCATCTGGTCATTTAGATATTTCAGCATTGGCTTTTCATACGCCTGCCACTGTTGAAATAGCGCAAACAGCCGAAGGAGAAGTTCCACGTCCTTTTGGTTTTTGTCGGGGTGAGGCATCCCCAGTATCGAGCGCCAGTCCTTATTGAGATTGAGTTCTCGAAGAGAGTCGACAATCTTTCCACGGTAAACAGCGTTGCGGATCTCTTGGGGCTTAAGCCTCGTTCCACCTGTGTTAAGTCTCTCAAAAATATGGAATACGCTATCGTTTCTCAGGCTTGGCTTAAGCTGTTTGATATGGATAGCTCGAAGCGATGTGTTCCTTAGTCTCCGCTTATCTCGATCGGGAAGCTCTTGAAAGGTCTTTCCATTGTACTCCGACCGTTCGGACAAGCCTTTTAGGCGAAAAACCTGGCGACGGCCCTTTTCGTCTGGTTCACCAAAATAACCTTCAAAGAAATATTTAACGGACATGACTCTTTGTTGCCCATCAATAATCTCTAGTTGATCCTCTTCGTTAACATACAGAAAAACCTGGGGAACTGGTAGCCCCATAAGGAAAGACTCGATAAGCCTGGACGCCTGTTCAATTTTCCAGACATACTTACGCTGATAAAAGGGAATAATTATATCTCTATTCTCAACTTTGTTAGCTAGGATTTCGAGCGTTGGGTCGGCAGGCGACACAGAAATATCAAACTCAACAAACGGCGACTCATCGATCTCGTCTTCGGTCGGAAGCTCATCATCAATCTCGTCAGCCACTGTAATCTCCGTCTAGCACCGACGAAGTTTGTGCTACAATCGCCGGTGAATCAAACATTATAGTCGGCTTTGAGGTTGTCCAGCTCCGTGACCTCTCCCATAGCCATTGTCAGACAACAAAAGGACACCCCATGGCCGGCGGCCTAATCGCACTACTCGATGACGTGGCGGCGATCGCCAAGCTGGCGGCGGCTTCGGTGGACGACGTGGGCGTCGCGGCGGCTCGGGCGGGGACGAAGGCGGCCGGCGTCGTCATCGACGATGCGGCGGTTACGCCGGGCTATGTCGTCGGCCTTGCCCCCGCGCGCGAGTTGCCGATCATCGCCAAGATCGGGGTGGGCTCGCTTCGCAACAAACTGCTCATCCTGCTGCCCGCGGCGCTGCTGCTGTCCGCGTTCGCGCCATGGGCGATCACGCCGATCCTGATGCTGGGCGGCGCCTTCCTCTGCTATGAGGGGGCCGAGAAGCTGCTGCACAAGCTGACCGGCGACACGCACACCGACGATGCGGCGGCGATCGCCGATCCGGCGGAGCTGGAGGCGCGGCAGGTGTCGGGGGCGATCCGCACCGACCTGATCCTGTCGGCGGAGATCATGGCGATCGCGCTCGCCGAGTTGCCGCAGCAGAGCCTGTGGACGCAGGGCGTGGTGCTGGCAATCGTCGGCATCGCGATCACGATCGCGGTCTATGGCGCGGTGGCGCTCATCGTGAAGATGGACGATGTGGGGCTGCACCTGGTCAAGACGGGGCGCGCGGTGGGGCTGGGCCGCGGGCTGCTCGCGGGGATGCCGGTGCTCCTGAAGCTGCTCGCCTGGATCGGGACCGCGGCGATGCTGTGGGTCGGCGGCGGGATCATCGTCCATGGCCTCGCGGGCTTCGGCATCGCCGGGCCGGAGCATGTGATCCACGACGCCGCGGTCGCGGTCGGCGGCGGGGTGGGCGCGATCGAGTGGCTGGTGACGGCGCTGGGGTCGGGCATCCTCGGGCTGGTGGTCGGGTTCGTCGTGGTGGGGCTCACCAAGCTGCTGCCGGGGAAGAAGGCGCATTGATGTTTTGACGGGCTCACGCCCGTAGGCACCGCGACACAGGCTACGCCGCCCTGAGCGCCTCCGCCGCGCCGTGGAGTTCGCCCTCGGCCATCGTCTCGAAGCGGATCGGGACCTGCGCCACCTGCCGCGCGTGGCGGCTGATGCCGGCAAAGGCGGCGGCGACGCGCGGGCGGTGAAACATCGGCGACAGCGCGGTGCCGAGCCCGCCCGCGACGATCACCCCGTCCCACGCGCCGTAGCAGAGCACGAGATTGCCGAGATGCGCGGCGAAGGCGGTGGCGAGCGTCTCGCACGCGGCCTCCGCGGTCGGATCGCGGGCGGCGGCGGCGGTGATCGCCTCGGGGCTGGCGAAGCGGGGGGCGACGCCCTTGGCACGCGCCATCGCCTGATAGACGGTGACGAGGCCGGAGGCGCAGATAAGCTCCTCCGCCCCCACGATCAGCCGGCCGGGGAAGAGTTCGGCGACCAAGGCGGCGAGGGGCGCGTCGGGGGCGGCGAAGGCGGCGTGCCCCGCCTCGGTCGCGAGCACGCTCACCCCGCGGACGGGATCGCGGCGCAGGACCGCGACGCCGAGGCCGGAGGTGGCGCCGGCGACGACATGGGTGGTGGGCTGGCCGGCGGGCCGCTCCCGCGCGGCGAGCGCCCAGGCCTCCGCCTCGAAATCGTTGAGGATGACGGGGGCGTGGCCGAGCATGCCGGCGAGCCCCGATCGCGACAGGAACCAGCGCGTGCGCGTGACCGAAATCGCGTCGCCGCGGACGAGGCCGGCGACCGCGAAGGCCGAGCGGACCGGGCCGGGGGGCAGCGCCATCTCGCGCTGGAACGCGCTGATCGCGCCGGAGAGGCTGGTGATCGCGGCGGCATCGTGGAAGCGCGTGGTGCCGGGGTCGATCCCGCCCGCGGGACCCACGAGCGCGAGGCGCATCCCCTTGCGGCCGACATGGCCGACGATCGCGCGCGGGCCCGCGCGGTCCGTTTCGAACATCCTCATCCCCCTGTTATTGCGGGGGATATCTAGGGCTCAATGGTTAACGATCGATCCCCAGATCGGCAGGGCCGAAGGCGTGGGGGAGAAGGTCGGACAGGCGATGGCGCTCGACGCCCGTGCCCTCCGCACCCGCGCACAGGACGGTGAGGTCGCGGCCCGACATGCCGGCGGCTTCGTTCAGCACCTGTCGGCAGCGGCCGCACGGGCGGACGGGGGTGTTGCCGGTGGGGCGGCCGCCCTCGATCATCCCGCCAATGACGGCGACGGCGACGATGTCCTTGAGCCGCCCGGCGGCGCTGGCCGAGGCGGTGGCGACGGTTTCGGCGCAGAGCGACAGGCCGTAGCTCGCATTCTCGAAATTGGCGCCGGTCATCACGCTGCCGTCGGAGAGCAGCAGCGCCGCGCCGACGCCGAAGCGCGAATAGGGCGCATGGGCGTTGAGTGCCGCGGTGCGGGCGGCGGCGACCAGCGCGGTTTCGTCAATCTCGATCATGGTGCGACCACATCCCAACCCACCGGCGCCTCGAACCCCTCGACAGCCCTTGCGGCGTTCGCCTGCCACATCCGCCACGGCCGCGCCAGATAGTCGGGCGGGAACCAGTTGCCCGTCGCCCAGAAGGTGCGGGGCAGGCCGTCGCTCAGCCGGTACTGCTTTTCGAAATCCGGGCTGACGCGGATCAGCACGCGCTCGCCGGTGTGGCGTTCGACGCGCTCGAGGAAGGTCGCGACCTCACGCAGCAGCACCTCGCGCGTCGGCCGGTCGGTGCAGTCGGGGGCGAAGTCGAACGCGACGACCGCGGGGAGGGCATCGGGCATCCGCGGCACGACCGCGTTGAAATGGTCGGCTTGGTCCGCGGCGAGGCGGCAGAGCGAATAGGCATGCATCGCGCCGCGCCGGATGCCGCTGTCGGCGAGCGCCGCCCAATGCCCCTCGAACGCCGGGTCGCGGCCGCGGTCGCCCATCGTCGCGAGCACATAGGCGAAGTCCGCGCCCTCGGCCTTCGCCGTGCCCCAGTCGATCGCGCCGGTCGCGGCGCTGACGTCGACGCCCTGGATCGGGAAGTCCTTGACCGCCGGGCGCCAGTGCGCGGCGAACCACCACCCGGCGATCCCCAGAATCACGACGAACACGACGGCGCCGATCCAGCGCCCCAAACCCCACATTGCGGCCCCCCTCAGCCCTTGATGTGCAAAACGCAGATGAGCGTGAACAGCCGCCGCGCGGTATCGAAATCGATCTCGATCTTGCCGTCCAGCCGCTCGCGAAGCAGTTCGGCGGCTTCGTTGTGGATGCCGCGGCGGGCCATGTCGACGGTCTCGATCTGGGCCGCGGTGGCGCTGCGGATCGCCTGGTAATAGCTGTCGCAGATCGCGAAATAGTCCTTGATCGGCCGGCGGAACCGCCCGAGCGCGAGGACCAGCGTCTCCAGCGGCGTCCCGTCCTCCCGCGCGATCGCCAGCGCCAGCCGCCCTTCCTCGACGCTGAGCGCGAGGCGATAGGGGCCGGCATAGCCGTCGGGATGCTCGCGCAAGGGGCGGAAATGATTGCCCTCGAGCAGGTCGAAGATGGCGATGCGGCGTTCCTGCTCGACATCCGCCGACCGCCACAGGATCGTCCGCTCGTCGAGCGTCACGTCGATGATGCGGGGGTCGGCCATGCTGTGTTCCGCTTGCCGCGTTCGGCGCACGATTACAACGGTTCCCGTTATCCACAGCCATGGCCGGTTGCGGACCGCGCCCCGATGCGCCCAAGAGGGGGGATGGCCACCCAACTGATTCCGACGGCGCCCGCCGAACCCATCCGCCTGCCCCAGAATGTCGAGGCGGAAGCCGCACTGCTCGGCGCGATGATGATCGACAACCGGCTGGCCGACGACATCGTCGACATGCTGAAGACCGAGCATTTCCACGAGCCGGTCCATGCCCGCATCTTCGGCGCGATCGCCAAGCTGCGCGGCGACGACCTGCTCGCCAATCCGCTGACGCTGCGGCCGATGTTCGAGGCGGATCCGGGCATGGCGGCACTCGGCGGGCCGGCGTATCTGGCCCAGCTCACCGGCTCCGGCGCGGGCCTGATCGGTGCGCGCCAGTTCGCCAAGCAGATCTACGACCTCGCCCAGCTTCGTACCTTGGTCGAGGTCGGCCGCGAGCTGGTCGACCGGGCGATGGACACCTCGGAGAAGATCGACCCCTCGGCCCAGATCGAGGCGGCGGAGGAGCGGCTGTTCGCGGTCGCGGCGGGCGGCACCACGACCAAGTCGATCAAGACCTTTGCGCAGGCGACGGCCGCGGCGGTCGACATGGCGGCCAAGGCGCTGAACGCGGGCGGCGGCCTGTCGGGCTCGACGACCGGGTTCGAGAGCATCAACCAGCGGATCGGCGGTCTGCACCACTCGGACCTCATCATCCTTGCCGGGCGTCCGGGCATGGGCAAGACCTCGCTTGCCACCAACATCGCCTTCAACACCGCGCGGCGGTGGAACGACGACATGGCGCTGGGCCTCAGCCCCAAGGAGACGGTGGGCGCCAAGGTCGCGTTCTTCAGCCTCGAAATGTCCGCCGACCAGCTTGCCACGCGTATTCTCGCCGAACAGTCGCGCATCAGTTCGGAGGCGCTGCGCATGGGCCGAATCAGCAAGCAGGAGTTCCGCCAGCTCGCCGACGCGGCCACCGACCTCCAGAACCTGCCGCTCTATATCGACGACACGGCGGGCATCTCGATCAGCGCGCTGCACACGCGCGTGCGGCGATTGAAGCGGACGCTGGGCGACGACCTGAAGTTCATCGTCGTCGACTATCTTCAGCTGCTGTCGGGGTCGGGTGGCAAAAGCGACAACCGCGTGCAGGAAATCTCCGAGATCAGCCGTGGCCTCAAGACGCTGGCCAAGGACCTGAACGTGTCGGTGATGGCGCTGTCGCAGCTCAGCCGTCAGGTCGAGAGCCGCGAGGACAAGCGCCCGCAGCTTTCCGACCTTCGCGAATCCGGCTCGATCGAGCAGGACGCCGACATGGTCTGGTTCGTGTACCGCGAGGACTATTACGTCGCGGCGAAGGAGCCCAAGCGCCCGGTCGAGGGCGACGACCCCAAGGTGTTCGAGGACCACCAGAAGTGGCACATGGACATGGAGCGCGTCTTCGGCCTTGCCGAGCTTATCATCGCCAAGCAGCGCCATGGTGCCACGGGCAAGGTGACGTTGAAGTTCGAGCCGGAGATCACGCGGTTCAGCGACTATGCCGGCCCGCAATATCAGGGGCCGTTGGACTGAGGCGACGGGCGCTTTCCCAAAGACGACGCCGTACCCCGGCCTTTGCCGGTGCACGGGAATCGCGCCGTGCAAACGGCTGCCTCTACGGTCCGAAGATGGTAGCGCGATCCTAACGCTGTCTTCACCAATTCGGCCCTAGGCGTAACCCATGGTTAAGCTGTCTCCGGGGTCGGTCGCCGTTGCCGCCCAATGCTTGCTCGTCATCGGCGGGATCGGCGCGCTGCTGCTGGCGCCGCCGGCGGAGGGGGCGCTGCTGATCGTGCCCGTCGCGGGCAGCGGGGTCGGCGCGCTCAACGCCGCGATAGGGGCCGGCGCGCGGCTGATCGGCGAAGGCGCGCTGCCCGGCAGCCTGGTCGTCGAGGGACGGCGCGATGCGATGCTGGCAGCGGTGCTGCGCGCGGGCGGCGTGGTCGTCGCGGCCCGACCGGCCCTATGTGGACAAGCGGGGAGGACAGCATGAGCATTATCGCGAGCGATGCGAACTGCGGGCTGACGGCGCTGCGTCGGCGGGGCGTGATGCTGGTGGCGGGGGCGGGCTGGGCAAGCCTGCTCGCGATCCTGCTCGTCGCGTTGGGGACGGGGCGGCCGATGTTGCCGATCGCGCTACTGGGCGGCGCGGCCAATATCCTGCCGAGCGTGGCCGGGCTGCGTCGGCGGTCCGATGCGACCGCGCGCCTTGTCGCGGGAACGCTCGCGGCGGTGATGCCCGCGCTCCTCGTCTATGCGCTGGCCGGCCATGCGTGGCAGATGGACGCGCACATGTACTTCTTCGTGGCGCTCGCGCTCCTGACGGTGCTGTGCGACTGGCGACCGATCCTGCTCGCCTCGGGCCTGATCGCGGTGCATCATCTGGCGCTGGAGTGGCTGGCGCCCGACTGGGTGTTCAACGGCAACGGCAATCTGGGGCGGGTGGTGTTCCACGCGCTGGCGGTGGTGCTGCAGTTCGGCGTGCTGGGGTATGTGACCACGCATCTCGCCAGGCTGGTCGCGGCGCAGGATCGTGCGGTGGCGGAAAGCGCCCGGCTGGTCACCGCGGCGGAGGCCGAGCGCGAGCGGGCCGAGCGCGAGGCGGCACGCGCCGAGGATGCGCTGGCGCAGGCGCGGCGCGCCGACGCGCTGGCCGAGACCGCGCGGGCCGAGCGGCGCGATGCGGCGCGCGGCCATGCGGCCGAGCGGCGGCGCGAGCTGCTGGCGCTGGCGGGGGATTTCGAGGCATCGGTCGCGGGCATCGCGGTGGCGATCGAGGATGCGGCGCAGGGGCTGGAGGCGTCGGCGACCACGCTGGATGCGATGTTCGGCGCGGCGGGGCGCGAGGCGGGCGTGGTAGCGGCCAACGCCGCCGACGCGACGGGCGAGATCCGGCGCGTGGCCGGCGCAATCTCGACCCTCGGCCAGTCGATCGGCTCGATCGCCGCCGCGGCCGAGCAGCAGCGCGAGCTGACCGGGATCGGGCGCGTCAAAAGCGAGCAGAGCAGCGCGACGATAGCGGCGCTGTCGCTGCGCGCCGAGCAGATCGGCACGTTCATCGAGGAAATTCGCGGTATTGCGGCCAAGACCAACCTGCTTGCGCTCAACGCGACGATCGAGGCGGCGCGCGCGGGCGAGGCGGGGCGCGGCTTCGCGGTGGTCGCGGGGGAGGTGAAGGGGCTGGCCGCCGAAACCGAGCGTGCGAGCGGACGGATCGTCGACATCCTCAACGACGTGCGCGGATCGGCCGAGGCATCGAGCGTCGACGCGCAACTGGTCTGCGAAGCGGTGGGCGAGGTTTCCGACGCCGCCGCCGGAATTGCGGCGGAGGCGGCGGATCAGCGCGCGCTCGCCAGCGCGATCGAGACCAGCGCGACGCGGGCGGCGAGCAATGCCGACCTGATCGAACAGCGAATCGAGGCGCTCG